>JABDJX010000219.1 GCA_013003245.1 Silicimonas sp. | reverse complement strand
GCATTACACCGACCTTACTCCGTCCCGCGATAGGGCTCGACGTATTGCAGCGCCATATCCCACGGGAAGAAAATCCATGTGTCCTGGCTGACGCCGGTGATGAACGTATCGACCATCGGCTCGCCTTTGGGTTTTGCATAAACGGTGGCGAAATGCGCCTTTGGGTAGAGGTCGCGGACCAGTTCCAGCGTTTTGCCGCTGTCGACCAGATCGTCGATGATAAGGATGCCGGTGCCGTCGCCCATTAGCTCATCATCGGGTTTTTTCAGGATCGCGGCCTCGGACTGCGCCTGATTGTCGTAGCTTTTCACGCTGACCGTATCGACGGTGCGCACATCCAACTCGCGCGCGATGATCATCGCAGGGGCCATGCCGCCTCGGGTGATGGCAACGATGGCGCGCCACGCGCCGTTGTCGGGGCCGCGCCCGTCCAGCCGCCATGCCAGTGCACGGGCATCGCGGTGGATTTGATCCCAACTGACGTGGAAGCCTTTTTCGTGGGGCAGACGGTCGGTCATAGCGGGCTCCTCAGGTCAATGCGATTTTGGCGGCAAGGGCCGCGATCAGGCCGCCAAAGACGCGGTCAACATGGGCCTTGAAGCGGCCATAGGCGGCGCGGGCGCGGGCCAGCGAGAAAATTCGGGCCACAAGCACGTACCAAAGCGTTTCCTGCATGAAAATGACGAATAAAAGCGCGGCCAGGACGGGAGCAGGTGTGTCGGGCGGCACAAGGCCGACGAAGACCGCGCCGAAAAAGAGGATCGGCTTGGGATTGGCAAGCTGTGTCATCAGGCCTAACCGCGTGGCCGAAATCAAAGAGCGAGGGGGCGCTCCGGCAATCTCATCATGTGCCGCAGGCAGCGGATGACGGGCATGGCGCCACGTTTTCCACGCGATATAACCCAGAAACGCTGCGCCGACGATCTTGAAGACGACCATAAGGGTGGGAGCCACCTCAAAAAGCACCGCCAGCCCCAGCAGAGCCAGAAGTGCAAGAATAAACGCGCCAAGTCCGAACCCGAGGGCCAGCCCAATGGCTGGTTTCAGCCCTTCGGCGGCAGCGGTACGCACCGAGACAACAAAAGAGGGGCCCGGAGAGATGGCCGCCACAAGGTGGATCAGGGCGATGCCGATGAATACAGCAAAGGTCACGGGGCTATTCCTTCGGTGTGTAGGTCATATCAGGCGCATCCAGCGCCTTCATGCCCACGACGTGGTAACCACTGTCAACGTGGTGCACTTCGCCCGTCACACCGCGTGACAGATCCGACAGCAGGTACATCGCGGCACCGCCAACGTCTTCGATCGACACGTTGCGGCGCATGGGCGAGTTGTACTCGTTCCACTTCAGGATGTAGCGGAAATCGCCGATGCCGCTGGCGGCGAGAGTTTTGATCGTGCCCGCGCTGATCGCGTTGCAGCGGATGCCGTCGCGGCCCAGGTCTTCGGCGATATAGCGCACGGATGCTTCAAGCGCCGCTTTAGCCAGACCCATGACGTTATAATGTGGCATCACCTTTTCTGCCCCATAGTAGCTGAGCGTCAGCAGCGAGCCGCCATCAGGCATCATCTTGGACGCACGCTGGCAAATCGCGGTGAAGGAATAGACGGAAATGTCCATCGACATCATGAAATTGTCGCGGCTGGTGTCGACATAACGACCCCGAAGTTCATTTTTGTCTGAAAACCCAATGGCATGGACAACGAAGTCCAACTTGCCCCAGCGTTTCTCAAGCTCGGCAAATAGCGCGTCCATGCTGGCCTCGTCTCCCACGTCGCAGGGGATCACGATGTCAGAGTCAAGTTGCGCGGCCAACGGGTTTACCCGCTTCAAAAGCGCCTCGCCCTGATAGGAAAACGCCAGTTCCGCGCCTTGGTCAGCGCAGGCCTTGGCGATGCCCCAAGCGATTGATTTGTCGTTGGCCAATCCCATGATCAGCCCACGTTTTCCAGCCATCATCCCTGCGGTCATTTTTGTTTTCCTTGCCCATTTACCGTGGCTTGGGTCTATGACATCAGGTCTATCGCATCAAGAGAGACAAGAGAGCGAAACGGAGGTCTTCGCAATGGAACGCCGCAGTGGGATATTTGAAGGAAACGATCCATTCGAGATTGCCCGCCGGTGGTTGGGCGAGGCCGAAGCGTCCGAACCCAACGACCCCAATGCGATTGCGCTGGCAACATCAGGGCCTGATGGCCTGCCCAACGTACGGATGGTCCTTCTGAAAGACATCGAAAACGATGCATTCGTTTTTTATACGAATTACGAGAGCGCCAAGGGTCAGGAACTGAAAGCAAATCCGCAGGCGGCATTTGTTTTGCACTGGAAATCGTTGCGTCGCCAGATTCGTGTGCGCGGGCGGGTGACGGTGGAAGATGGCCCTCAAGCGGATGCGTATTATGCCACGCGCGCTCTGAAAAGCCGGATCGGCGCCTGGGCCTCGAGGCAATCAGAGCCGTTGTCATCTCGTGAAGCCCTTGTGGCAGAAGCCGCCAAAATGGGACTTACTCATGGACTTAATCCGAAACGTCCGCCATTTTGGGGTGGCTTTCGGATCACACCTGTGCAAATCGAATTCTGGGCAGACGGAGAGTTTCGCCTTCATGACCGCTTTCAGTGGCGCAAAGAACGCACAAATGGTGACTGGAGCGTCACACGACTGCATCCTTAATGGAAAATTGCACAAAAAATCACTCATTATGGATGTTAGACATTGCATTTGAAGCGCCGCATGCGACACACTACAAAAAAATGGGCGAAAGACCCGAGGGATGATGCAAGAGATGACCGACGCCGATAAAGACGGGGCGCGTGTCACAGGAACCGTTAAATGGTTTGATCCGTCAAAAGGCTTCGGCTTTGTGGTATCAGATCATGGTGGACCTGACATACTGCTCCACGCCAATGTTCTGCGGAACTTTGGACAATCTTCTGTGGCTGATGCCGCGGGGATTGAAGTGATTGTTCAGGAAACAGCGCGTGGCATTCAGGCAGTGGAAGTGCTGAATATAGCACCGCCAACGACTGCACCTGATATTGAGATCGGGCTGGATGAAGGTGGTGAAATCACCGAGCCCGTTGATTTGTCGCTTCCGCTTGAGCCTGCACGGGTGAAGTGGTTCGACAAGGCAAAGGGATTTGGATTTGCAAACGTCTTTGGTCGCGATGAAGACGTCTTTTTGCATATCGAAATTCTGCGCCGCTCGGGACTTGCAGATTTGCAACCCGGCGAGGCGGTCTCATTGCGCGTGGTTGATGGCAAGCGCGGGCGCATGGCCACACAAGTCACCTCTTGGGAAGCAGCCCTTCAAGCCGAAGTCGACGAAGAAGCGTGAAGCCCTTTGCGGTCGCAGCGCTTTTTTGCCTTGCCACGCAAGCGTGGGCGGAATGCAGTGACACACGTCTAGACCTTCGGGGCGACTGGGGAACCGCGCGGTTCACCGTTGAAGTTGCCGATGATCCGGCCGAACGCTCGCTTGGTCTGATGAACCGCGAAAGCATGGCCAGAAGTGCCGGCATGCTCTTTGTTTATGAGCGCCCGCAAAAAACGGTGTTCTGGATGAAAAACACCCTTATTCCGCTGGATATGATCTTTGCTGACGCAAATGGCGTGGTCACGCGTGTGCATGAAAATGCCCGCCCCCTTGATCTGACAGGGATTGATGGAGGTGACGGGGTTCAGTTCGTTCTGGAAATCAACGGTGGGTTGGCAAGACGCCTTGGGATATCCGAGGGCAGCGAGTTGCGCCACCCGGCTTTGGGCAAGGACGCGGCCTGGGCGTGCTAACCCGCGCCGCTGCAGCCGATATATTTGCCAAAAAGAGGCATCAACCCCGTTTGAGTGATTGCCAGAGCCGAGAAGCGCGGTTAGATACGGCAGCGAGTCGGGGCGTGGCGCAGTCTGGTAGCGCACCTGTTTTGGGTACAGGGGGTCGTGAGTTCGAATCTCGCCGCCCCGACCATTTCCAAAGACCAGAATCAGAACTGGGTGCAGTTCATGGACGGGGCCTGCGGAGGGGCTTTGCCCCACATCGCTGTCGCGATGCCCCCAGAGTATTTTTGCCAAGAAGAAAGACAATTTGAATAAAACTGTCTGATCCGAATCTTCATGCTGTGTTTGGTGGCCACTATATGTTGATGGCCACTTGGATTCGTACACCAGGGTGTGATTTTTCGTTTGGGCGCAAACGATGGATCTGTTGGTAACGCGGAATTATCAGGAAAAATGAGCAAAACACAAAGCCGAAGTCTTGGGCGCTTGTTCATGCTGAAACTCAACGCAGGCTCGCAACTGCTTTGGTTTAAAGTGAAATTCTTGTGACAGCTTCACTGGCTGGAATCAGCCTTTGTACACGGGCGGATTGTCAACCGCTCACCGGCGAGAAAAAGTGACAAAATTGTGTTGACGATGGGGCGGTAAATGCCGCAAGTTGTGCAAGCCGGTCGACACACCACAAGATTTAGTGTTGGCGGGCAGCGGGACAGACCTTTCACCTAAGGCCCTCGGCTAAGAGGAACTGGGACTTGATCGTCGGCACGTGGTGTCAGCGGACAGGGGAGGTGTGTGCGTTGTCCAAGCGACCGGCACGAAAAACACTTTATGCGGCTCGTGAACAGGCGGGTCGACGAAAAAACGGGGCAAAAGGTCGATGAAAATTGAACGCACCTTTACCAAGGCAGGTAAAGACGCTTACGCAAGCTTGGAATTCACAACGACAACGTCGGAGATCCGGAATCCTGACGGCACAGTTGTGTTTAAACTTGATGATGTGGATGTACCTGCAAGCTGGAGTCAGGTGGCGTCAGACGTGATTGCGCAGAAGTATTTCCGCAAAGCTGGCGTGCCTGCTGCCTTGAAAAAGGTAAAGGAAAAGGGCGTTCCCGAATTCCTGTGGCGCTCTGTTGCAGATGAAAAGGCTTTGGAAAAGTTGCCCGACGACGCCCGTTACGGTGGCGAAATCTCGGCACGTCAGGTGTTTGACCGTCTTGCGGGGGCCTGGGCCTATTGGGGCTGGAAGGGCGGCTATTTCTCGACCGAGAAGGACGTGAAGGCCTACTTTGACGAGATGCGCTATATGCTGGCGACACAGCGCGCAGCACCGAACAGCCCGCAGTGGTTCAACACCGGCCTGCACTGGGCTTACGGTATCGACGGGCCATCTCAGGGGCACCACTATGTGGACTACAAGACCGGCAAGCTGACAAAATCGGCCAGCTCTTACGAGCATCCGCAACCGCACGCCTGCTTTATCCAGTCGTGTGCGGATGATCTGGTGAACGAAGGCGGCATCATGGACCTGTGGGTGCGTGAAGCGCGGTTGTTCAAGTACGGAAGTGGCACGGGGACCAATTTCTCCCATCTCCGTGGTGAGGGGGAAAGCCTGTCAGGCGGGGGTAAATCCTCTGGCCTGATGGGCTTTCTGAAAATCGGTGACCGGGCGGCTGGTGCGATCAAATCGGGCGGCACCACGCGCCGTGCGGCCAAGATGGTGATTGTTGACGCGGATCACCCTGACATTCAGGAATTCATCAACTGGAAGGTATTGGAAGAGCAGAAAGTGGCGTCAATCGTTGCTGGTTCGAAGATGCACGAAGAAAAGCTGAACGGGATTTTCGCGGCGATCCGCACGTGGGACGGTGCCGAGGCGGATGCTTATGATCCTGTTGCGAACGAAACGCTGAAGACGGCGATCCGCGACGCCAAGAAGGTTGCGATCCCCGAGACCTATATCAAGCGCGTGCTGGATTATGCACGGCAGGGTCACACCAGCATCGAGTTCCCGACCTATGACACCGACTGGGATTCTGAAGCCTATTCAAGCGTTTCCGGGCAGAACTCTAACAACTCGATCCGTGTCACCGACGCCTTTTTGAAGGCGGTCGAGGATGACGCGGACTGGGATCTGATCAATCGTAAGGACGGCACGATCGCCAAGACCGTGAAAGCGCGCGATCTGTGGGATGATGTCGGCCACGCCGCATGGGCCTGTGCTGATCCGGGCATCCAGTACCATGACACTGTCAACGCGTGGCATACATGCCCTGAGGACGGTGAAATTCGTGGCTCAAACCCTTGTTCCGAATATATGTTCCTTGACGACACGGCTTGTAACCTCGCTTCGATGAACCTTCTGACCTTTTACAAGGATGGCGAATTCCAAGCAGACGACTACATGCACGCCACACGCCTTTGGAC
>JABDJX010000180.1 GCA_013003245.1 Silicimonas sp. | reverse complement strand
GGGATGTAAGAGCCGTCTTCCTTGATCGCATCGAGCACGGCAAAGAACTCGGCTTCCGTTGTGGGAACCTCAAGTCCAAGCTCGGCAAAGGCGTCCTTGTTGTAGATAAAGCCGTGGATCACCGATGCCATTGGCACGCAGTAGGTCGCACTTCCGTCATCGGTCGACCAGCCGGACTTTGCCACATCTGAAAAGTTGGACATACCTTCCATATCGCTGAGGTCGGCCAGATGTCCTGCTTCATAAAGCGCAAGGGAGGCATCAAACGGACGGCAGGTGATGATGTCGCCGGCAGAGCCTGCATCCAGCTTCGAGTTCAACACGGCGTTATATTCAGCAGGCGCTGACGGGGTGAATTTCACCTTGATGCCGGGGTTTTCCGCTTCGAACGCGGGAATGATCTTGTCTTGCCAGATGGCAAGGTCGTCATTGCGCCAGCTTTCAATGATCAGCTCGGCGTCTTGCGCTGTGGCCGCAGTTGCTGCCAGCAACGTGGTGGCCAGCAGTGCGCCTTTGAAGGTTGTGGTTTTCATCATGTCTCTCCCATTTGGTGTTGAGTTCAGTTTGTTGTTTTTGTGCGCGCATCCATCTCGCCAAGACACGCGCGCAAGTGTCCTTTGTTGCGGTCAAGCAGGGCCTTAGCCTCGCCCAGAGCCACGCCGCGCGCGACCAGCGTCGCGGCCTTGGTATCGAAACCTGTGACTTTCAAAGCCTCTTCGGCCTCAGGCCCCGAGACGCCGACTATTTTGGCGACAATGTCGCAGGCCCGCTGCCGCAGTTTCATGTTGTCGGGATTGAGGTTCACCATCAACCCCTCGTGCACATGGCCAAGCAAGACCGCCGCTTGCGTCGATATCATGTTGAGCGCGATTTTCTGCGCTGTTCCCGCCCCCAGTCGTGTTGACCCTTCCAGCACTTCTGGAGGTGTGTCGAGGAGAATGGCGACATCGCCAAGTGTCAGCAACTCGGAGCCTGCCTTGTTTGCAATGGCAATGGTTTTTGCGCCGCTGTGGCGTGCCGCCTTGGCGAAGGAAAGCGCATAGGGCGTTGTTCCGCTTGCGCTTATCACGATCGCTACATCGCCTGAAGACACAGACCCCGCCGCACGCGCAGCGTCATCCGTGCTGTCTTCTGTGTCACCCGGCATCACGCCATCGGCAGGCACACCGCCCGCCATGTGAACCTTGATCTGCGTTTGCGGCACCTGAAACGTGCCCGGCAGTTCGCAGGCATCGGCAAGCGCCATCAGACCAGAACTGCCCGCCGCCGCATAGTGCAAGGTGGCACCCTGCCCCAATGCGCTTGCGACCAGTCGCGCCGCCGCCTCGATATCGCTGAGGGCTTTCTGAACCACCGCAGCTGCCGCGCATTGCGAGGCCAGCATGGCGGAAAGCGCCTGTGCAGGTTGCATCGCATCGATATGCGCTTTGCTTTCAGTTGATGATGCTGCGTGATCCAAGACGATTCCCCACCGTTTCCACCACAATACCGAAATAATACCTTTTGTCTACCAATTAAATATTTATAACCCAACTTCAGCAATTTTAGGCAGAAATGCCAACGATTGGGGTTTCAACATGCAAATAGGTATGCTAAAGGTATTTTATGGGTATTGCGCAACCACAGTATATATTCGGAATCGACGGTGGCGGTACGGGCTGCCGTGTGGCAATATGCGATGCCTCGGGCAAGCGCATTGGCGAGGCGTCGGGTGGCCCCGCCAACTACTCTACCGACAGCATCGGCACTATTGCCAATGTACAGGCGGCGGTTTCCAGACTTGCAGCAGCCCACAGTATTTCGCCTGATGATCTGGCCAAAAGCACCGCGCGCGTCGGGCTTGCAGGCATTCTTACGGACGCAGACGCAACCGCTATGGCGGACGCCTTGCCCTTCAAGCGCTCCATCGTCTCTGACGATCGCGAAACCTCGCTGGCGGGTGCCTTGGGCGACGCCAACGGTATATTGGCAGCAATCGGCACCGGCACCTTTGTCGCCGCCCGTTCAGCCGAAACGACCCGCTTCTTCGGGGGCTGGGGCCTGCATCTGTCCGACCAAGCCTCAGGCGCATGGCTGGGGCGCAAAGCACTGCGGCGCACGGTTCTGGCGCATGATGGCCTCGCGTCACACTCCGATCTGACGCAGGCGCTTTTGGAACGGACCAAGGACCTGACCGGCATGGTCGCCTTTGCCAAAGACGCCACGCCGGCGGACTATGGCAGCTTGGCGCGCTCTGTCATTCAGGCCGCTGCCTCGGGCGACGCAAACGGCCTGCACATCGTGAAAGAGGGCGCTGCCTATCTTAACGCCTGTCTCAACGCGGTGACGCTGGAGGGTGAAGACGTGATCTGCCTGACCGGCGGGATCGGCCCGCATTATGAACCGTATCTTGAAACAGTCTTCCGAGATCGTGTGCGTCCCGCACTTGGCACAGCTCTCGATGGCGCATTGCGCCTTGCCCAACAGGCATTCAACAAAATGGAAAAAGCCCCATGAGCGTCGCTGAATTCCTTGCGCCGAAAAAGTGGTTTCGCACCGACGCAGGCCCGCGATACGTGCAATTACGCCAGCGCTTGAGCGACGGTGTCTCAAAGGGCATCCTCCCACCCGGCAGCCCCCTGCCGCCCGAGCGGGAAATTGCATCGATCACGGATTTTTCCCGCGTCACCGTGCGCAAGGCAATCCAGTCACTGGCCGAAGACGGCACCATCGTTCAACGCCAGGGGTCAGGGTCGTTCATTTCGTCAAAGCCTGAGCAGATCGAGCAAAAACTCTCGCGGTTGACCTCTTTCTCCGAAGACATGGCCCGGCGCGGAAAAACCTCGACCTCGCGCTGGCTTGAGCGCGGCCTCTTCATGCCCTCGCCCGACGAGATGACATCGCTTGGACTGGCAGCAGAAGACTCAGTGGCGCGCATCGTGCGCCTGCGCCTTGCAGATGGCGAACCCATCGCGATTGAGCGCGCGTCCTTACCAACAGACATCCTGCCCAATCCACTGGCGGTCGAAACCTCGCTTTACGAAGTGCTTCAGCGCGACGGGTTCCGCCCTGTTCGCGCACTGCAAAAGATATCGGCGGTGAATCTGTCAGAGTCAGATGCGACCCTTCTGGCAGTGGCACCGGGCGATGCGGGCTTGCGGATCGAGCGCACGTCTTACCTGGAAAGCGGTCGTGTTGCCGAGTTCACCCAATCCATTTACCGCGGCGACGCCTACAATTTTGTCGCCGAGCTGAGACTCACCAAGGAGTAGCCATGTCTGCCCAAACGCACATGCGCCGCGAGATTTTCGAGATCCCGCAGGCTGTTGAAACCTTGCTGACCGACGGCGCAGCAGATGTGCGCCGCGCCGCTTCAGCTTTGCGCGACAAGGATCCGGCCTTCATGGTCTCGGTCGCGCGCGGCTCGTCCGATCATGCTGCCAAATACTTCAAGTACGTCAGCGAACTTGTGGCCGGCGTGCCGGTCGCCTCTGTCGGACCGTCTGTGGCGTCGATCTACCAGCGGCAACTGAAACTTGCAGGTGCCGCTTGTCTTGCCGTGTCACAATCGGGCAAAAGCCCCGACATTGTGCGCATGGCGAAAATGGCCGCCGATCAGGGCGCGCTCAGCCTTGCGCTGACCAATCACACCGACAGTGATCTGGCCAAGGTCAGCACCCACGCCCTTAACCTGCATGCGGGATCAGAGATTAGCGTGGCGGCGACGAAAACATTCGTGACATCGGTGGTCACTGCCGCCTGGCTTGTGGCCGAGTGGCGTCAGGACACGACACTTCTCGCCGCCATCCGCGCCCTGCCCGACGTGCTGGACAAGGCCACCCAGGTCGATTGGAGCGTGTTGGCAGACGAAGTTGCATCCAAGCAATCGCTTTATTGTCTGGGGCGCGGTCCGGCACTGGCCGTCTCGAACGAGGCGGCTTTGAAGTTCAAGGAAACCTGCCAGCTTCACGCCGAGTCCTATTCGTCAGCCGAAGTGCTGCACGGACCTGTCTCCATCGTTGAGCGCGGATTTCCAGTTTTGGCGCTGGCGGCGGGCGACAAAGCCGAGGCATCACTTGTCGAGGTTGCAGATCAGATTGCGGCCAAGGGTGCGAAGGTCTTTGTCACGTCGGACAAGGCCATAGGTGCAACGATTATACCCTGCGCGCGCACGGCCCATCCCGTGACCGATCCGATTTCACTGATCGTCTCGTTTTATGCCACTGTCGAACAGATCGCCCAAGCCCGCGGCATTAACCCCGACGCGCCGCGCCATCTGAAAAAAGTCACGGAAACGGTATGAGCAAGCGTGCGCTGACTGGCGCAGAGATTTTCGACGGCAAAGACCTGCAAAGTGGCAAGGCATTGCTGCTGGATGGCGATTTGGTTGCCGGGATCGTCGCAGCCGAGGCGATCCCCGCTGATTATACAGTGGAGACAATGCGCGATGGCACCATCCTTCCGGGCTTTGTGGACCTTCAGGTCAACGGCGGCGGCGGTGTCATGTTCAATGATGAAACGACCGTCGAAGGGCTTGCCGCCATTGCAGAGGCACACGCCAGCACCGGTACCCGCGCCTTTATGCCCACACTGATCACCGACACAGCGAAGCGGACCCGCACGGCGGTGGACGCCGTGGAGGCGGCTATTGCCCAAAGTGTGCCCGGCATCGTCGGCGTTCATCTGGAGGGGCCGCACCTGTCGGTGGCGCGCAAAGGGGCGCATGATCCGACGTTAATTCGCAGGATGGAACCGAATGACGAGGCGTTCCTGATCGATGCCGCAGGGCGTCTGCCCAACGTGATGGTGACTGTCGCACCGGAAAACGTCACCTCTGATCAGATCAGGCGGCTCTCTGACGCAGGCATTGTCGTTTCGCTCGGTCACACGGATTGTTCGATGGCGCAGGCGCAAAAGGCGTTTGACGCTGGCGCGCGCTGCGTGACGCATCTGTTCAACGCGATGAGCCAGATGGGGAACCGTGAGCCGGGCCTTGTCGGGGCGACATTGGCCAGTGGCGGCGTCTTCGCGGGTCTGATCGCCGATGACATCCACGTGCATGCGGCCAGCATGGGCATAGCGCTTGCCGCCAAATCCGGGCCCGGCGCGATATTTCTGGTCACCGACGCGATGTCGACGGTTGGCTCTGACATAACCGCTTTTGAATTGAACGGCCGCACGGTTTTGCGCAAAGACGGACGCCTGACGCTGGAAGACGGCACGCTTGCAGGCGCTGATCTTGAGATGGCGCGCGCCATTTCCGTCTTGATCAACCGCGTCGGCGTGACGCGCGAAACGGCCTACGCCATGGCCACATCCGCGCCTGCTGCAGTGTTGAAACAGCCCGGTGCGTTCGGCTTTTTCACGCCCAGCGCGTCAGCGAATGCTATTTGGATCGACACGGACCATCAATCCGTACGCGGGCTTTAAGGCACTCTGCGCCTTGGAAGAATTGCGGCAGCTGCCCACTTTCTTTGCAGCCAAGTGCAGTTTCGCCCAGAAAATAGGCACATATGCGTTTTGCTGTGCCCAAAACATGGGCGGATGTGGAAGGTTTCGGCTTTGCTCGGCAGACTTGTCGAACTGAATTCTGGGTGGGCATGTCTTTCATCGGCGCAAATTTCACAGTCAACGCTCTGCGTCCGCCACGCGCAAAGGGTGCGTTGCATCTGTCGTCAAAAGTGCTCGGCAACGGGTCGGCCATCGACACGCTGCGCACCTCCGGCTCGACAAAGGCGCTTTTCCCGCATGGACGCGCGCTTGAGGCGATCATGATCAACACCTCGGGCGGGTTGACCGGGGGCGATGCGTTTGTGGCGGATGTCAAGGCGGGTGCGGGCACAGAAATCACCCTGACGACCCAAGCCGCTGAGCGCGCCTATCGCTCGGCCCAAGGCGCGGCGATGGTTGAAACCCGGCTAAGCGCGCAAGAAGACGCCACATTGTTCTGGCTGCCTCAGGAGTTGATCGTCTTTGATGGCGCGGGCCTGAACCGTCGTCTAACCGTTGATCTTGCACAGACATCCCACCTGCTGATGGTCGAGCAAATCGTTTTTGGCCGCACCGCGATGGGAGAGCGTGTGGGCCAGATCAGTCTGGATGACCGCATTGAAATCCGTCGTGGCAATAGCCCCATTTACCTTGACCGCATTTTCATCGACGGCAACGCCGAAGACCAATTGTCAGGCAGCGCTGTGGCGCGCGACAAGCGCGCAGTCGCTACGGTGGTCAGCGTCCATCCCAATGCCGAAACACAGTTGCAAACAGTGCGCCGGATGTTGCCACAAACCGCAGGAGCCAGCCTTCTGGCGCCCGACATTCTTGTGCTGCGCCTTTTGGCAAAAGACGGCTACCTGATGCGGTGCGCCCTTGTGCCTGTGCTTGAACTCTTGAAGGGCGGCGCCCTTCCCCGATCATGGAGCCTTTGATGCAACTGACCCCACGCGAGAAAGATAAACTGATGGTAGCCATGGCAGCCGAAGTGGCGCGCAAACGGCTGAGCCGTGGCGTGAAACTGAACCACCCCGAGGCGATTGCCCTGATCACTGACGCCGTGGTCGAAGGCGCGCGCGACGGGCGCTCGGTCGCCGATATGATGCAAGCCGGCGCCGAGGTCATCACCCGCGACCAATGCATGGAAGGCATCCCCGAGATGATCCACGAAGTGCAGGTCGAGGCGACCTTTCCTGATGGCACCAAGCTTGTCACCGTCCACAACCCCATTCGCTAAAGGAGCCGTCCCATGATCCCAGGAGAGCTTTTCCCAGCCAATGGCCACCTGACACTGAACACCGATCGCGAGGCGACGGTGCTGATGGTTGCCAATACCGGTGACCGCCCGGTTCAGGTCGGCTCGCACTATCATTTTGCCGAAGCCAACGCGGGCCTCGAATTTGACCGCGATGCAGCACGTGGCATGCGACTGGACATCGCCGCAGGTACCGCCGTGCGGTTTGAGCCCGGCCAACGCCGCGAGGTGTCCCTGATCCCGATGGGCGGCGCGCGCCAGATTTATGGATTCAATCAAAAGGTGATGGGAGCGCTCTGATGC
>JABDJX010000179.1 GCA_013003245.1 Silicimonas sp. | reverse complement strand
GTCACCTGGATGTCAATCTCGGGGGGCAACTGAGATGGATAACCTGATTTCGATCGTCACCTTCGTTCCACTGATTGGCGCGGCCATTCTGGGCCTGTTGCTGCGCGGAGACGATGAAGCCGCACAGAAAAACGCGAAATGGCTGGCGCTGGCCGCGACAACTGCATCGTTTTTGGCATCTCTCTTCCTGCTGGCAGGGTTCGATGCAGCGAACGCCGACTTCCAGTTTGTGGAAGAGGCCGAGTGGATCCTCGGCTTTACCTACAAGATGGGCGTTGACGGCATTTCGATCCTGTTCGTGATGCTGACCACCTTCCTGATGCCGCTGGTGATCCTGTCGTGCTGGGACGTGACGCACAGGGTCAAGGAATACATGATCGCATTTCTGGTGCTGGAAACGCTGATGTTGGGCGTGTTCACGGCACTTGATCTGGTGCTGTTCTATCTGTTCTTCGAGGCTGGCCTGATCCCGATGTTCCTGATCATTGGCATCTGGGGTGGCAAGGAACGCATCTATGCGTCGTTCAAGTTCTTCCTTTACACCTTCTTCGGCTCGGTCCTGATGCTGGTCGCCATGGTGGCAATGTATGTCGATGCGCAGACCACCGATATCGTGGCGCTGCTCGATCATAACTTCAGCTCGCAGACACTGGATGTCTGGGGTTTCCAGATCATTGGTGGCTTGCAGACGCTGATGTGGATTGCGTTCTTTGCCAGCTTCGCGGTGAAAATGCCGATGTGGCCGGTGCACACATGGTTGCCCGATGCGCACGTTCAGGCACCGACGGCAGGCTCTGTTGTGCTTGCCGCGATCCTGTTGAAAATGGGTGGCTACGGCTTCTTGCGCTTTTCGCTGCCGATGTTCCCGGTTGCGTCTGATCTTCTGGCCGACTTCGTTTTGTGGCTCTCGGCGATTGCGATTGTCTACACCTCGCTGGTCGCGCTGATGCAGGAAGACATGAAAAAGCTGATCGCCTACTCATCAGTTGCGCACATGGGCTTTGTGACGGCGGGGATTTTTGCGGCGAACCAGCAAGGGCTTGACGGCGCGATTTTCCAGATGATCAGCCACGGGTTTATCTCGGGCGCATTGTTCCTGTGCGTTGGCGTGATTTATGACCGGATGCACACGCGTGAGATTGATGCTTACGGTGGCCTTGTGAACCGAATGCCTGCCTATGCGGCGGTGTTCATGTTGTTCACTATGGCGAACGTCGGCTTGCCGGGCACCTCGGGTTTCGTTGGCGAATTCCTCACATTGATGGGCATGTTCCAGGCCAACACTTGGGTCGCAGCCGTGGCTGCAACAGGAGTAATCCTCTCAGCCGCCTACGCGCTTTGGCTGTATCGCCGGGTGGTGATGGGCGATCTGATCAAGGAAAGTCTAAAGTCGATTACCGACATGACCGCGCGCGAGCGCTGGATTTTTGCGCCACTTATTATCATGACCATCCTGCTGGGCGTTTACCCAAGCTTGGTTACCGACATTATCAGCCCCTCGGTCGAGGCGCTGCTCAGCGATTATCAGGTCGCCGTTGATACGCATATGGCCGACGCGATGGTGGCCGTGAACGAAGGGGACAACTGATGCAACCGGGTGATCTTTCCATCATTCTGCCGGAAATCCTGCTGTCTGTCTTTGCGATGCTGGCCTTGGTCGGCGGTGCTTACGGCGGTCAAGACCGCTTGGCCCAGGCAATTCTTTGGGCCACGGGCGCTTTCATGGTTGCCCTTGCCCTTTGGATTGGCGTGCAGGGTGCTGGCACGGCACGGGCCTTTGGCGGCATGTTTGTCGATGATGCCTTTGCACGCTTTGCGAAGGTCACGATCCTGATGTCAGCCGCCATAGTGCTGCTGATGAGCGAAGGGTACATGGCGCGGCGCGGTTTGTTGCGGTTCGAATACCCATTGCTGGTCGCACTTGCCGCTGTCGGTATGATGGTCATGGTCTCGGCAGGTGATCTGATTGCCCTTTACATGGGGCTGGAATTGCAATCGCTGGCGCTTTACGTCGTCGCATCGCTGCGCCGTGACAGTGTGAGATCGACCGAAGCAGGCCTGAAATACTTCGTCCTTGGCGCGCTGTCTTCGGGCCTTTTGCTCTATGGCGCATCGCTGGTCTACGGCTTTACCGGCACCACCGAGTTCGCTGGTATCATCGAGGCG
Source organism: Silicimonas sp. (assembly GCA_013003245.1). Classification (GTDB taxonomy): domain Bacteria; phylum Pseudomonadota; class Alphaproteobacteria; order Rhodobacterales; family Rhodobacteraceae; genus JABDJX01. The sequence continues at coordinate 12,341 of JABDJX010000179.1, read as the reverse complement.
GCACAGGGTGAGACATCCGTTGGCCTGCTTTTTGGCCTGTCGTTCATCGCTGCTGGTCTTGCTTTCAAGGTGAGTGCAGCCCCTTTCCACATGTGGACGCCGGACGTCTACGAAGGCTCGCCCACACCAATCACCGCGTTCTTTGCGACCGCCCCCAAGATGGCGGCCATGGCGCTTTTCGCGCGCGTTGTGCACGATGCCTTTGGCGGGATCGTCAGCGACTGGCAGCAGATTTTGGCGGTGCTCTCGGTGGCCTCGATGTTCCTGGGCGCGGTTGCTGCGATCGGCCAGACCAATATCAAGCGCCTGATGGCCTATTCGTCCATCGCGCACATGGGCTTTGCTTTGATGGGCCTTGCCGCTGGCACGGCGCAGGGCGTGGAATCGATGCTGATCTACATGGCGATCTACGTGACCATGAACCTTGGCACCTTCGCCTTTATCCTGTCGATGGAGCGCGATGGCTCGCCCGTCGTCGATATCAATTCCCTGTCGATGTACTCCCGCCGTGACCCGACACGGGCGTTGGCAATGCTGATCCTGCTCTTCTCGCTGGCGGGAGTTCCGCCGCTGGTTGGGTTCTTCGGCAAGTACGCTGTGCTTCTGGCGGCGGTTGACGCCAACATGGCGTGGCTGGCGGTTGCGGGCGTGATCGCCTCGGTGATCGGCGCGTTCTATTACCTGCGGATCGTCTACCTGATGTACTTTGGCGCGGGCGAAAACGACCTTGATACCGGCGGCAGCCCGATCTTGTGGGGCGTGCTGGTGGCCAGTGCTGCGATTATGGTCTTTGGCGTGATCAACCTTTTCGGCATCGAAGGGCCAGCAGCAGCGGCGGCGGCAACGCTTGTCAACTAAGTCTGACTGGCCTGCTGCCTACGGTCACATGCCTTTGGGAGAGGTCAGTTCAACGCTGGACGTCGCGCAGGAAAGCGCCGGGCAATATCCGAACCCCACATGGTTCACAGCCACCCGTCAGACAGCGCCCCGGGGGCGGCGCGGGCGCACTTGGGTTGAAACGGAGGGGAATTTCGCGGCGACCCTGACCTTGCCAATTGAAAATCCGGCTGAGGCGGCGTTCCGAAGTTTCATCGCAGCCTTGGCTGTGGCGGATGCCTTGGATGCCTTTGTTAAAACCCCCGCAAGCGTTAGTTTGAAATGGCCCAATGACGCGCTTTTGGACGGGCGCAAAGTGGCCGGCATCCTGCTGGAAAGCCTGAGTGCTCAGAACCGCATTTGGGGCGTGGCGATTGGTATCGGCGTCAATCTGGCGGCGGCCCCGCCTTTTGAGGCGATGGACGAGGGCGCGGTCGCCCCTGTCGCGCTGGCGGACATCATTGGCCAGACGATCAGCCCGGAAGATTTTCTGACGCAGCTTGCACCGGCCTTTGCGCAATGGGAGCAGACCTTTCAGACAAACGGTTTCACGGCCATCCGCACTGCATGGCTGGCCCGCGCCGCAAAACTGGGCGAGGTGATCACCGCGCGCACGGTGCGCGACACGCACACCGGCACCTTTGACACTGTCGACGATGCAGGTCAGCTTGTTTTGAACACGCCGCAGGGTCGCATCACCGTGCCCGCAGCGGACGTCTATTTTTAAGGGAGCCGCACATGCTGCTTTGTATCGATACCGGCAATACCAACACGGTCTTCTCGATTTGGGATGGTACGGAATTTATCGGCACGTGGCGCGCCTCGACCGAGCATCAGCGCACGGCGGATCAATACTATGTGTGGTTGTCGACGCTGATGGAAGCGCAGGGTCTGAAAAACGTGGTGATCGACGAGGTTGTGATCGCCTCCACCGTGCCGCGTGTCGTGTTCAATCTGCGTGTTCTTTGCGACCGCTTTTTCAACTGCCGCCCGTTGGTTGTGGGCAAGCCCGAGTGCCTGTTGCCACAGACGCCGCGTGTGGAAGAGGGCGTGCGCCCCGGACCCGACCGCTTGGCCAATGCGGCAGGCGCGTTTGATCGCCACGGCGGCAACGTGGTGGTGGTGGATTTCGGCACGGCGACGAACTTTGACGTGGTGGCCGATGACGGCGCTTATGTGGGTGGTGTTATCGCACCGGGCGTGAACCTGAGCCTTGAGGCGCTGCACGCAGGCGCTGCCGCCCTTCCGCATGTGGACATTACGCAACCCGAAAAAGTCATTGGGACCAACACGGTAGATTGTATTCAATCCGGGGTTTTCTGGGGCTATACCGGCCTTATCGAAGGGCTGACCGCCCGGATCAAAAAGGAATACGGCTCGCCGATGAAAGTAATTGGCACAGGCGGGCTGGCCCCGCTGTTTGCCCAAGGCGACGTGATCTTCGACACGATTGAAGACGATCTGACCATGCACGGTCTGACCGTCATTCATCGCTTTAACAAGGAACACACATGAGCAATGACCGCCTGATTTTCGTAGCCCTTGGTGGGGCGGGCGAAATTGGTATGAACACCTACGTCTACGGATGGGGGGCGCCGGACAAAGAGCGTTTGATCGTTGTCGATCTGGGCGTGACCTTTCCTGACATGGACAGCACGCCGGGTGTGGATCTGATCTTTGCCGATATCGCCTGGCTGGAAGAACGCGCGAACCAGATCGAGGGCATCTTCATCACCCACGCGCACGAAGACCACGTCGGCGCGGTTGGCCTGCTTTGGCCACGTCTGCGCGCGCCGATTTACGCGCGCAATTTCACCGCCCACCATGCCCGTCGCAAGATGCAGGATCGCGGGCAGGACCCCGACAAGGTGATCGAAGCGCCGGTGTGGCCTGAGACGGTCAAAGCCGGGCCCTTTACCATTGGGTTTGCGCCAATCAGCCATTCGATTCCCGAAAGCTCGGCTATGATCATCGACACGCCCGCGGGCCGCGTCGTGCATACGGGCGACTTCAAACTGGACGAAACCCCATTGGTGGGAGAGCCGTTTGATCCGGACATGTGGGGCGAAATCGGCACCTCTGGCGTCAAGGCGTTGGTCTGCGATTCTACAAACGTCTTCTCGTCGCAACCCGGCCGGTCAGAAGCCAGCGTTGGACCCGAGATCGTCAAATTGGTAAACGATTCCAGAGGCATGTTTGTTGCCACGACGTTTGCGTCCAATGTGGCGCGGGTCAAAACGCTAGCCGATGCTGGCGTGGCGGCAGGCCGCTCGGTCTGTCTTTTGGGCCGTGCGATGCGGCGGATGGTTGAGGCGTCGGTCACCACTGGCGTGCTGACCGACTTCCCAACGACCATTTCGCCAGAAGACGCCGAAAGCATCCCGCGCGAAAACCTGATGCTACTGGTCACCGGAAGCCAGGGCGAACGACGTGCTGCTTCGGCCCAATTGGCGCGGGGCAGGTACATGGGGCTAGAGCTGGCAGAAGGAGATACCTTTTTGTTCAGCTCAAAGACCATTCCCGGCAACGAAAAAGGCGTGATTCATGTGATGAACGCGATGGCGGAAAAGGGCGTTGATGTGGTCGATGACAGTTCTGGCCACTATCACGTGTCCGGTCACGCCAACCGGCCCGATATTGACAGGATGCACGCGTTGATAAAGCCGCAGATGGTGATCCCGATGCATGGCGAATATCGGCACCTGCGCGAGAACGCGCGGCTGGCGGAAAGCAACGGCTGTGCGTCGGTGATCGCTCCAAACGGCAGCGTTGTGGACATGACCGGCAAGCAGCCAAAAGTGGTGGAACACATTGAAACGGCGCGCACGTATCTGGATGGCGATGTTCAGATCGGCCAATTTGACGGCGTTGTTCGCGACCGCATTCGCATGGGGCTTAATGGCCACGCGTTGGTGACGTTGATTTTGGAAGGCAATGAACCCTTGGGTGACCCTTGGGTCGAACTATCGGGCCTGCCGGAAACGGGCCGTTCAAAAGCGCCTTTGGTCGATGTCCTGGAAGAGGATTTGGGCCAATTCGTGGGGCGCGCCAAGCGCAAGACGCTAAGTGATGATGCCGCGCTGGAAAAAGAGCTGCGCAATATCGTGCGCAAATCTACCGAAAACGAGATCGGCAAAAAGCCCGAAGTGACGGTTGTGGTCAGCCGTTTGAATTGAAGCGGTCAGGCCTTAGCTGGCCTTCCGCTCGTCAAAGCTCTTGGCGATGAAACTGGGCATGTGATCGCCCATACCAACGGTCCTGTTGCGGTTGTCGTTTCTATTGTCGCGACCACGTCCACGACCGCCGTGTGATTTGGCTTCTTCCGGCTCGGGCTTGGCTTCAGGCGCTTTGTTTTCTGCTGGTTCCGCTGAGGCCTCGGCTTCAACCTTGTCAGCCTTCGGCTTTCGGGTGCGGGTCCGCTTGGGCTTGCCTTCCTTGGCGGGCTCTGCGGCCTCAGGCTCTGATCCCAGCGGGTTCTCGGCGCGTGGAACGGCTTTGCCGACCAACTTTTCAATGGCATCAAGGTTTTTTACATCCGCCGGCGCGCAGATCATAATGGCTTTACCATCGCGTCCCGCACGACCGGTGCGGCCAATGCGATGAACGTAATCTTCAGAATGGCTGGGCACATCATAGTTAAAGACGTGGCTGACCGAGGGCACATCAAGGCCGCGTGCGGCCACATCAGAGGCGACCAGAATTTTCAAGCCACCTTCGCGGAAACTGTCGAGCGTTTTGGTCCGCTGTGACTGGTCAAGATCGCCGTGGATGGGGGCAGCGTCTATGCCGTGCTTTTTCAACGACTTGGCGACAATATCAACATCAACCTTGCGGTTGCAAAAAACGATTGCGTTTGTGCAGGCATCGCCCTCGTGGGTGATCAAAGCGCGTAGAACGTCGCGTTTGGCCTTGGCTACGCTATCGCGACGACCGCCTTTGACCATAACGACTTCCTGCGCGATGGTCTCAGAGGCCGTGGCTTGTCGGGCCACTTCAATGCGCGCCGGATTCGACAGGAATGTGTTGGTGATCCGCTCGATCTCGGGTGCCATGGTGGCCGAGAAGAAAAACGTCTGACGGGTAAATGGGGTGAGGCTGAAAATGCGTTCGATGTCCGGGATAAAGCCCATGTCAAGCATGCGGTCGGCTTCATCTACAACCATGATCTGCACGCCGGTCAGCAGCAACTTGCCGCGCTCGAAGTGATCGAGCAGACGACCGGGCGTGGCGATCAGAACATCGACACCGCGATCAATCAGCAGGTCCTGTTCTTTGAAACTGACGCCGCCGATGAGTAGGGCTTTGGTCAGTTTTACGTTTGCGGCGTAAGTGTCGAAATTTTCGGCAACTTGTGCGGCCAACTCTCGCGTCGGGCAAAGCACCAGCGAGCGGGGCATGCGCGCGCGTGCGCGCCCTCGGGCCAGCATGTGGATCATCGGCAGGGTGAACGAGGCGGTTTTGCCTGTGCCTGTTTGCGCAATGCCCAACACGTCACGTCCTTCAAGCGCTGGGGGAATGGCACCTGCCTGGATCGGTGTGGGGGTCTCGTAACCGGCGGCCTCAACCGCTTTCAATACTTTTGGCGATAATGCCAGATCGGTAAACTTCGTCATATTTGTCCATACATTACGGACCAATTCTGACGGCCCGTCGGCTTAAGCGGCGTAGGCCCGGATGACCTCAGACTTGTGGACAAGTCGCCGCGAATGCGCATGAGGTAGAGCAGAGTGCGTGCGGCGTCAACGGCATGCGGCAATTGTTAACAATATGTGAGCTTAAAGCCCGATTGTTTCTGAAACTGCCTAAGTCACTGAAATAACATCACTTACGAAGCCGCCTCAAATCCCAAGGCTTCTTGAAATGCAGAGCCGGGGACATTTATTGGATAAACTTCTGTTCCGCCTACCAAAACAACGTCGAATCCTGTCTTCGACAGTTTCTGAAAGATGTCTTGCGACATGGTGATAAAGCCCGATGAACCGGTTTCGGCAACGTAGGGCATGGGCGTGTCAAAAGCATACGCATATTCGATGTCCTGGGTTGGCAGGGCGACGGAAAAGTAAACAACATAATCCGTGCTGCCCATGGCCATGACACGGGCCATGACCAATGTGTCGCCGTGCTGTTCACTGACCACCGATGACTGATAGGTGACAGGACCGTCCGGCAGACGTTTCGTTGGTGCGCAGGCGGCCAGCGCCAGGAATAAAAATGCAAGTACCCTCATGGAATCGAGGGTAGCCGTCAGGCGTTAACACTTTCCCAAAGTGACAATTTTAGACAATCGGTTATACCATCATCTCTTTCGTGGCACTCAGCGTCAGGTCCGGGTAATCACGCTCGACGCGGTCGATGTCCCATTGCAGACGCGTGAGGAAGACAGGATCGCCATCGTTGTCGGTGGCCATGTGGCCCTTGTTTGCCTCGGTAAAGGCCTCAAGCTTGTCTTTCGGCCCGGAAACCCAACGGGCGGATTTGAACTGCGAGGGCTCAAAGCGGACGGGAAGGCCGTATTCAAGCTCGATCCGGCTGGCCAGCACTTCGAACTGAAGCTGGCCGACAACGCCGACGATAAAGCCAGCGCCAAGGGCGGGTTTGAACACCTTGGCAGCGCCTTCCTCGGCGAACTGCATCAGCGCCTTGTCCAGATGCTTGGCCTTGAGCGGATCACCCGCACGACAGTTCTGCAAAAGCTCGGGTGCGAAAGAGGGGATGCCGGTGGCGCGGATTGCCTCGCCTTCGGTCAGCGTATCGCCGATGCGCAATTGCCCGTGATTGGGAATGCCGATGATGTCGCCGGCCCAGGCTTCTTCAGCCAGCTCGCGGTCGGACGCCAGGAAAAGAACGGGGTTCGAGATCGCCATCGGCTTTTTGCTGCGCACATGGGTCAGTTTCATGCCGCGTTTGAAGTGGCCAGAAGCGAGGCGGACAAAGGCCACGCGGTCGCGGTGCTTTGGGTCCATGTTGGCCTGAACCTTGAAGACGAAACCGACGACGGCCTTTTCTTCCGGACTGATCTGGCGCGGCTCGGCTGACTGCGGCTGCGGCTCAGGGCCGAAATCGCCGATGCCGTCCATCAGGTCCTTGACGCCAAAGGAGTTGATCGCAGAGCCGAACCAGATCGGCGTGAGTGTGCCATCGAGGAAGGCTTGCCGATCAAAGGCGGGCAGCAACTCGCGCGCCATTTCGACCTCTTCGCGCAGCTGCTCAAGCTGGGCTGCCGGGATGTGCTCGGCCAGTTTGGGGTCGTCCAAACCGTCGATCTTGATGCTTTCGGCGACCTTGTTGCGGTCAGCACGCTCCATCAGCTCAAGCCGGTCGTTGAGCATGTCATACGAGCCAAGAAAGTCGCGGCCCATGCCGATCGGCCAAGAGGCGGGTGTGACGTCAATGGCAAGGTTTTCTTGGATTTCGTCAATGATTTCGAAGGTTTCGCGGCTTTCCCGGTCCATTTTGTTGCAAAACGTCAAGATCGGAAGGTCGCGCAGACGGCAAACTTCGAACAGTTTCTGGGTTTGGCTCTCCACACCCTTGGCGCCGTCGATCACCATGATGGCCGCGTCCACGGCTGTGAGCGTGCGATATGTGTCTTCGGAGAAATCCGAGTGTCCGGGTGTGTCGACAAGGTTAAACCGGTAGGTACCAAAGTCGAACGACATGGCCGAAGCGGAAACAGAAATGCCGCGATCTTTTTCCATCTGCATGAAGTCCGACCGCGTGCGCCGCGCTTCTCCCTTGGCGCGCACCTGACCCGCCATCTGGATCGCACCTCCATAAAGCAGGAATTTTTCCGTCAGCGTCGTCTTACCCGCATCGGGGTGCGAGATAATCGCAAAGGTGCGCCTGCGGGCGATTTCCGGCGGCAGGGGGGCGGCGTTTGAGGCTCTGTCCAACATGGGCGCGATATAGCTGTGCTTGGAGGTACATTCAATCGCGCGCGCACGCGTGCAAAATTTCGGAATTGACGAATGGTTAACGGAGGCGCACAATGAGAACGTATCAAGAACAATTTTGAGGCATGGGCCAACCCCCAACGGAGGATTTGAGACATGAATACTCAGGAAATTGCTCAGAAGTTGTGTGAGCACTGCAAGAACGGCACCGAGGCACAAGGGCTGAAGGAACTTTATGCACCCGATGCCACATCAACCGAGGCCATGGGACCAGAAGGTATGGACCTTGTGACCAAGGGTATCGAAGGTATCCAAGGCAAGCACGACTGGTGGACCAACGCCTTTGAAGTGCATGAGGTCAAGATGGATGGCCCCTATGTTAACGGCGACAAGTTCAGCGTGATCTTCGAGATGGACACGACCGAGAAAGCCAGTGGTAATCGCTGGCAGGGCAAGGAAATTGCGCTTTACGAGGTTGAGAACGGCAAGATTGCGCGCGAAAGCTTCTTTATGCAGCCGATGGGGTGAGGGCGTTTGCTTGCGCGTCTCGGTGGGCTCGCCTAGGGTTCGTGAAAACCTGATCGAGGGGCAAGAACGATGCGCGCAGGCACGCGAACACCGGAAGATATCAAGGTAAAGGGCCAGTTGGGACCGCGCGCTTTGCGGGTGCTGATCCGTGTGCAGGAGTTGGTCTCGGCACGAGGTTCGTATGACTATGTCGAGATCGGTTCATTCCTGGGCCGCTCGTTGCAGTCACATCTTCAGGACGCCGATTGCCGCCGTGCCCTGTCGATTGATCTGCGCCCCGACACCACGCCGGATGAGCGTGGAGCGATGGATATCTATCAGGGCATCACCGCAGACGACATGATCGCGGGGCTTGCCGAGCTATGTAGTGCAGATGACCTGATCAAGCTTGAGACGGTTACGGATACCTCAGATATCTTGCGAGACATGGAGGCGGATCAGTTTGATCTGGCCTTCATTGACGGCGAGCATACGCATACGGCGGCGTTTCGGGATTTTTTGAATGTGCTGGGCGTGATCCGCCCGAACGGTGTGATCTGTTTTGACGACACGACGCTGGTGCTGACCGGCATTCGCAATGCTTTGACTGTATTGGAGACGCGGGGCGTGCCCCATGCATTTGCCTTTGGGCGCGGGGGCATTACCGTTGTCGCCTTGGGCAAAGAGGCGCAGGCCTTTATCGACGCACTTGGAGAGGGGATGACTATTCCGGAAGGGCGTATCGAGCGCCGCACCCGGCGGCGCATGCAGGAGGTCGCGTTGCGCGAAGCCAAGCCGCATCTTATCGCCGAAGACCCGAAGGTGCGCGACAAAGCCATCGCGGCTCTGCGCGCAGATGGGTGGGTGGTAGAGCCTGCCAGCACGAATGAACCGGCCTGAAACGGGCTTTACAGACTAAAAGTGGAGAGAGAAATGGATTTGGGAATTCGCGGCAAGCGTGCCTTGGTGTGTGCTTCGTCAAAGGGGTTGGGGCGCGGCTGTGCCGAAGCGTTGGCAGAAGCGGGTGTTGATCTGGTGATGAACGCACGCGGCGAAGAGGCGTTGATGTCCGCAGCCGAGCAAATTGCCGAAGCGCACGGAGTGAAGATCACCCCTGTGGCTGCCGATATCACCAGCGAGGAAGGCCGCGCCAAGGTGTTGGAGGCTGCGGGCGATATCGACATTCTGGTCAACAACGCAGGCGGTCCGCCTCCGGGGATCTGGTCGGACTGGGAGCGTGAGGATTTCATCAAGGCGCTCGATGCCAACATGCTGACGCCGATTGCGCTGATCAAAGCCTTGGTGCCCGCGATGATGGAGCGCGGCTGGGGGCGGGTGGTGAACATCACCTCGCAATCGGTACGTGCGCCAATCCCGGCCCTGGGGCTGTCGAATGCGGCACGCACCGGATTGACCGGTTATGTCGCCGGCACCTCGCGGCAAGTGGCCGAGAAGGGTGTGACGATCAACAACCTGCTGCCGGGCATTCACGCCACGGATCGCGCGGATGCCTTGGACACAGGCGTCTCCAAGGCGCAGGGGATTTCGATGGACGAGGCGCGCACCCGGCGCGAGGCCACGATCCCGGTGCGCCGCTATGGTACGCCCGCCGAGTTTGGGGCGACCTGTGCCTATCTTTGCTCGGTGCATGCGGGGTTTATCGTCGGCCAGAACCTGCTGCATGATGGTGGTGGGACAAACCTGACGGTGTGATTGCGCCGCGCTTTGCGCGTCGCCAGAAGCGGGGGCTCTGCCCCCGCACCCCCGGAATATTTTTACCAGGAAGAAGACCTATCCGGTTTTTCTGGCAGGGTTGCGGCGGGGGCATGACGTTGGTATCTCGACGTTAATCCCGAGTTCTTCGCTCGGGATTAAGGGCGAGGCGGGTTTTGGCGGACAATAACGCAGGCTTGACGGTGGAGAGGCTGACACGGCGCTTTGGCGGGCGAGCGGTTGTTTCTGACGTCTCGTTGCGGGTGATGCCGGGGCAGGTGACCTGCCTTTTGGGCCCCTCGGGCTGCGGCAAGTCGACGACGTTGCGGTTAATCGCCGGGGTCGACACGCCGGACGCGGGACGGGTGTCGGTGGACGGCATGGTGTTTTTTGACGAAAGCCATAACGTACCACCCGAGCAGCGTCATGTAGGGTTGATGTTCCAGGATTTTGCGCTTTTTCCGCATCTGTCAGTGGCCGACAATGTGGCTTTTGGGCTGTCGGGCAGCAAATCTGAGAAGGCGGCGCGCGTACAGGACATGCTGGAGCGCGTGCATCTGGGCGATTTTGGCACTGCCTATCCGCATGAGCTTTCGGGCGGTGAACAGCAGCGCGTGGCGCTGGCGCGGGCAATTGCGCCAAAGCCGCGGGTCATGCTGATGGACGAACCGTTTTCGGGGCTGGACAACCGGCTGCGCGACGGCATTCGCGACGAGACGCTGGATATCCTCAAGGAAATGGGCACCGCCGTTGTGCTGGTCACCCACGAGCCGGAAGAGGCGATGCGGATGGCTGATGAGATCGCCCTGATGCGCGATGGTCGGATCGTTCAGCAGGGCGCGCCCTATAACGTCTATAACACGCCGGTGGATCGCAAGGCGGCGGCGTTTTTCAGCGATATCAATGTGATCCGCGGCACGGTGAAAGGGGCGCTGACCGATACGCCCTTTGGCGCGTTTCTGACGCCGGGGTATCCTGATGGCACCGCGCTGGAGATCGTGATCCGCCCGCAGCACTTGCGGATCGACTTTGATCGTGGCGGTGTTGGGCCCAATCCGACGCCCGAGGACGGCACGCCTGCACGTGGGACGGTGATGCGGGCGCGGTTCATGGGGCAGGAAAGTCTTGTGGAATTCAAGATGGATCATGATGGATCGATCCTGAAGGCGAGCGTGCCGTCTGTTTTCCTGCCCAAACCCGGCACGGCGCTTTGGCTAATGCTGCGGCGGGGGCGGTGTTTTGTCTTTCCGGTCGACTGAGACTGGACAACGCGGCTTGGGCAGATACGTTCAGTCTCAAATGCATGCGCGCAAAGGACGTCTTCCATGGACAAGTTTGGCAAATCGCAACCGGTGACACGGCTGGAGGACCGTCGGTTTCTGACCGGCGGCGGGCGTTATATTGACGATATCGCACCCGAAGGGGCTTTGACGGCGGTGTTTGTGCGCTCTGAGTTAGCGCATGGAACGATTGGCAGCGTTGATCTGGATGATGTGCGCGCGATGCCGGGGGTCAGGCTGGCGATGGCGGCGGACGATCTGGCGGCCATGGGCGTCAGCTACGAGATGACCGGCGAGTTGGTCGACAATCACGATGGCTCCCAAGGCGCGGATGTAAAGCGCCCGCTTCTGGCGCGCGGTAAGGTGCGGTTTGTGGGTGACCCGATCGCGGTGATCGTGGCGGAAAGCCGGGCGCAGGCGAAAGATGCGGCAGAGGCGGTGTTTGCCGATATCGAAGAGCTGCCAGCCAAGGTCGATATTGGGCCGGGCGGAGCGACGCTTCACGATGAGGCACCGGACAATCTGGCCTTTGATTGGGCAAAGGGTGACGCGGCGGCGGTTGATGCCGCCCTGGCGCAGGCCATGCATGTGGTCACGACGCGCATTGTTGATAACCGGATTATCGTCAATTCGATGGAGCCACGCGGCTGTTATGCCGAGTGGGACGGCACACGGTTGCATCTGGCCTTTGGCGGGCAGGGCGTTTGGGGCACCAAGGACGAGCTTGTCGAGTGCTTTGGGCTGGAGCCCGACAACGTCCGCGTGACCAACCCTGATGTGGGTGGTGGTTTTGGGATGAAGGGGATGGATTACCCCGAGTATTTCGTTGTAGCTGCTGCCGCCAAAGCGCTTGGACAGCCGGTGCACTGGATGTCAGAGCGGACCGAGGCGATGCTGACCGACAATGGCGGGCGCGATCTGGTCTCGGACACCACGCTTGGGTTTGATGCCGATATGAAGCTGGTTGCCTACAAGGTGGATACCGTCTGCAATCTTGGCGCTTACAACTCGGGCTATGCGCAGCCCATTCAGTCGGATTTGTTCGCCAAGGTAGCGATGGGGGTCTACGACG
>JABDJX010000170.1 GCA_013003245.1 Silicimonas sp. | reverse complement strand
AGGTGGCGGTGCGCCCCGAATTGCGCTGACAGGCGGCACGTTTGACTTGCGCCGTTTTGACGGCGTTGGTGGTGGATCAGGCGGCAGGGGCAGCACGGTAGATCTGGCGCTCGACCGGTTGATCGTCTCGGACGGTATCGCGCTGGCCCCGATCACAGGGCAATTCAAACCGGTAGGCTCTGGCCTTTCAGGCGCATTCGAGGCGCGTATAAACGGCAAAACCTCGGTCCGGGGGACGCTCTCTCCGGCAAATGGCGGCACCGCTCTGCGCGTGCAAGCGTCAGATGCGGCGGGTGTGCTGCGCGATGCGGGCCTGACCCCCAACACCAACGCGGGCACACTCGATCTGGTTTTAACGCCAGTGCGCGGCACGTCGGGCACCTATGACGGGCAGTTCCTGATCGAAAACATCCGCCTTAGAAAAGCGCCCGCGATGGCCGATCTTCTGGACGCGGTCAGCGTTGTCGGTCTGATCGATCAACTGCGCGGGCCTGGCATTGCGTTCAATTCCGTCGATGGCCAGTTTCGTCTAAACCGCCAGCAAATCCGGCTTCAGCAACTGGCCGCTGTCGGCGGTTCAATGGGTATTTCTGCCGATGGCATCTACGATTTTACCCGGTCGCAACTGGATATCAGCGGCGTGATTTCTCCTGTCTATTTCCTTAATGGGATCGGATCGTTCCTGACCCGGCGCGGCGAAGGACTGTTTGGCTTCAGCTATCGCATGACCGGCTCGGCGAGCGATCCCAACGTGGCTTTAAACCCTTTGTCGATCCTGACACCGGGGGCGTTTCGCGAGATTTTCCGGCGCAAGCCACCAGAAGGATAGTGATGCGCCTGAGTGACTTTGACTTCGATCTGCCCGAGCGGCTGATCGCGACCCGCCCCGCGCGCCCGCGCTCTTCGTCCAGGCTTTTGGCGGCAACGCCCAAGACGTTAACGGACGCGCACAGCATTGATCTGCCACAGTTCTTGCGCCCCGGCGACCGGCTTATTCTGAACGACACCAAGGTGATCCCGGCGCGCCTTTCAGGCACCCGAACGCGCGGCGAGTTTCAGGCGCGGATCGAAGCAACGTTGTTGGAGCCGCAAGCCTCGGGGGCATGGCGGGCGCTTTTGAAGCCGTTGAAAAAGGTGCGCGACGGCGAAACGATTGTCTTCTCGCCTGATTTGTCGGCGCAGGTCGTAGGGCGCGCGGACGGAACTGCCGAATTGCAGTTCAATCTGGCAGGGGACGACTTTGACGCCGCCCTTAACGCCGCCGGTGCTATGCCGCTGCCACCTTACATCGAAGGGCGCAGGCCAGCCGACGCGCAGGATACGCAGGATTATCAAACCATCTGGGCGCGGGAGAAGGGAGCGGTGGCGGCTCCAACAGCCTCGTTGCACTTTGACGAGGCGTTGATGGGCAGGCTGGATGCCGCCGGAATTGCGCGTACGTTCGTCACGCTGCACGTGGGAGCGGGTACGTTCCTGCCGGTCAAGGTGGATGACATTCGCGACCACAAAATGCACGCCGAACGCGGCGAGATCACCGAAGCCGCAGCCGCAGAGCTGGCCGCCACGCGGGCCGCAGGAGGGCGGATCATCCCGGTGGGCACAACCGCGTTGCGGTTGATCGAAACTGCAGCGCGCGACACGGGTGGATTGAACGCCTGGAGCGGGGCGACGGACATCTTCATCACCCCCGGTTTTCAGTTCCGCGCAGCAGACGCGCTGATGACCAACTTTCATTTGCCAAAATCAACTCTGATGATGCTGGTTTCGGCCTTCCTTGGCACCGAACGCATTCGCGAGGTTTATGCACACGCCATCGCGGGCGACTATCGCTTCTTCTCCTACGGCGATTCTTCGCTTTTGATGCCAAATGGATGAAATTCGACGTTTGCGTGTCGCTCATAAGCGTGTAGAGCCGCGCCAAAAGCCGCTAGGGCTGATGCAAAAATGAGTCGAGCTGGTTTGGTGACATGTTTGAGGTTCTGAAAAGCTCTTGGGCGCTGCTCTTGGGTATCCTGCTGCTGATGCTGGGAAACGGGCTGCAAAGCTCTCTGATCGGTATTCGCGGGGCTATTGAAGAATTTTCCACCGGGAACCTTGCCATCATAACTTCTGCATATTTTGCGGGTTTTCTGATCGGCTCGCGACTTGCACCCGAAATGATCCGTCGCGTGGGCCACGTGCGCGTTTTTGCGGCGCTGGGGTCGTTTATTTCGGCGATCATCATCCTCTATCCGGCCCTGACCGAAGTGTGGGCGTGGACACTGCTGCGCGTCGCTTTCGGTTTTTGCTTTTCGGGTGTCTATGTGACAGCCGAAAGCTGGCTGAACAACGCGTCTTCAAACGAGAACCGAGGCAAGGCGCTTTCGCTTTACATGATTGTCCAGATGGTGGGGATCGTCTCAAGCCAGGCGTTGTTGAACGTGGCCGATCCGGCTGGCTATATCCTTTTCGTAATTCCGTCTGTTCTGGTATCGCTGGCCTTTGCCCCGATCCTGTTGTCGGTCATGCCAACGCCGTCGTTTGGCACGACCAAAGGTCTGAGTTTCAGCAGACTTTATGAAATTTCACCAACCGGTGTCGTGGGCATGTTCCTGATCGGGATGGTCTTTGGTGCCTTGTTTGGGATGGCGTCGGTCTTTGGCACATCCGTGAATTTGTCGGTGGCAGAGATCTCGATCTTCGTCTCGGCCATCTTTGTTGGCGGCATGGTCCTGCAATTTCCAATCGGCTGGCTGTCAGACCGCATCGACCGACGGGTGGTGATTTTTGCCGCCGCGGTCGGCGGTGTGCTTGCGGGCGTTTTGGCCTGGGCATTCGGGACGAGTTTCTCGGTTCTTTTGATTGCAGCCTTCTTCATGGGAGGGACGTCCAACCCGCTTTACGCGCTGCTGATCGCCTATACCAACGACTATCTCGAGGCGGACGATATGGCAGCAGCCTCGGGTGGACTGCTGTTTGTGAACGGGCTTGGCGCGATTTCGGGCCCGATCCTTGTGGGGTGGTTCATGTCCGTACTGGGGCCGGGCGGATACTGGGCCTATCTGACCTGCGTGATGCTGGCGATGGCCAGCTACGTAGCCTACCGGATGACGCAGCGTGCATCTTTGTTTGCCGATGAAAATGATTATGACGCGGTGGCTTATGCGCCGGTTCTGCCCACGGGCACTGGCGTCGCTGTGGAAGCGGCGGCCGAATACTATGCAGATAATGCCGACACGCATGGGTCGGAAAACACAGGCGAAACCGAGAAGACCCTTGATTGAGTGTCCGGAACTTGCAACGATTCGGAATACAGGGGTTAATTGGTTCACACGAGGATGTGGTAAGATGGCAAACCCGGATGAGATACTGGCGTTCTGGCTAGACGAGATAGGCCCAAAAGGCTGGTACGCTGGCGGCGAAGATTTGGACGCGAAAGTTCGAAAACGTTTCCTGGATGATTACAATCGTATGCTGGACGGCTCATTGTCGCTTTGGCTGACATATGCGAACGGAACTTTGGCCTATATCATCCTGGCTGATCAGTTTCCGCGCAACATGTTCCGCGACACGCCGCAGGCTTTCGCAACGGACAAAATCGCCAAGGCGGCCGCGAAAGCAGCGATCAGCAAGGGCTGGGATTTGCGGATCGACGGTCCGGCGCGACAGTTCTTTTACATGCCGCTGGTGCATTCGGAGTGTCTTGAGGATCAGGACCGCGCAGTCCGGCTCATTAAAACGCGGATGCCCGAGACAGGCGCAAAGAACCTAATCTCAGCAAAAGTGCACCGCGAAATTATTCGCAGATTTGGTCGTTTCCCTACCCGAAACGAGGCCTTGTCGCGTGACAACTCAGAGGCCGAGTCTGCGTTTTTGAAAGACGGCGGATACGGTGCGGTCCTGCGGTCTTTTGAGGACGCCGCCGCAGCCTGACTCTGGTTTTGCGCCGCCTGTCGGCGTCGCCCGACTGGAGGGGCCAGCCCCTCCAGACCTCCCCGGAGTATTTTGCCCAAGAAGAAGGGCTAGGCGTTCACGAAATCCTCAAACGCCTGTCCCCAGTCTTTGTGCCAGCGCGAGAGCGGGGGTCGGTTCTCGATGATGTCGCCCATTGCCCATTCCATGCGTTTTTCGTCGAGCTTGCGTGGCACGTCGTTGTCGGGGCACAGAATGTAGAAGTCACCTTTTGCAAGACTGTCCATCATGAAATCTGCCGTTTCGCCGGGCGTCCAGGCTCCTGGCGGTTTTTCGGTGCGATCGCGACGCGTCAGGTCTGTGAAGACGAAGCCGGGGATCAGCAGGTGGGCCGAGGCGTTGGCGCCAACCTCGCGCAAGTGATGCTGCAGCGCTTCGGTAAAGGTCTTCACACCCGCCTTCGCCACGTTGTAGGCCGGATCGCCCGGCGGGGCTGTGATGCCTTGCTTTGAGCCGGTGTTGATCACCAGGGCGGGTTGGTCGCGGGCGATCATGTTGGGCACAAAGGTTTGGCAGCAGGTGACGATGCCGCCGAGATTGACCGACATCACGCGATCCCATGTCTGCGTCTGATCAAAGATATCGCTGCCGGGTTGGATGCCTGCGTTGCACATCAGCACATCGATGCCGCCAAAGCGCGTCTCCATTTCGGCGGCGAAGCGAGCGACGTCGGCTTTATCCGCCACGTCCAGCTTGCGCGTGACTACTTCGGGCGCGCCCATGGTTTTGAGTGATTTGGCCGCATCGTCGAAAAGGTCGTCGCGCACGTCGATTAGAACGATATTCATGCCCGCTTTTGCGAACCTGAGCGCCGCAGCCAATCCGATGCCAGCGGCTCCACCCGTTATGACGGCGGTTTTGCCCGGTTTTATGGCGTCCATGCTCATGGCTCGATCTCCTTTTCGTGGCTTTGTGATGTAACCAAATGTCGGGGAATTCGCCCAAAGACGCAACATATCAGCCATGCCAAAAGAACAAGGCCGAAACTGGTGACACGCCTGCCAAGTTATGGCAGATAGTTTAACGTCAAACTATTTTGGACCGCAGGAGAGCACCTCATGGCCGCAAAGACCTTCGACGTCATCGTAATTGGAGCCGGACCCGGTGGATATGTGGCGGCCATTCGGGCCAGCCAGTTGGGCTTGAAAGTGGCGATTGTCGAACGCGAACATATGGGGGGCATCTGCCTGAACTGGGGGTGTATCCCCACGAAGGCTATGTTGAGGTCCTCTGAGGTGTTTCATCTGATGCATCGCGCTAAGGAATTTGGGCTCTCTGCCGAGAAAATCGACTATGACATCGACGCTGTTGTCAAACGCTCTCGCGGCGTGGCCAAGCAGCTTTCCGGTGGCGTGGCGCACCTGATGAAGAAGAACAAGATCGACGTGGTGATGGGCGAGGCGACGATCCCCGCCAAGGGCAAGGTCAGCGTCAAGACCGAGAAGGGCACCGAGGAACTTGCGGCCAAATCGATTATTCTGGCCACCGGCGCGCGTGCGCGCGAGCTGCCGGGGCTAGAAGCCGATGGCAAGCGTGTCTGGACCTATAAGGCCGCGTTGCAGCCGCCGCACATGCCGAAGAAACTTCTGGTCATCGGATCAGGTGCCATCGGCATCGAATTCGCCAGTTTCTACAACACGCTGGGGGCCGAGACGACCGTGGTTGAGGTGATGGATCGCGTGCTGCCGGTGGAGGATGCCGAGATCAGTGCCTTCGCCAAAAAGTCGTTTGAAAAGCAAGGCATGAAGATCATGCAAAAGGCCATGGTCAAGCAGCTTGATCGGGCCAAAGACAAGGTGACCGCGCATGTCGAAGTGGACGGCAAGGTTGAAAAGCATGACTTTGACACAGTGATTTCCGCCGTAGGCATCGTTGGCAATACCGAAAACCTTGGGCTGGAGGCGCTTGGCGTCAAAATCGACCGCACTCATGTGGTGACAGATGAATACTGCCGCACGGGCGTCGACGGGCTTTATGCCATCGGCGACATCGCCGGTGCCCCGTGGTTGGCGCACAAGGCGTCACACGAAGGCGTCATGGTCGCCGAACTGATCGCGGGCAAAAACAAGGTGCACCCGGTCAAACCGGAAAGCATCGCGGGCTGCACCTATTGCCACCCACAGGTGGCGAGCGTTGGATACACCGAGGCCAAGGCGAAAGAGCTTGGCTATAAGGTCAAGGTCGGGCGCTTCCCATTCATTGGCAACGGCAAGGCGATTGCCTTGGGTGAGGCGGAAGGCATGGTGAAAACCATCTTTGACGAGAAAACCGGAGAGCTTTTGGGGGCACACATGGTCGGCGCGGAAGTTACCGAGTTGATCCAGGGCTATGTCGTTGGCCGTCAGCTGGAGACCACGGAAGAGGATCTGATGGAAACCGTCTTCCCACACCCGACGCTATCAGAGATGATGCACGAAAGCGTGTTGGACGCCTATGACCGCGTGATCCATATCTAGGACATTATTTGCTGCTGCGCGGTACTTCCACATGCGCAGTGCGACGTGCGGCTGACGAGCTACACGTCGACTGGCTGGCCGGGCCTCTACTTTCCGCGTGCTGAAACCATAGTACGATTGTCCGGTGCCCACGACAAAGTCGTTTGGCGATTCGATTGTTGGGTTCGTGGCGACCGGTATGGTCCCATTTGTCTTTGCGTTGCCGGCCCGTGCCGTCTTCGGTGAATGCTTCGTGAGAATCGCAGAACTTTTACCCGGGGAACCAAGAGATCATGGCAATGTTATCCCAGTTCGCAACTACTCCGCCGCGATTTTCTTTGGCTTTTTGGCCTTGGCGGGCGCCCTTGCCGTGCCCAACATGCCAGACAGATAGTGCCCGGTGTGCGATGCCTTCTCAGCGGCCACCTCTTCCGGCGTTCCGGTCGCCACAATCTGGCCGCCGCCATCGCCACCTTCGGGGCCGATATCGATTATCCAATCGGCGGTCTTGATCACGTCCAAGTTATGCTCAATCACGATGACCGAGTTGCCCTGATCGACCAACTCGTGCAGCACCTCTAGTAATTTTCGAACATCTTCAAAGTGCAAACCCGTTGTTGGCTCGTCCAGAATATACAAAGTGCGACCTGTCGAGCGTTTTGCCAGCTCTTTCGAAAGCTTCACCCGTTGCGCCTCGCCACCCGACAAGGTCGTCGCCTGCTGACCCACCTTGATATAGTCCAAACCGACCCGGTGCAGCGCCTCCATCTTGTCACGAATGCTTGGCACCGCTTTGAAGAATTCGCGCGCATCCTCAACTGTCATATCCAGCACATCGGCAATAGACTTGCCCTTGAACTTGATCTCAAGCGTCTCTCGATTGTACCGCGCGCCCTTGCAGGTCTCGCAGGTCACATAGACGTCAGGCAAAAAGTGCATCTCGATTTTGATCACACCGTCGCCCTGACACGCCTCGCAGCGCCCGCCTTTGACGTTAAAGCTGAACCGCCCCGGGGCATACCCGCGCGCTTTTGATTCCGGCAGGCCCGCAAACCAGTCGCGTATGGGCGTAAAGGCCCCGGTATAGGTCGCCGGGTTCGAACGTGGCGTGCGCCCGATGGGGCGCTGATCAATATCAATGACCTTATCGAGGTGTTCCAAGCCCTTGATCGTCTCACATGGGGCAGGGGTCTGGCGCGCGCCGTTCAGATGCATCGAGGCTGTCTTGAACAGCGTCTCAATCGTCAACGTCGACTTGCCACCGCCAGAAACGCCCGTCACGCAGACAAACTTGCCCAGCGGAAACTCTGCCGTCACATTCTGCAGGTTGTTGCCCGTCGCTTTTACGACGGTCAGCTTTTTCTTGTTCCCCGTCCGCCGCTTGGCGGGCACCGAAATCTGGCGCCGCCCGGCCAGATAATCCCCTGTCACCGATTTTTTATTCGCGATGATCTGCTTTGGAGTCCCTTTGGCCACCACATCGCCGCCATGCACGCCTGCACCTGGCCCGATATCAAAGACGTAATCCGCCTCGCGAATGGCTTCTTCGTCATGTTCAACCACAATCACCGTGTTGCCCTGATCGCGCAGGTTTTTCAGCGTTGTCAAAAGCCGATCATTGTCGCGCTGGTGCAGACCAATTGACGGCTCATCCAGCACGTAAAGCACACCCTGAAGACCCGACCCGATTTGCGAGGCCAACCTGATCCGCTGGCTCTCCCCACCTGACAATGTGCCCGCATTGCGCGACAGTGTCAGGTATTCCAGCCCGACGTTGTTCAAAAACCCAAGCCGTTCGCGAATTTCCTTCAGGATCGCAACCGCAATCTCGTTCTTTTGTTTGCTCAGATGGTTCGGCGCATCCTCGACCCAGGCCAACGCCTCGCGGATCGATTTCTGCACCACGTGGCCTACATGCTGATCGCCAATGCGAACGGCCAGTGCTTCTTCGCGCAAGCGGAAGCCGCCACAAGTGCCACAGGGCCGGTTGTTTTGATATCGCTCGAACTCTTCACGGATCCAATTTGAGTCTGTCTCACGATAGCGCCGTTCCATATTCGGAATAACGCCCTCAAAAGTCTTTTTCACCTGATAGACGCGCCCGCCCTCGTCAAAGCGAAAGTTGATCTCTTCCGTACCAGAGCCGCGCAAAAACACCTCCTGCACCTTTTCGGGCAGGTCTTTCCACTTGGTGTTCTTGTCAAATTTGTAATGCTTGGCAATCGCCTCGATCGTCTGCAGAAAATAAGGTGACTTTCCCTTGCGCCACGGTGCCAGCGCCCCGTCATAAATCTTCAGGTTCTGATCGGGCACCACAAGGCGTTCGTCAAAGAAAAGCTCTACACCAAGCCCGTCGCACTTTGGGCAGGCCCCGAAAGGTGCGTTGAACGAAAAGAGCCGCGGCTCGATCTCGGGGATGGTGAAACCTGACACAGGGCAGGCGAAGTTTTCCGAAAACGTCAGCCGCTCTGGCTCACCTTCTTTCGGCGCAGTCTCCAGAATGGCGATGCCATCGGCAAGGTTCAAAGCGGTACGGAAGCTGTCGGCCAGCCGCGTTTCCAAACCGTCTTTCACAACAATCCGGTCAACGACGACATCGATGTCATGGCGAAACTTTTTGTCCAGCGTCGGCGGCTCATCCAGCTCGTAAAATTCACCATTCACCTTGACCCGCTGAAAGCCGGTCTTGCGCAGTTCCAGGAATTCGCGGCGATACTCGCCTTTGCGATCGCGCACGATGGGAGCCAGCAAAAACGCGCGTGTTCCTTCCTCAAGCGCCATCACCCGGTCGACCATGTCCTGCACCTGCTGCGCCTCAATCGGCAGACCGGTCGCAGGCGAATAGGGCGTGCCAGCGCGCGCAAACAAAAGCCGCATATAGTCGTAAATCTCGGTCACGGTTCCCACGGTCGAACGTGGGTTTTTCGATGTCGTCTTCTGCTCAATCGAAATCGCAGGTGAGAGGCCAGAGATGTGGTCCACATCCGGCTTTTCCATCATATCAAGAAACTGCCGTGCATAAGCCGACAAAGACTCAACATAACGCCGTTGCCCCTCGGCATAAATCGTATCAAACGCGAGTGACGATTTTCCTGACCCCGAAAGCCCGGTGATCACGACGAACTTGTCGCGCGGAATGTCCACATCGATGTTCTTCAGATTATGCTCGCGCGCCCCGCGCACTTCGATGTTCTTCAGCTCAGCCATGGCACCCTCATATCCGCCAAAGGACACATAGCGGGCGTGCCGCAAACCTCAATGGCGCAAGTAGAACATTAGCAGAACATTAAGCCATCGTCACGCAGTTTCCTGTGGATAACTGGTTTCGCCGCATCTGCGATGCGACGACAAACCGGGGGCGTTGCCCCCGGACCCCCACCATATTTTTGGACCAATGAGAAAGACGCTCAATAAAGCAGGTTCAGCACGGTAAGTGAGACAACCAAAAAGAGTACCGTCATGATGCCGCCTGCGCGCATGAAATCCACAACACGATAACCACCCGGACCCATGATCAAAGCGTTCACCTGATGGGTTGGGATCAGGAATGAGTTCGAGGTGGAAATGGCCACCGTCAGTGCAAAGAGCGCGGGATCAGCCCCGGCGCCAAGAGCGATGTTCACGGCTAAGGGCACCAGCAGCACGGTCGCCCCGACGTTCGACATGACAAGCGTAAAGAAGGTCGACAACACCGCAACGGCCGCCTGGATCACCCAGATCGGCATGCCGTCGAGGACCAACAGCACCTGCTCGGCAATCCACGCCGCCGTGCCGGACGACTGCACCGCCTGCCCCAGTGGGATGAGACTGGCGAGCAAAAACACCGTACTCCAGCTAACAGCGCCGTAGGCCTCGTCAATCGTCAGAACCTTGCTCAGGATCATGCCCACCGCGCCCACAAGCAGGCAGAGCGAAAGGCGCAGATCAGAAAACAGCACCAACGAAATGGCAATCACGAAAAACAGGATCGCCCAGTTGATTTTCTTGGGTCGCAAATCCTCGTGCGGAAAATCGGTGGTGACCACGACAAAGTCACGATCCTTTTCAAGACGACTTAACGCCTCCCACTGTGTATAACACACCAGCGTGTCCCCGGCGGCCAAGGACAGCTCGCCAAAATCGCTGATCTCGGGCGTCAGGGCTTCGCCACCGCGGTAGATGATCAGCGGCGAAAGCCCGTAAACCTTGCGCAACCACACCTCGCGCATGGTTTTGCCGATCATGCTTGAGCCCGGCGGAATAACCACCTCGGCAATCCCCGCCTTGCCCGGCGAAAGTGCTTCGGCAAAGGTTTCCAGACTCGCGGCCTCATCCAGCAAGAACGCGTCTTCAAACTCGGAAATTGCCTTGTGATCGGCGATCACGGCAAGCTGTGCAGGCGCCTCGA
>JABDJX010000166.1 GCA_013003245.1 Silicimonas sp. | reverse complement strand
TCTGCGCACCGTGATGACTGTGATCAAGATCAGCGCCAACCTTGAGCGGTGTGGCGATTACGCGAAAAACATGGCCAAACGCACAACCGTTCTGGCAGAAGCCGAGCCGATCGGAAGCTCTTACGTTTCGATCCGCAAAATGGCGCGCGAGGTGCAGATGATGCTGAAAAACGCGCTTGATGCCTACATCCGGCGCGACGCCGATCTGGCAGAGCAGATCATTCTGCGAGACGAAGATGTGGACGAGATGTACAACGCGCTTTTCCGCCAGCTTCTGACCCACATGATGGAAGACCCAAGCAACATAACCGCCTGTATGCATTTGCATTTTATCGGCAAAAACGTGGAACGCATGGGCGATCATGTCACGTCGATTGCCGAGCAGGTGATCTATCTTGTCACTGGTCATATGCCAGACGATGCACGACCCAAGCAGGATAAGACTTCTTACGTTTCAGCCAATATCTGAGGGAACCATGTCAGCCGAACACCCCAGCGTATTGGTGGTCGAGGACGAACCGGCGCAGCGCGAGGTTCTGGTTTATAACCTTGAAGCCGAGGGCTTTGAGGTTGCCAAGGCCGAAACGGGCGATGACGCTTTGCTTCTTGTCGCCGAAGCACAGCCCGACGTCATTATTCTCGATTGGATGTTGCCAGGTGTGTCAGGCATTGAGATTTGCCGGCGACTAAAGGCGAATACTTCAACAAGGGCCATACCGGTGATTATGTTAACTGCGCGTAGCGAAGAAGCGGACCGGGTGCGCGGGCTTGAGACCGGAGCGGACGATTACGTGGTCAAGCCGTACTCTGTGATCGAGCTGATGGCGCGCGTGCGCACCCAGTTGCGCCGCGTGCGACCTGCGAGCGTCGGCGAACAGCTGACCTTTGAGGACATCCACCTCGACGCGGAAACGCACCGTGTGACGCGCGACGGGAAACCGCTAAAGCTTGGGCCAACCGAGTTTCGCTTGCTGTCGACGTTCATGGAGAAGCCGGGCCGCGTGTGGTCACGCGAGCAATTGCTCGACCGCGTGTGGGGCCGCGACATCTATGTCGACACACGCACAGTTGATGTGCACATCGGCAGGCTCCGCAAGGCGCTCTGTGCCCAAGGTGGGGATGATCCGCTGCGCACGGTTCGCGGCGCGGGGTACGCATTGGGGTAATCCCATAAGCCTTCTGTTCAATTGTATATTCTATATTTAACATAATATGGATTATCGGATTAATGTCTAAACACGACCAGCCTTGAAACGAACGCCCTAACTGCCATACTCGCATTTCAAAGACACTCAGAAGCGAGAAATCATGTCCAACCACGGCTATGACAGCGGGCGCCTCGACCTGCCCTTTGTTGGTATATCTACCTTTGCCAAGCGTCCTTACGTATCCGACTGGAGCGCCATCAAGGCTGACGTTGCGGTTCTGGGTGCGCCATTCGACTTTGGCACGCAGTATCGATCCGGCGCGCGGTTTGGCCCAAGGGCGGTGCGCGAAGCCTCGACGCTTTTCAGCTTTGGACATGGCGGTGCCTATGATCACGAAGATGACGCCACCTATCTTGGCTCTGACGTGCGTATCGTCGATCTGGGAGATGCGGATATAGTGCACACGGATACGCAAAAAAGTCATGAAAACACCAAGGTAGGCGTCACCTCTATACTGGATGCAGGCGCCCTTCCGGTGGTGATTGGTGGTGATCATTCTGTGAATATCCCGTGCATCGATGCCTTTGAGGGGCGCGGCGATATCCATATCCTGCAGATCGACGCGCATCTTGATTTCGTTGATGAGCGTCACGGTGTGCGGCTTGGCCACGGCAACCCCATGCGGCGCGCGGCCGAGAAATCTTATGTCACGGGTCTGACTCAAGTGGGCATTCGCAATGTCTCGTCCACCGCAAAAGAGGGCTATGAAGATGCGCGCGCCATGGGCTCTGACATCATCTCAGTCCGGCAGATGCGTGCCCTTGGGTCGCGGGGCGTGACTGACCGCATCCCGGTTGGGGCCAAAGTCTATGTCACGCTGGATATCGACGCTTTTTGCCCCTCAATCGCGCCCGGAACCGGGACGCCCAGCCATGGCGGGTTCCTCTATTACGAGGTGCTTGAGATGTTGCAGGCGGTGACAAAGCGGCACGAAATCGTCGGCGTTGATCTGGTTGAAGTTGCACCCGATTACGACCATTCCGGCAGCACGGCCGTTTTGGCAGCACAGATCCTGCTCAACCTGCTGGGTTTTGTGTTTCACGCAAGAAAAACGAAGTCTTAGCCACTGGGAAGGTTGGTCACCGCGTCACCTATCGACAGCATACCGCCCTGCTCTACTGCTGCGTAAACCCCGCCATGGCCGCGCATTGCGTTATAGCCGCCAAAGCCCAAAACGGTTTCCATCCGCGAGCACGGCGGGCATGGGCCGGTTATGTCCAAAACGACATCGCCCAACTGCAAACGGTGTTTGCGGAAGGCCAATAGGTTCAGACCCGAGACAACGATGTTGCGGCGCAAATCCTCGGCAGTAACGCTGTCCAGATGTGCCAGGGCCGCAATCACGGGCAAATGTTCCGCTTGAATGAGAGTGACCGCACGCATGCCTTCGCGCGCATGATCGCCGGTCAGGCCAGCCGCACTCGCCTCAACGCTCTGAACAGAAACCGGAGGCTCTTTGCGTGCAGGTCTGACGAAAATTGCCTCAATGCGCCCCGGCCCTGCGGCGCGCGCCATCAACTCTGCAATAGAGCCTTGCACCTAGTCTTCTGTCGTCTCGACGATCATCAACTCGCGTTCTGATGCACCGCGCGCATGCGCCAGCGCCTTTTGATACTCCGGCGAATTATAGCAGGTCTCTGCGGCTTCCAGCGATGGGAACCTGGCCACGACATTGCGCGCACGCTCCTTGCCTTCAAGCTGCACAAACCGCCCGCCACGGGCAATGAAATGGCCACCGTGCTTGGCGATGGCCGGACCCGCAAGCTCGGCGTATTTGCCGTAAGCGTCGGCATCGGTGACGGTGACGTGGGCGATCCAAAGTGCAGGCATGTTATTTCTCCAACAGAGTTTTGACGGCGTCGATTGCGGCAGCGGCGTTCTCGGCAGACGCAGCGCCGCCTTGCGCCATATCAGGGCGTCCGCCTCCGCCTTTTCCGCCCAATTGTTCGACGGCTGTGCGCACGATATCAACGGCAGACAGCTCGCCCTTCAGATCGTCCGAGACGCCAGCAGCAACAGCGGCCTTGCCGCCTGTATCCGCGATCAGCAAAACGACCCCAGAGCCCATGCGGGCTTTGTGTTCATCAATCAAAGGCGGCAGGTCCTTGCCGGAAACACCGGTCAACACCTGCGCGTGAAACGCCTTGCCGCCAACCATTTCAGCCTCGGCCTCGGCCTGTGCGCCGCCGGCCATCGCCAGTTGACGGCGCAGATCAGCAACTTCGGCATTCAGCTTTTTGCGCTCTGATAGCAAGGCGTTCACGCGCTCTGTCACCTCGCCCGGCTGCGCCTTGAGCGCAAGGGCCACCTCGGCAAGCCGATGATCCTGCTGTGACAGATACCGGAACGCCGCATCGCCGGTCAGCGCCTCGATCCGGCGCACACCGGCAGCAGAGGCACTGTCGCCAAGCGCCACGAACACGCCAATATCGCCCGTGCGCGCCACATGCGTGCCGCCGCAAAGCTCGATCGACCACGTCTTGCCATCCTCGCCCTTGCCGGTCTCGGCCCGGCCCATGGACACAACGCGCACCTCGTCGCCGTACTTTTCGCCAAAAAGCGCCTGCGCCCCGATGGCGCGGGCATCGTCGGGCGTCATGATGCGGGTTTCCACGGCAGCATTCTGGCGGATAAAGTCATTCACCTGCCGTTCGACTGTTGCCAACTCGTCCAGTGACAAGGCGGTCTGATGACTGAAATCAAAGCGCAGGCGATCATCAGCATTCAGCGAACCCCGCTGTGCGACGTGATCGCCAAGGGCCTCGCGGAGTGCCTCGTGCAGCAAGTGCGTTGCCGAGTGATTGGCGCGGATCGCCGTGCGGCGGCTGTGATCCACCTCCAGCTTCGCGGGCTGGCCGGTCTGAACCGTGCCATCAACAACCTTGGCGAGATGCAGGAAAACGCCTGCCACCTTCTTGGTGTCACTGATATGCGCCACACCGGTTTCGGTGCGAATAACGCCGGTGTCGCCAACCTGCCCGCCGGATTCGGCATAGAACGGCGTCTGGTTCAGAATGACGGTGATCTCTTCTTCGTTCTGCGCCGATGTCGCAACCTCTGCGCCGGATACCAAAGCCACGATCTGCCCTTCGGCTTTTTCGGTCTCATACCCCAGGAACTCGGTCACACCATGCTTTTCGGCCAGATCAAACCAGATGGCGGCGTCTGCGGTCTCACCCGAGCCGGACCACGCCGCACGCGCCTTGGCCTTTTGCTCGGCCATCGCGGCATCAAAGCCATCTGTGTCCACGCCACGGCCGCGCTCGCGCAGGGCGTCCTGTGTCAGATCAAGCGGAAATCCATAGGTGTCGTAAAGCCTGAACGCCGTTTCGCCGGGCAGATCGGTGCCTTCGCCCAGCCCCTTGGTCGCCTCATCCAACAGCGACAGACCCCGTTCGAGCGTCGTTTTAAAGCGCGTCTCTTCCGCTTTCAGCGTTTCCTCGATCAAAGCCTTGCCGCGCTGAAGCTCGGGATAATGCGCGCCCATCTGCCCCACCAGTGAACCCACCAACTGATGCATCACCGGGTCTTTTGCGCCCAAAAGATGCGCATGACGCATCGCGCGTCGCATTATCCGGCGCAGAACGTAGCCGCGCCCTTCATTCGAGGGCAGCACTCCTTCGGCAATCAGAAATGCGGTCGAGCGCAGATGATCAGCGATCACCCGGTGATGCACGTTGCCATCGCCATAAGGATCGGTCGAGGTCGCATGTGCCGAGGCCTCGATCAGCGCTTTGAACGTATCGGTGTCGTAGTTGTCGTGACTGCCCTGCAAAAGCGCGCCGATCCGCTCCAGCCCCATGCCAGTGTCGATCGACTGCATGTCGAGCGCGCGCATATTGCCGTCCTCAAACTGCTCGTTTTGCATAAAGACGATATTCCAGATCTCGATAAATCGATCACCGTCTTCGTCCGCACTTCCGGGCGGCCCACCCCAGATATGATCGCCATGATCATAGAAAATCTCGGTGCACGGACCGCACGGCCCCGTGGGTCCCATCTGCCAAAAGTTGTCGTGCGTCGCGATACGAATGATCCGCTCATCCGGCACGCCGATTTTCTTCCAGATGTCAGCGGCTTCGTCATCAGTGTGATAAACCGTGACCAGCAGACGCGATTCATCGATGCCGAAATCGCCCGTCAGCAGGTTCCACGCAAAGGGGATCGCTTCTTCTTTGAAATAATCGCCAAAGCTGAAGTTTCCCAGCATCTCGAAAAAGGTATGATGCCGCGCTGTATAGCCGACGTTATCGAGATCGTTGTGCTTGCCCCCTGCCCGCACGCATTTCTGACTGGTCGTCGCACGGACGTAATCGCGCTTTTCAATGCCCGTGAAAAGGTTCTTGAACTGCACCATGCCTGAGTTGGTGAACATCAACGTCGGGTCATTGCGCGGCACCAGCGGAGAGCTGTCGACGACCCTGTGGCCGTGCTTTTCAAAGTAGCTCAGAAAGGTCGCGCGAATATCGTTCAGGCTGGTCATCGTATCGTCCCAAAAACTCGAACCAACGAGATAGCGCTTTCACTTCAGGCGGTAAAGCCGGGATCGACGGTAGTTTGGGGCTTTGCCCCGCGTGCTGTGCACGCTCCCCAGGATATTTTAACCAAGAAGAAACACAATTTGAGTCAAATTTTACCCACGGTACAGGCAGGGATGCCGATGACCGTCCAAGGAGAAATCCGGGAAACGCCCTCGCATCTTTCGGGGGCGTTTTCTTTTTGGCGGAAATATCCTCGGGGAGTTTGAGGGGTGAAACCCCTCATTAGGGCGACGCCGACAGGCGGCGCAAATAAAAATGGGCCACCCATAAGGCGGCCCGACTTTCTTGGCAGGAGACGCTTTAAGCTTCAATCAGCCCGTCGTCCTTGTCGCCTTCACCATCCACTTCGGGCGCGCCATCAAAATCCAACCCGTGAGCGGCGCGAATCTTATCCTCGATCTCCCAGGCCATATCGGCGTTCTCGCGCAGGAAGGTTTTGGCGTTCTCACGCCCCTGCCCGATCCGCTCATCGCCATAGCTGAACCACGAGCCGGACTTTTCGACGATGCCGGCTTTGACGCCCATATCGATCAACTCGCCCATCTTCGAGATGCCTTCGCCATACATGATGTCAAACTCCACCTGCTTGAAGGGTGGCGCCACCTTGTTTTTTACAACTTTCACGCGGGTCGCGTTGCCCACAACCTCATCACGGTCCTTGATTGCGCCAATGCGGCGGATATCGAGGCGCACGGAGCTGTAGAATTTCAATGCGTTACCGCCGGTTGTGGTCTCGGGCGAGCCGAACATCACACCGATCTTCATCCGGATCTGGTTGATGAAGATCACCATGCAATTTGACCGCGAGATCGAGCCCGTCAGCTTGCGCATTGCCTGGCTCATCAGACGTGCGTGCACGCCGACCGAAGCATCGCCCATGTCGCCTTCTAACTCGGCCTTCGGCGTCAGGGCTGCAACCGAGTCGACAACGACCATGCTGACAGCGCCTGAACGGACCAGTGTGTCGACAATCTCAAGCGCCTGCTCTCCGGTGTCAGGCTGAGAAATCAGAAGCTCATCCAGGTTCACACCCAGCTTTTTGGCATAGGTCGGATCAAGCGCGTGTTCGGCATCGACAAAGGCGCAAACGCCACCCTTTTTCTGCTCTTCGGCCACCGTGTGCAGCGTTAGCGTGGTTTTGCCAGAGCTTTCGGGGCCGTAAATCTCGACGATGCGGCCTTTGGGCAGGCCACCGATGCCAAGTGCGATATCAAGACCCAGAGAACCGGTTGAGGTTGCCTCGATCTCGGGCAGCTGATTCTCGCCGCCCAATTTCATGATCGAGCCCTTGCCGAACTGGCGTTCGATCTGTGCCAGTGCCGAATCCAGGGCCTTTTGCTTCTCGGTTGATTTCTTGTCTGTCATGTTCAGAAGTTCTGCCACACCCATACGTCCTGTTCCTTATTCCATAGCCATTCAATGACGGCAATGTTGCTCGTGTTCGCCTCTTGTTCTTATTTGGGGTTATGAGACCAAAAGTGGAACATTGCAACCAGTTTATAGAAAACTGTATGGACGGGTAGCAGTTAAAAAAACGTTACGTGCTTTAGTGCAACTGCTCGTGCACCAGCGATGTCAGTTGATGCAATGAGAAAGGCTTGGGCAGAAAGACCGAGTTTGGGACGCGCGCCTGTTTTTCGACCCGCCCTTCCTCTGAATACCCCGACATGAAGATAACATGCGTATCGGGCCTTGTTTTATGCGCCTGACGCACCCAGGTGGGGCCGTCCATTCCCGGCATCACAACATCGCTCAGGAAAAGGTCAATCTGCAAAGCATCATCTTCAAGGATGCTCAGCGCCTCTTCGGCGTCTTCCGCCTCGA
>JABDJX010000132.1 GCA_013003245.1 Silicimonas sp. | reverse complement strand
ACGCTAAGCTGAACTTGTCCCAATTACTGTTGCTGGCCGAGAATAGCGCCGTGATCATCGGTTTCGTGGCCTATGAATATGCGCCGATTGCACCAACCCGAAGGCGGCCAAAAGCACCAGCATGGCAGAGCCGCCGTAGCTGACAAGCGGCAAGGGCACGCCCACAACCGGGGCGAGCCCCATAACCATCGACATGTTGACGGCAAAGAACAGGAACAGCGTTGCAGCCACGCCAAGGGTCACGAGCGATCCGAACCGGTCCTTGTTTTGAACAGCCGAGATTACGCAGAAGAAAATGATCAACCCGTAGAGCACCAAAAGGGAAAAGCCGCCGATAAAGCCAAACTCTTCAGCAAGCGTCGTGAAGATAAAGTCCGTGTGTTTCTCTGGCAGAAAGTTCAACCGTGACTGCGTGCCCTGCATAAAACCTTTGCCTGTCCAGCCGCCCGATCCCAAAGCAATCTTGGATTGAGTTATGTGGTAACCTGCTCCCAGCGGATCGGTTGACGGGTCCAGGAACGTGTCGATCCGGCGAAACTGATAGTCCTTGATCAACTGCCAGTCCGTCCCGCGTGAGGCAAAAACTGTATAGACAAGCGCTCCTGCGCCCACAATCACTGCGATGAAATACCACCACGACACACCTGCGCAAAACATCACGATGCCCCCGCCAGCGACCAGCAGAATGGCCGTGCCCAAGTCGGGCTGCTTGAGGACCAAGGCGGTTGGGATAAGCGTCAAAATTACCGGAACGATCACCCAAAACGGTCGCGATACACGTTCAAGCGACAGCCAGTCGTAGTAAGCGGCCAACACCATAACCAGTGCGATCTTCATCAATTCGGATGGTTGCAGCCGCATGAACTTAAGATCAATCCAGCGCTGCGCGCCCATGCCAACTTCGCCAAAGAACTCGACAGCAAGCAGCAGGACCAACCCGCCCAGATAGGCGGGAACGGCCATGGAGCGCCAAAACCAGATCGGGGCCATGCCGATGGCCATCATGATGACCATGCCAAGTGCGAACCGTTTCATCTGTGGCTCGGCCCAGCGCGACAGATCACCGCCAGCAACCGAAACGAGCATCAAAAAGCCCACGGAAGACACTGCTGCCAAAAGCAACACCAAAGCCCAGTTGGCATGGAGTATTTTGCGCATGCCCGAGGGCACCGTCTGTACCTTGTACTCAAGATAACTCATGCACGGCTGGCCTTTTTGCCAGCGGTCAGGCGGCGCCTCAGCACCATTTCCTCATGCTGGGCGCGAATGCGTTCGCGCTGGTCACTGGGATAGGCCTCAAGCGGGGGTACATCGCCGTAAAGCGCATAAAGCAAGATATCGCGTGATGGAGGCGCAGCAGCGCTTGATCCGCCGCCGCCGTGCTCAACGATCGTCGCAATCGCGTATTTGGGTTTATCAAAAGGCGCATAGGCAACGAAAAGCCCGTGATCCCTACGGTTCCACGGCAACTGGTCATTGCGTGTCACACCACGCGCGCGCTCCGCCGCTGTGATGTTGCGCACCTGAGACGTGCCGGTCTTGCCCGCCATCTCGAATCCTTCGGCCACAATGCGTGATCGCCGCGCTGTACCGCGCCGCCCGTTCGACACGTTGTGCATGGCACGGCGGATCATGGCCATCATGTTTGACGGCACATTCAGGGTTGCTGCCTCTTCAGACGGCACTTCGACGCCATTGATCGACTTAATCAGCCTCGGTTTGATGGTTTTTCCACTGGCAATCCGCGCGGTCATTACAGCCAGTTGCAAGGGCGAGGCCAACACATCACCTTGCCCGATAGCCGTGTTCAACGTCTCGCCTGGGTTCCAACGTTCGCCGCGCACTTGCGCCTTCCACTTTGTCGACGGCACAATCCCTTCCCGCACAGCCGAAAGCGGCAGGTCGTGGCGCTCGCCCAAACCAAATTCCCGGCTAAGCTCTGCCAATCGGTCAACGCCAGCGCGTTGTGCTGCCTCGTAGAAATAGACATCGCAGGACTGCGTGATCGCGTTGTTCAGATCCATCCACCCGTGTCCGCCACGCTTCCAGCAATGGAAACGGCGCCCACCAAGCGTCATATGGCCGGGACAATAGACCGTCTCACCCGGTCCCATCACGCCTGCACGCAGTGCGGCCAGACCCGTCATCATCTTGAAGGTTGACCCCGGAGGGTAAAGCCCCTGAACCGTCTTATTAAAGAGCGGCTTATAGATGTTATCACGCAAGGCATTGTAGTTCTTGGATGAAATGCCGCGCACAAATAGGTTGGGATCGAATGACGGGGCTGACGCCATTGCCAAAAGCTCACCCGTCTCGACATCAATGACAACCGACCCTGCGCTTTCGTCAGAAAGACGCGCTTGCGCATAGTTCTGCAGCCCGTGATCAATGGTCAGTTGCATGTCACGGCCGGGTATGTGATCAACCCGCCCCAGCTCACGCATTACACGTCCACCTGCATTCACCTCGATCCGGCGCGTACCAGCCCGTCCGCGCAAATCGGACTCAAGCTTTGTTTCAACGCCAATCTTGCCGATCTGGAACTTTGGGATTTGCAACAGTGGATCGGGGTCTTCTATCTTGGAGAGATCATAATCCGAGACGGGCCCCACATATCCGACGATATGGGCGAAATCCTCACCTAATGGATACTCTCTGCTCAAACCCACATCTGGCGTTATCCCCGGCAATACGGGTGCGTTTACCGCAACTTCGGCGATATCTTCCCAGCGCAACTGGTCGGCCAATGTAATCGGCACAAACGGACTGCGGCGATACATTTCTTTCAGAGAACGTTCGAGGTCATTTTCTTCTAGGGAAACCAAGCGGCGCAGTTTGGCGATGGTCTCTTCCACATTGCCTGCGTCCTCGCGCACGATGATGATACGATAGTTCTGCGCGTTCTGAGCCACGGCCACACCGTGCCGGTCGTAAATAATACCGCGTGAGGGAGGAATTAGTCGCACATTGATGCGGTTCTCTTCCGCCAAAAGTCGATAGCTTTCGGCTTCCTCCACCTGCATCTGACGCATTCGAAGGCCCAAAAGACCCATAAACCCCAACTGCATGCCGCCAAGGATCACACCACGTCGTGTGACAAGGCCCGCGGCCTCTTCGATTTCCTTTTGAACCCTGCTCATAGCCGCTGTCCTATGCGATCAAGATCAGCTGAACTTAGCTTTTTGACGCCAAAAGCGCGACCCGCCAAGATCACCACAATCGGATAGGTGGCGGCAGTAAAGATCAACCGAATTAGAGTCAGGCCCAAACTTGGTTGTTCGACCGCCACCATCGACAGGACTAGCGCGTTCACAAGTGTCATGACCGCAATCACCGTGACGACCAAGAGCCACTCGAAAAGGAATGACGCGTCGCGAAGTTGCAAACGTCTGGATCGAAGAAACTCGGCGCCGATCAAAGACAAGGCCGCCCAAAGCCCTATGGGACGCATGAAAAGAAAGTCAGCCGCCAGAAAGGTGGCCGCCGCCAACAGCAGCGGGACATAGTCCGGGCGCATAATAATCCATGCGAACACAATCAGAAGCACAACATCTGGCCCAGGTATGCCCCCTGCACGGCTGCCAAGCGGCAAAAGCAGAACGAAAGCCACCACCGAAACCATCAACACCAACAACAGACGGTAACCCCAAATCTTTTGTGCGCGTTCAGCCATCGGCGGCCTCATCGGCTTGCTCTTCTAGCGATGCTGCTGGTTCGGGCAAGACAGGCCCGATCAGGTCTTCTGGCGGTGCAATCTCTTCGCTCGATCGCGTCCGCAGCACCCGCAGGAATTCCAACCGCTCATAGTCTGCTGTCAAACGCAGGCGCAGACGCCCGTCTCGGCCCAGTACTACGATGCCAGACAACAGCCCCGCTGGGAAAACACCGCCGTCACCAGATGAAACAACGCGGTCGCCGGGGCGCACTTCTTCGGGGGATTCGATGAAATCCAACACCGGCAACGCGGAATTATCGCCAGACAGCATCGCACGTTGCCCCGACGGTTGGATGGTGACCGGCACGCGGCTTGCGCTGTCGGTCAACAAAAGCACGCGACTTGACCGGTCACCGACACCAGAGATGCGACCAACAAGCCCCAAGCCATCGGTGACAGCCCACCCGTCCTGAATACCGTCGCGCCCAGATCCGACGTTTAAAAGTACCGATTGCCTAAACGGCGAACCGCTGTCGGCCAAGACTTTGCCGGTAACAACCGTCAGCGCAGGATCAAGCCGCACCTTGTTGAGGTCCAAAAGCTTTGCGTTCTCTTGTTCCAGCTGCAATGCGGCTTCTTTCCAGGCTTTCATTTGCTTCAGCTCGTCGCGCAATTGCCGGTTTTGCTTTTGCAGAGCGGCGTAAGATTGAAACCCGCGAACAAGATCAACGGTCTCTGTGACCGGTACCAACGCCCAATCCATATTTGGTACGACCCAATCAACAAACTGCGCCCGAATGCGCTCTGCCCTTGGGCTATCGATCCGCCACAGCAGAAAGATGGCCAGAAGACACAAAACCACAAGTCCGACAGCCAACTGCCGGATTGGTTTTACATAGTCTTCACCAGAACCTTTCTGCGCCACGTCTTTTCCCGATCAATGCCCCTACGCCAGACTATCACAACTTGTGGATAAGTCAGGGCAACACACGTGAAATTTAGCTATCGTAGTCGATCACGTGCCGAAGTTGCTTTTCGTATTCCAAAGCCTTGCCAGTGCCCAGCGCCACGCAGTTGAGTGACTCGTCAGCAACACTGATCGCAAGACCGGTTTGTTCGCGCAAAGCCAGGTCGAGTTCCCCCAAAAGGGCACCACCACCAGTAAGCATGACGCCGCGATCCACAATATCTGCTGCCAGATCAGGCGGCGTGGCTTCCAAAGCGGTCATCACCGCCTCGCAAATCTGCTGCACCGGTTCGGCCAAAGCCTCGGCCACCTGTGCCTGATTGATCTCGGTCTCTTTCGGCACTCCATTCAGCAAGTCGCGCCCACGAATTTCCATCGACTGTCCGCGACCATCGTCGGGCATACGCGCAGTGCCAATCGTGGTTTTGATTCGCTCTGCCGTCTGTTCACCAATCAGCAGGTTATGCTGACGCCGCAGATAGCTGACGATCGCCTCGTCCATGCGGTCTCCACCCACACGCACCGAGCGCGCGTAAACGATGTCACCCAGTGACAGAACAGCAACCTCGGTCGTGCCACCCCCAATATCCACGACCATGTTGCCAGTCGGATCTGTAATCGGCATGCCCGCACCAATTGCCGCCGCGATAGGCTCTGCAATCAGACCAACGTGTTTCACACCTGAAGATTGAACAGAATGCCGGATGGCGCGCTTCTCAACTGGTGTTGCCCCGTGCGGCACACAAACGATGACCTTTATCGACGAGAAAACACTGCGTTTGTGCACCTTTTTGATGAATTCCTTGATCATCGCCTCGGCGACCTCAAAGTCGGCAATCACACCCTCGCGCATTGGGCGGATCGCCTCGATCGAGCCGGGTGTGCGCCCCAGCATCAGCTTAGCATCTTCGCCAACAGCCAGAACTTTCTTCTGCCCGTCCTTGACATGATAGGCCACAACCGACGGCTCGTTCAGGATCACACCCTTGCCTTTCACATAGACAAGTGTGTTTGCCGTCCCAAGATCAATTGCCATCTCAGTCGTAAACAATCCGCGAAAGGCCATAGTGCCCTGCCCCATTCTTATTCGTGGTCCGCATGTGTGCCTGTAAGCGAACCGTTGCCTTATACGCCCCAGTTTTCCCCACGAAAAGCGATTCTCAAGAAGGAACTGGCGCAAAACTGCCGTAGTTGCTGAAAGACATTAACTACGATTCTATATCAAATCCCTAAAGTTGGCACTATTGTGGCCTTTACGGGAACAATCCGGTGCTTTTGGTTATTCTGCCACTATCGCCTGCCAGTTTGCCGCTAAAGCTGCTGCGCAACCAGATTTCGCTGCCACAAAGGCCGAGACCCCACCAATCTCAACAAAAAGCGCCGCCGTCTCGGCCGCGGCACCTGGAGAAACAAGAGTGGCGGTCGCCTTTGGTCCATCTTTAAAAAGCGTGTCATACTTGCCAAAATAGCCGTCCAGAAATACTGCAGCCTGCTCACCTAAAGCCGCGAGTCGGTCGGCATTTCCGAGCTGATCGGTGACGTTTTCTCCCTCGATGCGCAGCCATGCTTCGGCAAAATCATCCGATATTTGTTCAAGAAATGTCGTAAGGATTTCTTCTGGCTTGACCACTCGTGTCTTAACTATTTCCAATTTCCACGCTTTCGCCAAACCACCCGCAGGCGCTCCTATTTCAGCGTCAAACTGTCCAGGTATTTGGCGATGCGACTGAATCTCAACAATGGTCGCTTCTGCGAAAATACG
The DNA here is from genome assembly GCA_013003245.1 of Silicimonas sp. Taxonomy (GTDB): domain Bacteria; phylum Pseudomonadota; class Alphaproteobacteria; order Rhodobacterales; family Rhodobacteraceae; genus JABDJX01. Next base: position 13,996 of record JABDJX010000132.1, on the reverse strand, counting down.
CCTAAGTAGCTCTCCTAAGGATACCAGCGCCGGGCTTTTACCATCGGTTATCGCAACATCAGCCAGGTCAGATGCACCTGGCACATCGGGGGACGGTTGCAGCAGGGCCTGAAGCCGTCGGTTGGCAACAGCCAAATGCACCTCAACATCCGCGTTCACTGTAAAGACCAGGCGACGAGGCAAGATCGTCTCATCAATCTCGATCGCCAAGGATGTCATCAATGCCTCAGCCCCGTTGCCGCGAAGCCTGCGCCCCTCGCCCGGCGCTGTCTCGCGCTGGCGTAATTTGACAAGCACATTTTCAAGACGGGCGAAGTCGCTCACGAAGTTGCTTTCCAGATCAGGTTTCCGAAACAATACGCTTCAGCGTCGTACGTGCGCAATCCACCACAGCGTTAAGATCGCAATCCGGTGCACAGACGCAAATCAATGCCTCCGGGTTTTCTCCTGGCGAGCGCAAAAATATACGTGCTTCGCTTTGGCTGAGCAACATGGCGGTTTCCGCTGAGATGTCGGACTGCTCGCCCCAGACAGCAGCTGCGCCGTCGGCTACGGCGCCATCAAGTACAAGATACGCCGCGGCTGAAAGCGCATCCAGTTCCTCGCGTGCGGGTTTCATCGCCGAGCTTGCTGTCAAGACGATCTTCGAACTCAGATCCGCAAATGCCACAAGCGAGCAGCCAGCAATCTCCGATCGCAAGGAATCCAAGGCTTCGCTTACCGACATTCAAGTGCTCTCCAACTCAACACGCCTCTTAATGGGCACGACGAGCATTGGGTGCAAGCCCCGAGCGTCAGAGTTCAACGATGCGTGAGGGATCAATCATCCGGTAAGGAGGGTGCAGCGCGCCCGTTACCAAGTGGGCGTGGCCTGACGCGCGTTGGCATGACGATACGCGCGGGTCGCGCCGGCACAAGCTCTTCTTCAACCAATGACGCTTCTACTCCGCCCGCGGATGCCAGCCCGCTGCGAACGCGACTTGCGGGCCGGCTTCTTGGTGCCTCACCCGAGCTCACTTCATCCACGAGCCCAGAGAGTGCAGTTAACAAAGCGCCTGCACCGCTTTCCTCCCACGCCTGAGGGTCATCGCCTGCCTCGACAGCTTTGATCAGCGAAACTGGAAGAATTTCACGGAACATATCGCCGGCCTCTTTTTGCACGCGTTTCACAACGCGCATGCGGTCCCGCTCGCTTAGAATGCGGTCCATACGGGTCAGCAACAGAATGCTTTTCTCGTGAAGTTCCTTTGGCATATGTGACCACACCGCAGCCTCACTCTGGCGCCAAGCCTGGGTCGCATGACTACACCAGATGACGATGTCAGCGTGGTGGATCATGCGTTGCCAAACGTCTGCCGCCATATTCGGATCAGAGATGCCCGGCATATCGATCAAATCACACATCTTCAGGAACTTAGCTTCGTGGAAAATGCGAATGTGCCCGGTATCTTCAACACGCACGTCTTCTAGGTTTTCAAGGTCGACGCTTGTTGTTTCACCATCCAAGCCTACGCGAAACGGGCTGTCTGTTCCATGCGAAATCCATACCGGGGGCAATTGCGTGGCAGTCACATTGACCGGTAGTGCTGAGGCACCAATAAGCAGGTTTGACAATGTGCTTTTGCCAGCGCTGAATTCACCCATCAGGCAAACACGTGGTAAACGCGGTGCGTTTTCCGCAACTGGTGCCTCGGCCTGCTTGGGTTCAGCGAGGCGCAAAGGCTGTTTCGACTCTGCTATTGGCGCTTCCGTTGGCGTGTCCACCACTTCTACTGATTGCTCTAAGCCACTCATCGCGTAACGGTCCTTGGTGTTCAGGCGGCAAACCCGGTCAGGGTCGCCATCGTTTGTTTTAGTTGTGCGCGCTTGGCGGCGGCACTGTTCTCGTCAAGCAAAGTCCCAATGCCATCAGGTTCTGCCTGAGCTTCAGAGGCAATGCGGGTCAGAATACCGCGCTGTTCCATCAAGAAGTCTTTCAAAACCTGAACGGCGTCATCACGGATCGCGTTTGCATGCGCACCGCGCAGAGCATCAACGATTGGGTCAGTCTCGGCCTTGATCATCTCAGCAAATTCGGTGGCAAAGCTGCTATAGCCGCGGCGTCGATGCCACCAGCGCGACCACCACGAGCCTTTCAGGTCAAGTGCAATAGTTTGACCAAGAAGGACGGGTGCTGGAATGCGGGGCGGTGTCGGGGCCTCGATGCCAAAGTCTTCGTCCGACACCTCGAACAATCGGTGATATAGCGCCGCATAATCCTCAGCAGTTTGCGTTAGAACTTTCTTCGTCGTGCCTTGGGCATTGCGGCCAAAAACCTGATATGCCGTGCGCATCAGTATGCGCAAACCAGACGGGTCGTATTCCCAAACTTCATCTTCGCCGTGCGAGTCGAGGTGCTGCAAAAGTGAACCTGTTGCGCGCTCTAAGAAACTGCGGTGCGAGCGTTCAAGACGCTTGTCGAAATCCACAATCGCTGCATCAAACGCGCCAACCATTGTCTCCATTGCTTTGTTTTCAAGTTTGCGCAAAGCGCCCTCAAGCTGCTCCAGTTGCAATGGAGGCAACTCAGCATCGTTCTCGCGCCGCGAGACAACCTGTTGTGCTGCACTTATCCCATTGGCTAGGTTCATGGCGGACTTGGCCACGCGATCAAGCAATTCCTGCCCCATGCCTTCTGAAATCCGTTCGCTCAGCGCGGCATAGATGCGCGGCAGGCCAGACAACTCCCACATAAGTTCGTCGTCCGTCATCTCACCTTTCGGCAAGATATCCTCGCTCTTGGCCCAAGCGGTCAGGGCGTCACGAGCCTTGTCTTCAACATGTTCGGGCATGCCCATTAAAGCGGCATTGCCGCAATAAGCAGATGTGAAAATGATCTGCGCATCAACAGGTCCATCATGGTCTTTCAGCGTTTGGCGGATGCTGTCGCGAATCTCAGGGATTTGCGACTTTGGATCAGACAATTCATCAATCCGGTTCACAACAATCAGCACTTCCCGAGATTTGACGTTGGCGATCATGCGGATCAAAGCAAGGTCAACACTGCTCAGCGCCTGGTGCGCGGCCAAAACAACAACGCAGATCCGGCTTTCGCGGATTGCACGGATGGTGATCTGTTCGCGGATCATGAACGTGTCGTTCACGCCTGGCGTGTCACGGATACAAAGCGGCATTGGCAACGCGCCACGATGCAGGAATAATTCGGCAGATTTTGTGATATCGGCAAAACGGCCCTGTGCCTGACTTGTTTCAAAGTCGTCTTCAAAGTCGTCGCCCAAACAAACGTACCGCTCGATCAGATCGCCGTCCACATGGTTGTAGTCGTGCTGTTGTCCCAGCAGCAATTCAAATTTGTCGCCCAGACGCTTGCGCGACTTCTCACGCATTTCAACAACCTGCTCGCGCACTTTCTCAAGCTCATCTTCAGCTCCGGCGCGGGCAGCCAACTCGCCGATACGACCTCCGCGGTCCAGCAGACGGCCCCACTCTTCCATGTCGAAAAAGCTAAAGCTCGCTCGGTCGTCTTCGGGAGCCGTATTCGGGTTGAGGTGAAGCGCTGTCACGACAGATGTCCACGGGTTCACATCGGCCGGTAAGAGATCTGGCTGACCAACCATTGCGTTCACTAGAGACGTTTTTCCAGCCTTCACCTGACCAATCATGGTCACAGACGGCTCAGCATGCTTGAGCTGATGGTGAAGTTTTCTCGCGGCGCGGTTTGTGGCTTTGTCGCCAATTTTCCCCAAACGCACGAGGGCTTGTCGCAACTCACGCGACCTTTGCAGAAACGGTGCAAGGCCTTCAAATCCACGACTTAAAAGTTTAGCGTTTTGATCGCCCAACCCCACGGTGCTCCCAGCTATATTCGCATCCACGTTCATTTTATTCCTGTCAAACGCCTACCGATAACTATTCAGGGCACCAGAGTCGGATTGGTCCCGTCATATGTGACAATTCCGGGTTAACATGGCCTTTTTGTGGCGCATTTCCGGTCAATGCAGGTTGATTTGGGCAGTTTGTTGCTTCTTCAAGCGGCCAGTTGCATCTCCATTTCCCGGCGTAGTTGAAGAAGAAGAGTAACCGCATCCGCAGCGGGTGTATCGCCTGCTTCAGCCTGCATCAAAATCATCATGTCAGCCGCCTCAGACAAATCGTCGATAAACGCGTCTGTGGCTTCGCACCCACTTTCATCCTGACTGAATGTGTCTACCAGATGCTCAACCGCATTTACGCATTGACCTACGATACTGTTGCAGTTGCCATCTCCAAGCTCGGAAGCGGTCTGAGACAGCCCGTCACCACGCCGCTTCAAAAACCGGATAGATTCAGCATAGAGTTTTTCGTTTTCAACCCTTACTGCCGCTGGAACGTGAACAGGTCTTGTCGTTACTTTATCAAGCTGAGGTGTATCCTTGACAACTTGTGGTTTGGCAACGGGCTTTGCCGCAGGCGCGTCTTTGATCTGATATCGGGCCAGGAACATGTGCGCTGAATCAAAATCTGCGCGACGACCACGTTCGGCATGGCGCAGAACTTCGGAAGATAAAGCTCCCCCACCAGACGCGTGGAACATGGCTTCGTCAACATCATGTCCAGCCTGCGCACGTATCGCCTGCAAGGTGGCGACGGCGAACAGAGAATGAAACTCTTCGGCCACGATGGATTCAAGCGATGCTACCCGCGTCGACAGGGCCTTTTGCGCCGACAGAACATCCGCTTTTGTTAGGACCAAAAAGGCGTGGTCCTTCAAACTGTCCGGAACGCGGCTCCAAACCGACTGCTCAGCTTGGTCAAAGTTCTGCGAACACCAAAGTGCGATATCGGTTCTGCGCACGGCCCAATCTGTCGCCGACTCAAGTTCCGAGTCACTGCCTTCGGTAACGACCTCCAAAAGGTGAACGCGTTTCAAAATCGGCGCAGGCAGTTCAACGCGCAGAAATGCAGCGTTTGTGTCTGCAATGGCTGTAAGATCGACATGATCATAGTGCGTGATCTCACCATCTGCCGAAGTAGACGTCATTGCGCCGACGTCCGCCCAAGCAAACTCTGTGGTCGGCAGCGAGGCATCTTTGGGCACCAACCGTTCGCCCAAGAACATGTTGATCAGCTCAGATTTTCCAGACTGCGGCAGCCCGAAAACCGAAACACGCACGGGCTGTGACAGGCGGTTCAGAAGATGATTTGCGTAGTCAGACGCAGCGGGAGGCAGCGCCTTGGATTCGATTGCCCACAGCAAGCGATCTATAACTGTGTCGTCGGCCCCGTTGTCCTTCATGTCCCACCATCAGCTGCCAACCATCTGCGCCGCAAGAATATGGGCGCTTCTTTTCCGTGCGGGGGTTCCGCGCCATTTCGTGCTGTAACGTCAGCTTGCTCGGGCACGTCTTCGGGTTTGATTGGACGCGTCGTCACACGAACTGGACGGTTTTCTTTTCGATCGAACTCAGGCGTGAATATATTCGAGCTTGCTCCCGCTGCCGATGAAATCTCAACCTTGATGACCGAAAAACAAACGTTGTCCTGCTCTGGATCATTAAGAGTCCGCAACTCATCCAGCAGACACTCTGCGATCTTGGCACTGCCTTCTTCGGCGTTTTCCAGCAATGTATCGGTGATCTGACCGTTTGACAGGAACTGCAATCCATCGCTCGCCACAATCAGAATATCGTTATCTTTCAACTGAAAAGGGCGATCCGGGCAATCGATTCGCTCGATCGTCTCACCGATCAACACCGATGTCAGCGCGTTCCGGTCTGGATGATTTCGACCAACATCTTCCGACATCATGCCCGAACGCACCATGTAGTCGATGTGCGGACCGAGTGAGTGATCCTCGTTTAGCTGGCGCAGCGTGCCGTTGCGAAGAAGGTAAAGAGGGCTATCGCCGATAGAGATCCAATAAAGACTGTCACGGACAATTACCGGCGCAACCAGTGTGGCACCCATACCCGCAGTCTGCGGATTGGTAGAGGCATGTGCCGCCATGCATTCATTGGCCGAAACTGCAGCGTTCTTAAGAACATGGCCCATGTTTTCTGCAAGTTTCTGAACGTTTGACGACTGGAATTTCAGCTCACTAAAGACCTCAGTCACAACGATTTTCGACGCTACATCACCAGCCGCATGCCCGCCCATGCCGTCCGAAAGGACAGCATAGCCGAACTCCGCGCCAAGCGAAAAGTCCGTGGCAATCGCGTCTTCCTGATAGTCGCGGCAACCGCGATTCAGAACAGACGAAACGTCATAGCTTATGTCAGCAGTCTCACGCATCCGCGGCGTCATCTCCTTGACCGGACCACGTGAATTCATCACCACACATTGCAACAAACTTCAGAGTCGTCTCACCTATCCGAATGGTATCGCCATTCGACATTTCTTCCGTCGAAAGAACGGGCATTTCGTTCAAGCGCACAAGATTGGATTTGCCACCGTGTCCAAGGAAAAACTTTCCCTGCTCGTCATCATAGGCAACCGCTGCATGGTTGTTCCGCGAAATCGACGTGTCGCCGAAATCAAGTCGCACGGCCTGATCTTCTCCACGACCGATCTGGCTGACGCCAGCATGCAGCGTAAAGCATGATCCACGGCCAGGTCCACTGATCACAACGATCCATCCGGCAGGGAACTGGGTTGGAGCAGCAACAGCTTCTTCAGCCTTTTTTGCAGTCTCTTCAAAGACATCCTTTGGACCACCCTCGTCAGCCTGGAAGCCAAGAAGGCGCGTTTTCACACGGCCTGCACTGCGACCGGCACGACCTGAGACTGCCGGTGCCACCTCTACAAACGACTCTGGCACAGCTTCATGTCGGGCATGCTCAACTTCGCTGGCAACTTCATCAGCCATTTCCCAGATTTTCTTGCGCACTTCGCCTTCGTCAGGCGTCTCAGGCTCGTCGGGAGCATTCGCAAATGCAACTGCTTCGGATACAACGCTGCTAGGACGCGGTGAATAATCGTCATCCTCAATATCTGTTCCAGAATTTGCATCAAACTCATCATCATCGCCAAAATCACCGTCTGACATGGCATCAAATGCGTTTTCATTTTCTTCGGCGTCTTTTGCAAACGGGCTGTCGGGGAACTCGTTCTTCATATCAGTCTCCTTGTCAGCACCGCCGAAAGTGTCGTCAGCAAAATCGTTTTCGCTTAGGTCTGCAGGCGCGCGCGCAAGGCGCTGGGCCTCGGCTGCATTCAACTCGTCTTCTACAACCGTTTCTGGCGTTCCTTGTCCGTCCTCAGCCGCGGCGAAAAGAGCTGCGTCTTCGTCACTGGCCCCCTGATCCCACGAGGCAGGTGCTGAGGTCGGGCGGCTAACGACACGGCTGATCGGACGGCTCGTGGAATGCGGACGCACGACCTTGGCAAGGTCATCGCGATACGGACTTTGTTCTTCGGGATCAGCAGACGGATCACGGCTAACCACATGACGCAGCACACGATCGGCCTTTGTCGCAGCGGCCGCCGCTTTCAGGTGTGCCATTGCAGAACGCCGACGGCTGGTTTCGCGATCTTCCATTTGCGTCTCTGTCTTTTCCAGAATGCGATCCTCGGCCTCATTCTCGAAAGATGTCAGTTGGCTGCGGGCGCGTGCCCGACGGCCATCCTGTGACAAATCTTCAGCGGAGGTCGACATTGGTCGCGAAGGAGGACGCGCAGTCTGCGTGCGGGACTGGGGTCTTTGCGGTTGAACCGGGGGACTGACAGAACCCATTGCCTCGCGGATTTCTGAGACAAGCATCTCTTTATCCTGAGTTTTTTGGCGCTCTGCAGGGTCAAGATCCTCATCACCCCAATCTTCTTCATCGTCCCAATCTTCATCATTCCAGTCGGCATCGTTCCATCCAGAACCGGCAACCTCTGGTTCTTCGTCTTTTTGCTTGATCGGCTTTGTAGGATCGGCAAAGAGCGGATCGTCAACTGCGGGCAGTTTGGATGAGTTCACGCGACCACTGTCGTCGGCTGTTGGCTCGCCCAGGCGGGTCATAGGATCATCTTTCACGACACCGGGGTTTTCCTCGGGGTCAACTTTCCTAGACAACATACGAGATAGAATTTTCATTCCACTGCCTCTCAAAGATAGTCCGACCGACCGCCGCTACGGAACGTTCCGCGCAAAAGGCCGAAGGGAAGAACCCGAGAGAGAATCGAACGTTTCTTCTGCCGGGTACCATTAATTTCGTCATGTGCTTTTTGAGCAGAACGCGACGACGAGAACTCCCGCGCCTTATCCTGCTCGTCTTGGAACGTGCGATCATCAAGCATCGCCAGTTCGTCCAAGGTCTTTTTGCGCTGACGCGCCTGCTCTTGCGCAAGCTTTTGCAGGCGTTGCGCTTCTTTTTTCTCCATGCGCGCCTTGGCGTCGCTTTCCTTGATATCGGCTTCTACCGCCTTGTTGGTTTCCTGTACCAATTTTGAAATTGACAGTTCGATTTGCTTGTCAAGTTCCGCCTGCGCCATTGCCGCTGAGCGGCGGCGCTCGGTATCCACAAGCTCAATCCACTCTCGCGCGGTTTGAATGCGATCCGGTGGGAAGACACTCAGCGCCTTGTCGATGGCATGCAGGAAAGCATCTTCAAACTGCGGGAACTTGCCTGAAACCGGGATATACGGGTCAGGCCGATCAGCCGCGATCGCCGAAACCCGCGCCTGACTGTCGGGTGGCGCGATACCGGTCAGCACATGATAGAACGTGGCGCCCAGTGAATAAAGATCAGACGATGCGTCCTGCGTAGACCCAGCGATATAGAATTCATGCGGGCTGTAGCCATCCTTGACCACATGCAGCGCAGACAGCGCGCGAGACGCCCGCGTCGCCTCTTCCTTGGCTGCACCAAAGTCGATCAGAACAGGGTTGCCCTTGCCGTCGATCAAAATGTTGTCGGGGCTGATGTCGCGGTGCAGAACATCGTTATTATGGATATAATGAACCGCTTCAAGACACTTCAGAAGAATGTCTTTCACATCGCGTGGATGCAGCTTCATCCGCGGATCTTCGATCGTATCCAGCAGGTCGCGGCCACGCACAAAGTCGAGCGCCATGTAGGCGGTCATATTGTCTTCAAAGACCTGGTGAATGCCCACAATGTTAGAATGCTGCAGTTTCGACAGACGGCGCGCCTCAGCACCAAAGTGTTTCACCACTGCGTCGAATTCTGCCTGATGCTGGCGCGACCGTGCCATGACATTGCCGTCGTTGCGGCAACACATCGACGATGGGAAACACTCCTTGATAACGACGATCCGGTCCAGACTGTCGCGTGCAAGATAAGTCATCCCGAAGCCACCGGCATTCAGGAATTTCTCAATTCGAAACTGACCATGCAGAAGCTCGGTGCCGGGCTTTAAAGCGTCGGCAAAGCTATCCGTTGGTGCGGCTTCTGAATTTTGCTGGCCTGCGTCCATGTCTCACTCAAATCGGGTGTCACACTCCGCAAAGGCACTGATAAACCCACCTGGGCTCATTTTGTTGCCTCCGCACCGTCGTGACTTGCATTTGATCTAGCCCGAGAATGGGCCAAGAATGTGGCGCAACCGGGCCATTACATATTCAATCCTGCGGCTTTTTTAGAATTGTCTCTGAAACGATTTTGCGCCCACAGGCTCTTGCGACCGATATGTTCAGCCATTAGGCCACAACCATGGCTAAGCTCTATTTCCACTACTCAACGATGAATGCGGGCAAATCCACCCTGCTTTTACAGGCGTCCTACAACTATCGCGAGCGCGGGATGCAGACCTATCTGCTGACGGCAGCCCACGACAAACGGGCAGGTGCAGGACAGGTGGCCAGCAGAATCGGCATCAAGGCCTCCGCCGATACATTCGATCCGCAAAGCAATATGTTTGAAATCATCGAGAGACGTTTAAAGAAAAATCCACTCGCCTGCATTTTCCTGGACGAAGCACAGTTTCTGACCAAGAAACAAGTTTGGGAATTGGCACGCGTCGTTGACGATCTTGGCGTTCCAGTGATGTGTTACGGCCTGCGCGTCGACTTTCGCGGAGAGCTTTTCCCCGGGTCTGCCGCCCTTTTGGCGCTGTGTGATGAGATGCGCGAAGCACGAACGATTTGTTTTTGTGGAAAAAAGGCGACGATGGTTGTGCGCCAGGACGAAGACGGCAAAGCTCTCACTGAAGGTGAACAGGTGCAAATCGGCGGGAACGAGACCTATGTCAGCCTGTGCCGCCGCCATTGGCGTGCCGCAACGGGCGATCAGGTGGGGTAAGCGCGATGAAAGGTCTGAACAAAGGGCCAATTCTGGTCACAGGGGCAAGTGGTGGCATCGGCAGCGCTATTGTGCGGCATTTGACCGAGGCAGGTGCAACGGTGATCGCTGCCGGGCGCGATGAGATAAAACTCGCCAATTTGGCTGCACAAACCGGCGCCGAAGCGCTGGCCTTTGACTTGACGTCTGAAGACAGCGTGCAAGACGCTCTGGAGGCGCGCGAAATCTGGGGCGTGGTCAACTGCGGTGGCTTCGGAGGCGAAATCGCAACGCCCATGGACACAGACATCGGCGTCTTCGACAAGGTCATCGCGGTCAACGCACGTGGCGCACTTCTGGTGACGAAATACGCCGCGCGCGAGATGATCCGCATCGGCAAAGGCGGAGCGATCGTCAATGTCTCCAGTCAAGCGTCGCTGGTGGCTCTGAAGGGTCACATCTCTTACGGCGCGTCCAAGGCGGCTCTCGACAACATCACCCGCGCCTCGGCGATGGAACTTGGCCCACACGGCATTCGCGTCAACAGCGTGCATCCAACCGTCGTCATGACGCCGATGTCTACCTGGTACTGGGGACGTCCGGAGATCGAAGGCCCGTTTCTCAAAACCATGCCTTTGGGCCGCTGGGCGACAGAAGATGAAATCGCAGCCCCTATCGTTTTCCTGCTGAGCGACGGCGCTTCGATGATTTCCGGCGCTGCACTCCCGATCGATGGCGGCTTTACTGCCGTCTGATTTCATTGGTCTAAAAATATGCCGGGGGTCTGGGGGCAGAGCCCCCAGCGGATCGCCTAGGGCAAAAGCCCAAGGCGAAATCAAAAGTCAGTGCATGCGCCCGCCCACTGGCACATCGCGCTCCGGCGCAAGCAGCACAATATCGCCATTTGCATCCGGCAACCCCAAGACCAGAACCTCTGACATGAACTTGCCGATCTGGCGTGGGGCGAAGTTGACCACCGCCAAAACCTTACGACCTGGCAGCGTCGCCACATCATAATGCACGGTGATCTGAGCTGAACTTTTCTTCGCGCCAATCTCAGGCCCAAAATCGATCCAGAGTTTGATTGCAGGCTTGCGCGCCTCCGGATAGGGCTCTGCCTTCACCACTTCACCGACGCGAATATCAACCTTGAGAAACTCATCGAATTCCAGTGTCATCCCAACTCTCGCCCGCGGTTGGCTGCTGCCGCAACAGCGCGGCGTAACAGCGCCGGGAACCCGTCTTCTTCACTCATCAAGACCTCAAGCGCCGCTGCGGTCGTCCCGCCCGGACTGGTGACATTCACCCGCAACTGATCCGGCCCCTCGTCAGCCGCTTCCGCCAAGGCACCTGCGCCGGCAACTGTTGCCTTGGCCAAGGCCATCGCCAACTCCGGTGCCAAACCTTCCGCTTCGCCTGCCGCCGCCAACGTCTCGATCAAGTGAAATACATAGGCCGGGCCCGACCCTGATACGGCCGTAACCGCATCCATATCGGCCTCTTCCGCCAAACGCACCGTTTGACCCACGGCCTGCAAAAGGCGCTCGGCCAGTTCCAACCGCGCCTTTGAGACATGCGCATTAGCAATCACGGCAGTAATCCCGCGCCCGATGGCGGCAGGCGTGTTCGGCATCGCCCGCACGATTGGCGTCTTGTTCCCCAAGATCGTCTCAAAACTGGCAATCGTCGTGCCTGCCGCGATCGAAAGAAACACCGTCTCCCCGTTGCCAAGCGACCTGATCGCAGGAAGCGCCTCGCGCATCATCTGCGGTTTGACCGCGACAATAACTATGGCCGGATTTTCAGGAAGCCCTGCATTCAAATGAACCCCTTTCGCTTGCAACCAGTCAGAAGGCGCGGGGTCCAGAGCCCAAACCGACTGGGGCGACAGCCCACCGGCAAGCCAGCCCTGCAGCATTGCGCTGCCCATCTTGCCACAGCCAAGGATAACCAGCCCGCGCGTTGTGATATCGCCAAATTCCATGCATCAGCCCTTTTTCCGCTTGGATACAATCGCAATGTCAGAGGTGCCACAATAAAACCGGGCCGCTGGGAGAACGGCCCGGCCTTATGCGTCCCTCAATGCCTTGGGGGGATTGTTCAGACGCACAAAAGGCGTTTCAGGCACGACCGTAAGCTTCGGCCATGGCCACCTGCATCGCCGCCTCGGGCGTATCGTCACCCCAGACAACCAGTTGAAACGCCGGATAAAAACGCTCGGCTGACAACACAGCCGCACCAATCATCGTATCAATCTGCTCGGGCGAAGCGGTCTGACCACCGGCCATAAGCAAGCCATAGCGCCAGACCATCAGCTTTTGCGCCTGCCAATAGGCAAAGGCACCCGCCCAGCACATATCGTTGGTGGCATTCAGCACCTCAAACAGCTGGGGCAACTTCTCTTTCGGCGGATCCATCTCGAAGGTGCAGATCAGCCGAAGCGTCTCGTCCTGCTCCGACCACGCCAAGGTAATTGAATAGGTGCGCCACTGACCCTCAACAGCCATGGCGATCTGGTCGTCGGCCACACGATCAAAATCCCAATCATTGTGCTCGGCCAGATGCTCAACAATATCAATGGGATGAAGGTCTTCGATCGAGAACTGCTGCTCGGAAAGCGACATATGCGCTGCCTCATCTCGTTATCGCTGGGTGACGTCTTTCGGCCACCACAGCTTGGTGCCTGCTCTAGGTTCGGTGGTTTTATACCCGACCCTTACGAGATATGGTGTGCTGAAAGATGGACTCTGTAAAGCAAAAACTTGTGGACAAGACGCAGCAAGCTGTGGGCGGTTTGTGCAACCATCCGTTCTTGAACGAAAAAGAAATTTAGGGCGCTGCAGAAAAGCGCGGAAACCCGCGCTTTAGGACTACTTCTTGCCGGTGCCTTCAAGCGCATCAAGCCGCGCGCTGAGTGATGCGTTCTCTTCTCGCGCCTTCAAAGCCATGGCCCGCACCGCTTCGAATTCTTCGCGCGTAACGAAATCCCGGTCCGCAAGCCAGCGATCCACAAGACCCTTCATCGCCGTTTCAGCTTCGTCCTTTGCGCCCTGGGCCACGCCCATCGCATTGGTCATAAGTTGCGAAATATCGTCGAACACTTTGTTCCGGCTTTGCATCTGCGTCTCCACTAATCACTTGGCTATGTCCTATATGGCGCATAGCCCCGCAATCGCAAGGTTGACGGCGCGCGCCCGCGCTGGCACGTGGACAAGAATGTGGCCTCTCGCGATCCCCTTTCCTGACATTTCGCCCAATCTGGTGGAAATCCCACTGGGCTTCGCCACGTTGCCGATCCGTTGGTACGCGCTGGCCTATATTGTCGGTATCTTCCTTGGCTATTGGATCCTGCGTCGCGCCATCGCGCGCCCGGCCCTTTGGGCAGATGACACGGCCCCGTTGACCAGAGAGCAACTGGAAAGCCTGCTGACGTGGATGATCCTTGGTATCATTCTGGGTGGCCGCATCGGGCACGTTCTTTTCTATAGCAAAGGCGCTTATATCGGCGACCCTCTGGGCGCATTCCGCGTTTGGGAAGGCGGCATGGCCTTTCACGGCGGCTTTCTCGGTGTTGTGGTCTCGGGGTTGCTGTTTTGTTGGTATCACAAGGTCAATGTCACCAAGCTCGCCGACGGGCTTGCCTTGGCTACGCCCTTCGGTCTGATGCTGGGACGCATTGCTAATTTCATCAACGCGGAGCTTTGGGGGCGTCCCACAGATGTGCCGTGGGGCGTGATCTTTCCCGGCCAAGCCGCGCAAACCTGTGCGGGCGTCTTGGGGGAATGTGCGCG
>JABDJX010000116.1 GCA_013003245.1 Silicimonas sp. | reverse complement strand
GAACAGAGCTTTGGACGCCGCCGACGCAAATCGCCACGTCGCGCCCATGTAGTCGCTTTGAAACGCGGCGCTGCCCATCACCGGGGCGCTTTGGGTGAAATAGGCCACCGGGTCAAATCCGCGAATGGCAAGGCCGCCATCGGAAAAGACCGGCGGCTGGGCGGCAAGTGCCGGGCGGCCTAGAAACGAGGCGATCGGGGCGGCGGCAAAAGCGGCCAGCACGGTGCGGCGGGTGGTCATGGCAAAACGGACTCCTCAAATCGGGATCTGCGATGCGTCCAAGATGCGAACGCGCCCTGCTCTTGGCCAGAGCCGCCACGCAACTGTGAACCCGCGCGATCTTTGTTTCAGCGCCGCGCCGCCGGCCGGCCTAGTCGAAGATGTCCTCGATCACGTCCCAGGCCTCTTCGAGAAGCCAGCGCGCGGTGCTTTTGCGGCGCTTTTTCGGCTTGCGGCGGGTATGCCGCGGCCGGGGATCGTAGCCGTCCCGCTCGCGCTCGTCCCAAGCGGGCTTCAGGTGCGCGGCCGGGCGCGCGCGCGAGAGCCGAACCGTGCCCCGCGCCCCGTCATGGTCTTTGCGCAGCATCTTCAGATCATGCAGAGGCGCGCCGCAATTGGCGCAGGCCAGCTCGTGCCGCTCATGTCCGCGCAGCACCAGCGCAGCGCGCGAGCCGCAGTAACAACAGGTGGCAATCTTGGTATTCGGCATCTGTCAGGTTCGCTGTCTTTGTTGCATGGCATATAGCGATACCGCCGCCGCATTCGAGACATTGAGCGAGCCAAATCCGCCGCTGGACGCGATTTTCACCAGGCAGGTGCAGGTCGCCTTTGTCTTGTCGCGCAAGCCCGGCCCCTCGGCGCCCAGAACAAGCCCGACCGGCTGGCCGGACACATCATCCGCGGCGTCTTCCAAAGTGCGCTCGGCCTCGCCGTCAAGACCCAGAAGCGCAAACCCCATGCCGCGCATATGCTCCATCGTCGCGCCGAGGTTCTTGACCCGCAGGTAGGGCTGACGCTCCAGCGCGCCGGACGCGGTTTTTGCCAACGCGCCGGTCTCTGGCGCAGAATAGCGCGCCGGGGCGATCACCGCGCGCGCACCGAACACCTCGGCCGAGCGCAGGATCGCGCCCACGTTATGGGGGTCGGTGACCCGGTCGAGCAGCACCACGACGCCCGGCCCCTCGCCGCGCAACAGCACCTCGTCGATCGGGCCCCAATCGAGCGGGCGCACCTCCAGGGCAGCGCCCTGGTGGACCGAGCCGGGATCGATCGGCGGCGCGAACTTGCGCGCATCGATGACCTGCGGCTCGATCCTCCCGTCGGCCACTGCCGTACCAAGCCGGTCGGCGGCGTTCTTGGTGACCATCAGTTGCAGCTTTTCGCGCGCCGGGTTGCGAAGCGCATCGCGCACCGCATGAAGGCCGAAAAGCCAGACCGTATCGGCCCCGCCGGCCTTCTTGTCGCGTTCTTTCCGGATCACCCAGTTCGGCTTTTTCATATGCTCACCTCGCAGGCGCAAAGAGTGGCCCGCCGCACTGCGCTGCGCAAGGCCAAAGGCCGGCGCCAGCAGCACGCGCCTTCCGCCGAAACCGGGTGATTTATCGGTTGACGCAAAACGCGCCGACCGGTATCCACCGCCGACGTGGGCGACAGGCCGCAAGGTGTGGCAGGGGACTGTAACTCCCTCGCGGAGACGCACGCCTGGTTCGATTCCAGGGTCGCCCACCAACATACCTTTTAAGTAGCTGTTTAAAAAAAGAATATTTTCTTGAAAATTGCTTCATCCGCCCTTAAGTCCGCCCTTAAGAGGATCCGAAACTTCTTTTCGACGCCGGCCAAAAAAGTCAGGACGCCACCGGCCCCTCGCTCTATTTCTTAGAGTGCGACCTCAGAAACACGGTGCCAACCGCTTTAGGCAGTCGTCAAATGCTGAGTGGAGAGCTTTGTCGCTCAGCTTGCTTTTTCCGCTCGGCTCACCACTTGCTGCAGGTATCATCCACGATGCTTTCCAGTCGTGAATTGAAGGCCTTTACGGTTTCATGGTTTTGGCGCAAGACAATCTCGGGAAAGCCAAAGATGACCCCCGAACCTGGATCAGCCGTAACCAACTTCCCATCGTCACCCGCTCGGACCGTCTGAATCAATATGACTTTGGGACGTGCGATATCTTTGTTGGCGATCATCTCAAGGCAGCTTAGGCGCTGCGAAAAATTCATTGCCCTGCCCTCTCAAGTTCACAGATCCGACGTTCAATTTCAGAGACTTCAAGAACCCTCCGATAGTTCTCGATCAAGCCCATTACACTGGCACCTTCAAGCGGTGTGATATCTCCGTTTGAAACTGCCTGAACGATAGCCGAGGCCGCTCTTGCCGCCTCGGACGCGCTGTCCATAGGCGGAAGTTCAAAGCTGACGGGAGCATCCTTCCGCGGCGGCGCAATGCGTTCCAAGCACAGGCGCAAGGCCGTCATATCGCCTGCCAAGGCCATATCAAGAGCCTTTTGGGTCAAAGCCTCAGAGGAGCCCTCAACCAAGCGCTCAAGCGCCTGCGTTGCCCGATGGCGACTTCCCTTTGGCTTGCCTGGATTGCCCGAGGCAAACGTGCCGTCGGGATTACGTCCCTCCGTTTTGGTACCGCTGTTTCGGTCCTCGGGCGCCCCACTCTTGGGTGTCTTTGGGCTCTCTTTCTTGGTTCCGCTCATGTCCTGCCTCCGAGACGCGTTGACGGCGCATACGTCCGTGTGTTCATGATATGTTCTATCGCACCTTGATGCTAGATTAAACAGTCATGGCAGACAGACGTAGTCGAAAAGGATGCTTGATCTTCCCCCACTGAAGTGGTCCGCCCGTATAGTTAGGAAACGGAGGATCAAATATGGGAATCAGGCGACACAAGCCGGAAGAGATTGTCACGAAGTTACGGCAGGTTGAGGTGCTGTGCGGC
>JABDJX010000181.1 GCA_013003245.1 Silicimonas sp. | reverse complement strand
TGCCGAAGCGTCTGAGAATGGCCTGAAAGCTCTCGAGGAAAAAGGCGTGACCGTCCAGCGCTTGACCGACGAAGAGCGCGCAGTCTTCCGCGAAGCCTCTTTGCCGGTCTATAATTCCGACCTGATGTCGGCCGAAGACACGGCTCTGTGGAAGAAACTCTCTGACGAGAATCGCTAAACCGATATGGGCGGGCCGCATGACGTGGCCCGCCTCTTGCCTAACCGGGGAAGTCAAATGCGACAATTCATCATCAGCACCAGCGACCGCCTGCACTTGATCATGCGCCGCGTGGCTGTGTTTACGGTCTGTGTGATGTTCCTGACGGTCGTCGTGCAGATTATCGCGCGTTATGTCTTCTCTTCTCCTCCCGTCTGGACCGAAGATGTCGCCCGCTATGCAATGGTCTGGACCGGATTGCTGGGCGCGACCCTGTCCTTCAAGACACGCGCGGATGCTGTTCTGATGGACAGCGTTTTTCCCAGACGCCCACATTACCTCGGATTCCTCGCAGAGGTGATCCAAAGCGCGGCGGTGCTGATCTTTGTCTTGCCTGTGGTTTATTTCTGCTTCATCGGCCTGCGGGGCGGTTTCGCAAAGGGCTACCTTGCGCGCCAATCGGGGCTGACAGCTGATACCCTTGGGATACCAATGGTGTGGATATCAGTGGCCGTGCCCCTGTCCATGATCATCATTCTCATCCATCTTTTCGCCCGTTGGGCTGGGGATGACGTTTTGGATGAAACGGGCGCTCAGCTCGATTGAACGATTTGACTAATCAAGAACGAGAACACGTTTGGAGTGATTGTCGGGTGCCAGGTGGACCCTTGATCCGAACTTGATTCATTCAGAGGACTGATCTCGATGACGCAGCAGAGCTTTTTAAGCGAGATCCTTGCAAGGATCGCAGGGGCGGGTCGCAGCCGGACACAAGCAGTAGAAGATACCGCAGCCAGCCTGATATCGCTGTGTCATTCCCTGGTCCGCGACGTAAGCGAGGCTGAGGGACTGAAGATATCGCGTCAGATTATCGACATTTTCGCGGCGGCAGACGTCGCAGAAAAGGCGGCCTTCTTTTTCGCTGTCAGCCGGGAATTCGGACCCGACGATGCAGCGCTGAGCGCAGCCGTCGCCGATTGGACCCCCGGAAACATCGACGCTGCACGCGCACTTCATTTCGTGGCAGAGCCCCAAACCCAAGAGTTGATCCGCACGATCAACCGTGTCCCCGGGGCAACTGCTGAATTGGTCGCGATGCGGGCTGATTTGCTCGCGCATGCAAAACAGAACCCACAGCTGCGCGGGCTGGATTCGGATTTTCAGCACCTCTTTGCGTCTTGGTTCAACCGCGGCTTTTTGGAGATGCGCCAGATCAATTGGTCAACTTCGGCACAAATTCTGGAAAAGATCATCACATACGAGGCAGTCCACGAAATCGCCGACTGGGATGATTTGCGCCAGCGCGTCGGGGATCCTGACCGGATGCTCTTCGCCTTTTTCCACCCCGCGATGCCAGACGATCCACTGATCTTTGTTGAAGTCGCTTTGCTTAGCGAGGTTCCGAATGCAATCGGGCCAATCCTTGCGGTCGATCGCAAGCAGACCGATCTCGACACCGCCACGGTTGCGACCTTTTATTCGATCTCCAATTGCCACGCGGGGCTGCGCGGCGTGTCTTTCGGCAACTTCCTGATCAAACAGGTTGTCGCGGAGCTGCAAAAATTGCGCCCGAACCTAAAGAAATTCGTCACGCTGTCGCCGGTGCCGGGCCTTAGGAAATGGGCCGAGCAATCCTTGCTGAACGGCGACGCTTTGCTAAGCGATACCGACAAGGCGACGCTAAGCGAGCTTGGCGAAAACGACCTGCCGCAGGATGACTTCGTCACCAAGCTTGCTGCGCGCTTTCTGACCCAAGCCAAAAGCGCGTCGGGCACGGCGGCTGATCCCGTGGCTCATTTCCACCTGGGCAACGGGGCGACCCTGTTGCGCGTTCATCCGGGCGCCGATCAAAGCCCGCGCGGCATCGACAATTCGTGGGGTGTGATGGTCAACTATCTCTATGACGGTGAGACGATCGAACAAAACCATCAGGCCTACGCAAGCAATAACGATGTTTCGGCATCACCCAGTGTCACCGCACTAAGCAAAGGGTAAAAGGACGTCCCATGTATCACGGAAACCACTTGGTCGAGAAATTGCGTGCGTCCAGCCTTGGCGCGGAAAACAGCCTGTTCCTGCGCAATCATCAGACCGGCGAAGAGGTCACGTACCAGGCGTTTTTTGCTAACGCCGAACGCATGGCGCAGGCCCTGGTGGCAGCAGGCGTAAAGCCCGGCGACCGTGTGGCCGTGCAGGCCCCAAAGACGCAGGCAATGTTAGAGCTTTACGTGGCAACAGTTCTTGCAGGAGCCGTGTTTTTACCCCTCAACACGGCCTATACTGCCGCCGAGATCACCTATTTCC
>JABDJX010000086.1 GCA_013003245.1 Silicimonas sp. | reverse complement strand
TCCAACGCCTTTGCGTTCGGAGGTCTGAACGCGGTGCTCGCGCTTAAGAAGGCCTGAGCGGGATGAGCACAGACCAAGCCCTAAGGGTCATCCGCGACCGCGTTCAGAACCCCAAAGCGCGGTTCGGCTTCATCCTTGGCTCGGGACTTGGCAGCCTTGCTGATCTGGTGTGCGGCACCGCGATTGACTACGCCGAATTGCCCGGCTTTCCACACGCCGGCGTCTCTGGCCACACCGCAAAACTGATCCTCGGCACGCTCGAAGGCGTGGATGTCGCGATCCTTGGGGGCCGCGAACACTACTATGAGAACGGCCGCGCCGACGCCATGCGCACGCCGCTCGAGGTGCTGGCGGCCCTCGGCGTAGAGACCCTGTTTCTGACAAATGCCTGCGGGTCTTTCCTGCCCGAAATCCCGCCCGGCAACCTGATGCTAATCAAAGATCACATCAACTACTCAGGCCGCAGCCCGCTGATCGGCGAGCCGACCGACAAGCGCTTTGTTAATCTCACCGAGGCTTACGATCCGGCCATAAGAAAGCACCTGAAATCCGTCGCCAGCTCCTGCGATATCCCCCTGATCGAAGGCGTCTATGCCTGGTATTCCGGCCCCAATTTCGAAACCCCGGCAGAAATCCGCATGCTCCAGCTGCTCGGCGCAGACGCCGTGGGCATGTCAACGGTGCCAGAGGTCATTCTGGGCCGCTTCCTGGGCATGAAATGCTGTGCCGTCTCAGTAGTCACCAACATGGCAGCAGGCTTGGGCAATGAGACCATCAGCCACGAACACACCAAGGCCAGCGCGCCGACAGGAACCGCCAAACTGCAAACAATCATCCGCCGCTTCCTGCAAGAGCAGCAGTCCTGATTTCATCTATTCGCAAATACTCCGGGGAGGTCTGGAGGGGCTGGCCCCTCCAGCGGAGCGACGCCGACAGGCGGCGCAAACCCTCACTCACCGCTTCAGCTTCACCCCGTAAAGCTCAAGTCGGTGGCCCTTCAACTCATATCCATAAGCGCGCGCGATCTTGTCCTGAAGCGCTTCGATTTCGGCGCTGACAAACTCGATCACTTCGCCTGAATTGAGATCGATCAGGTGATCATGGTGCTCACGCTCGGCATCCTCATAGCGCGCGCGCCCGTCACCGAACTCCAGCTTTTCCAGAATACCGGCCTCTTCAAAAAGCTTCACGGTCCGATAGACCGTCGCCAGCGAAATCCCCGCATCCACCGCACTCGCGCGGGCATAAAGCTCTTCCACATCCGGATGATCGTCGGCATCTTCGAGCACGCGCGCAATGGTGCGGCGTTGATCTGTCATGCGGAGCCCGTGCGCCTCGCAGCGTTCTATGATCGTCTCGGTCTGGCTCACCGGTCATCCTCCCTTGGGGTCCAAGTCTTAGGCCAAGCCGCGCCCAAGGGAAAGTCTTCCCCCCATCTTCTTCATTGCCGCTTCGGGACTGCCCGTGCAGCGCTGTGCAGTGTCGCTTTGTCACTGCTCAGGATGTGCCGCAAAGGTGGAGTGAGGTGCGATGGTAAACTGCTTATACCAGATCCGGTTCGCGCCCGACCTTGTTGGCCAATCCTTTGACCGTCAGGCCCTGAACAATGATCGAGAAAATCACAACCATGTAGGTCGCGGTCAGGATCAGCGGTTTGTATTCGCTCTCCGGCAGGCTGAGGGCAAGGGCGACCGAGATGCCACCCTTCAATCCGCCCCATGTCATCATCGGGATCACACCGGGGGAAAAGGCACGGAACGGACGCAAAAGAAGGACAGGAACGGCAACCGCGGCCAGTCGCGCAAAAAGCGCCAGCACGATTGCGGCAAGACCGGTCTGAAAGGCCGTCATATCGAAAGTGATGGCAAAAACCTCGATCCCGATCAGCAGGAAGAGCACCGCGTTGAGGATCTCGTCGATCAGCTTCCAGAAGGCATCGACGTATTTGCGCGTCTCCTCGCTCATCCCTTTTGCTGCCCCGACATCACCGATCAGAAGACCGGCACAAACCGCCATGATCGGGGCCGAGACGTGCAGCCAGACCGCAAGCTGATAGCCGCCGAATGCCAAAGCCAGTGTTAGCAACACCTCAAGCGAGTAGTCGTCGATGCGCATCATCAGCCGAAACGTCAGCCAGCCCAGAACCAGGCCCAAAAGCGCACCGCCAACAGCTTCCTGAAAGAAAAGCGTGGCGGCGCCGACCAGCCCTGATCCGTGGGCGTCTCCTTGTGGGAAGGCGATGCCAAGCAGGACGAGGAAGACAACGTAGCCCACGCCGTCGTTGAAAAGGCTCTCGCCCGCGATCTTGGTCTCCAACGTCTTTGGCAAAGAGGCTTCGCGCAGAACGCCCAGCACCGCGACCGGATCGGTGGGCGAGATCAGCGCGCCAAAGACCAGCGCCACAAGGATCGGCATGCCGGTCAGCCACGAAAACCCGACTCCCACGATCACCGTCGAGAGTGCCACGCCAATCGTCGCCATCAGCGCCACGACCAGCCACTGTGCGCGCAAGTCTGATAATTTTACATGCAGCGCGCCCGCAAAGAGCAAAAGACCCAGCATGCCCTCCAAAAGCGCGTCGGAGAACGCGATGGTGCCGACGACGCTGCGCACCTGATCGTCGATGGAAATGCCCGCCACGAAGAGGTCGAGCAGCAGGATGGCCATTGAGGCGAGCAGCGACACCACAAGGATGCCAATCGCGGTGGGTAGCTTGAGGAAAAGGTAGTTAACGGCGCCAAAGAGGCCGGCAAGCACAATGAGCAGCGAAGTAAGTTGTAAGAGATCCATGCGCGTTTGGTAGCATGATGGAGGAGGGGGGTCGCCCTTAAAAACGGAGTATGTGCGCGGTACTGGTTTCGGCTCCTGACGGAGCCGACCATCCGGGGGCTTTGCCCCCGGACCCCCAGGATATTTTTGAGCCAGTAATGGACAAAAAAGCTGTTCGTTTTTGGTTCACGTGCCGCAAAAGGTGCGCGGCACGATTTCGTCTTCTGCGGGCGGTTTGGCAAGGTCTGCTTGCTCGTGGGGCAGCATGTAAGGAGAGAGCAGGGCGGTCAGCAGCCTGTTGAACGGGGCGAAGTCATCCGCCACGGCAGCGTGGATCGCCTGCTCAATGCGGTGGGTGCGCGGGATCACCGCAGGGTTTGCCTGTCTCAAGTCGTCGATGCGATCCTCGAGTGTTGCCCCTTCTGCCTCAAGGCGCGCAGCCCAAATAGCTTGCCATGCGTCAAAGCTGGCCGGATCAAGGAACTGGTCGCGCGCTGTCTGCGTGCCAAGGGCGCGGAAGGTATTGGTGAAATCCGCCTGTCCTTCGGCCATTTTTGTCAAAAGATCGTGGATCAGGGCAACGTCGCCGTCTTGCGCCGTCTGCAAGCCGATCTTGCATCGGAACACGTCCGTCCATGCCGATTGAAAAAGGCCGGGAAAGCGATCCAGCGCTGCCTGCGCTGCCTTTTGGTCGTTAATCATTGGCAGAAGCGACGTGGCCAGTTGTGCAAGGTTCCACATCGCCACATCGGGCTGTCGTGCAAAGGCATAGCGCTCGGCATGGTCGATCGAGGAATAGACCGCCATCGGCTGATAGGTGTCGATGAAGGCGCAGGGACCGTAATCAATCGTCTCGCCCGAAATGGTCATGTTGTCGGTGTTCATCACGCCGTGGACAAAGCCCAGCCCCATCCATTTTGCGATCAGCGCGGCTTGGCGTTCGATCACGCCGTTGAGCAGTCCCAGCGGGCCCTGCCGGTCGGGATAGTGACGGGCAAGCGTGTGTTCGACCAAGGCTGCAAGCCCTTCGGCATCCTCGGTGGCGGCCATGTACTGGAAGGTGCCGACGCGGATGTGACTGCTGGCCACACGGGTCAGGACCGCGCCGGGATAACCCTCTTCTCGTTGCACTCGCTCGCCGGTGCTGACGGCTGCAAGCGCGCGGGTTGTTGGCACGCCGAGCGCATGCATTGCCTCGGAGACAAGGTACTCGCGCAGCACCGGGCCAAGCCACGCGCGTCCGTCGCCATTGCGCGAATAGGGCGTGGGGCCGGAGCCTTTGAGCTGGATGTCAAAGCGCGCGCCATCCGGGGTCACCACCTCGCCCAGAAGAATCGCGCGCCCGTCGCCCAAACGGCCGGACCAGTTCCCGAACTGGTGACCACCATAAGTCTGCGCCAGAGGGTCCGCGCCACTCGGGACGGCGTTGCCTGCCAGGATGGCGATGCCCTCGGGGGTCTCAAACGCCTTTGCGTCAAGTCCAAGCCTGTTTGCAAGGGAATGGTTGAGCGTGATCAGCGACGGATCGGTCACGGGCGTGGGCGCAAGCCGGGAGTATAGCTGCGCGGGCAGGCGGACGTAGGAGTTGTCAAAGGCGATCTGCACCATCAGGTCACCCGCGTCATCAGGGTGAAGGCGCGGCGTTTGAAGCCCGCGCGCTTATAGATGCGCTCTGCTGGGTTGCCGTCGGCGACCTCAAGGTGCAGCGCCTTGATGCCTGCGCCTTCAAGCGCCGGGATCAGGGCTGCCAAAGCTTCGCTGCCCATACCGCGCCCGCGCACTTTCTCACGGACCCACAACTCGTCGATAAAGGCGTCCATGCCGCCCATCTCGATCGACCAGCCGAAAGACACCGCAACATACCCTACCGGTGCCATTTTGGGGCCGATGAACCACACAGCTCCCAAAGGAGAGCCGTCAAGCAAGGGCTGGACGGCCTGCTCGCGCTGCTCATCGCTCATCTCGATGCCTTCGTTCTGGTGATACCGCGCGACCATCGACGAAAGCCGCTCAAAATCGCCCGGTCCGGCAAGATGCAAAAGCTGGCTCATGACAGTCTCTCCAATGCGCGGGCCTCGGTCTTGTCGATCCATTCGGATTTGCAGGTGCCGTAGGCCGCGCCGCCTTCGGGATGACGGGCGGCACAGGCCGCTTTGACCGAGGCATAGCCTGCCCGCAAAACGCCGTTAGAGCGCAACGCGTCGCGAAAGGCCAGGTGCCGTCTGATGTCCGGATGATCCTCGGCGTAGCAGTGCGACTGTACCTGCCGCACACCGCTATCCGCGTCATCCAGGCGCGCGTAAGCGCGGCCTTCAAGCCCATAAGTGCCCAGCCACTCGTAGCCCAAGGCTTCAACGGCATTCTGGGCAGCCTTTTGCGCCTTTTCGTCTTCAAACACAGGCAGCAGATCGATCACCTGTTTGGCGGGCATGCCGGGGATTGATGTGGATCCAATGTGGTGCACGGTCTTCAGACCTTTGACAGCGCTCTTCCAGCGCGCAATCTCGCGCGCGGCGCGGTTGGGCCAGTCGGGGTCGGGGGCCACAAGAAAGGTCACAGTCGCGCCAGACGGTCTGTCAGAAGCCTGAAAAATGCGTCCGCATCCACATCACCCATAAACGTCGCATTCGCCGGACGCTGGGTGACGCGCCACCAGTCCGCCACGGTCATCCCGCGGGTCAACTCAGAGGTCAGTTCGACCTCGACATTGACGTGACGGCCCGAGAACAGATCAGGCTGCAGCAGATAGGCGATGGTGCAGGGGTCATGCAGCGGTGCGCCTTCCGAGCCGTATTTTTCCTTGTCGAAGCGCTCAAAAAAGCTGGTCCATTCGGCCACCATCCGGCCGACTTCGTTGCCCAGTCCGGCAAAGGCATCAACACGGGCGCGTGTTGTCAGGGCCTTGTGGGTCACATCAAGCGGCATAGCCACCAATGGAACGCCGGATTTGAACACGATATCAGCAGCTTCCGGGTCGACATAAATGTTGAACTCGGCTGCAGGCGTGATGTTGCCCACCTCAAAATACGCACCCCCCATGATCACAATTTCTTGCACCCGGTCGATGATGTCGGGCGCGCGACTGAAGGCCACGCCAAGGTTGGTGAGCGGTCCGATGGGCACCAAAGTGACAGTGCCGGGGGCCTCGCTTCGCAGAGCGTTGATCAGGAAATCGACCGCATGCATGTCCTGCAACGCCATGGTGGGATCGGCCAGTTGCGGGCCGTCGAGCCCGGATTTGCCGTGCACATGCTCGGCGGTCACCAGTTTGCGCGCCATCGGCTCGCTGCACCCTGCGAAAACGGGTGTGTCGGTCTTTTTGGCCAACTCACAGACGATACGTGCGTTCTTTTCGGTCAGCGCAAGCGGCACGTTGCCTGCAACGGCCGTGATGCCTAGCACATCCAACTCCTCGGGCGAGGCCAGTGCCAGCAGGATCGCCACCGCGTCGTCCTGTCCGGGATCGGTATCGATGATGATTTTGCGGGGTGCCATTGCGACCTCTTGGGGAGAATTGCGCGACCATGCCTGTCACGCCTTCGCTTGTCCAGAAAGCGACCTGTCCAAAACGCAAGAACGCCGCGCGAAGGCGGCGTTCAAGCAGGCAAGGGGACCGGGGGAACTTAGCCGCCCGAGCCTGGTGCGCCGTCGAAATCCACGCGTTCAACCAGACGCAGGGCTTCTGCGCGGTTGGCGGCAATGGCTGCAAGACTTTCGGTATCGGCGGTGAAATTGCCCCATCCTGCCACGCGGACGGTGGCAGAAGCCGTCGGGCTGACAGGATATTCGCTGACCTCAGCGGCATAGATTGCCTGCGCCACATCCGAGGCCAGGTACTCCATAAACGCCAGTGCCTGTTCCCTGTTCGGGGCAGAGGCTGTCATCGCCACGCCCGAGATATTCACATGCGTGCCTGCGCCATCTTCAAAGGTCGGGAAATCAAGGCGCACCGCATTGGCCCATTCGGCCTGCTCAGGGTCGTCCAGCATCGCACCCATGTAATAGGTGTTGCCAAGCGAGATATCGCACTCTCCGGCCCAGATCGCCTTGACCTGCGCTCGGTCGTTACCTTCGGGCGCGCGGGCCAGGTTGGCTTTCACGCCTTTCAGCCATGTCTCTGTTGCTTCGACACCATTGTGCGCAATCATTGCGCCGATCAGACCCAGTGTGTAGACGTGTGTGCCCGAGCGGGTGCAGATGCGTCCCTTCCACTTGGGGGCTGCAAGGTCTTCGTAGGTGGTGACCTCTCCGGGGGCGACCCGATCTTTGGCGGCATAAACGATACGCGCGCGCGTGGTCAGGCCAAACCAGTGGCCATCGGGGTCGCGCAGGTTTTCAGGCACGTTGCCCGCCAGAACTTCGCTTTCAGCGCTCTGCGTCACACCGGCCTCTTTAGCCGTGCTCAGGCGTGAAATATCAACGGTCAGAATAATGTCGGCAGGCGAGCGTGCGCCTTCGGCCTTCAGGCGATCAACCAGTCCCTTATCGACGAAAGCGACGTTGGTTTTGATCCCCGTCTGCTCGGTGAAGCCATCCAGCAGGGGCTGGATCAACTCGGGCTGGCGGTAGGAATAAATGTTGACCTCATCGGCAAGCGCTGGCGCTGAAAGCGCGGTAAGGGCAACGGCAAGGGCTGTAAGACGCATCAGTCAAACTCCATGTTGGTTATCCACGGAGATATCCTGAGTCTTTTAGTCGGTCAATACCTGAGTAGAATTGTCAGATATCTTTTTCCGCCGACTTCTCAGCGGTCCACAGTGCATCCATTTCCTCAAGCGACGCCTCGCTTGGCGTGCGCCCCTCGCTGGCCAGCCGATCCTCGACACCGGCGAAGCGGCGCTCGACCTTGGCGTTTGTCCGCCGCAAAGCGGCTTCGGGATCGATCCCCCAGTGGCGGGCAAGGTTGACCATGACGAAAAGCAGATCGCCAAACTCATCCTCCTTGGCGTCGGGCGTCTCCGCCGCGTTCAACTCGTGCACCTCTTCCACCAGCTTGTCCAAAACAGGCCCGGTTGCCCCCCAGTCAAAACCAACCCGCGCCAGCCGCTTTTGCAACTTGAGCGCCCGCAACAAGGCAGGCAGACCCAAAGCAACGCCATCCAGAGTGCGCGTCTCACCACCCGTGCCGCGCTCTTTGGCCTTAGCGGCTTCCCAGTCGCGGGTCTGCTGCTCGGCGGATTTTTCACCCTTTTCATCGCCAAAGACATGCGGGTGACGGTCGATCATTTTCGCCGCT
The DNA here is from genome assembly GCA_013003245.1 of Silicimonas sp. Taxonomy (GTDB): domain Bacteria; phylum Pseudomonadota; class Alphaproteobacteria; order Rhodobacterales; family Rhodobacteraceae; genus JABDJX01. The sequence goes on along the minus strand of JABDJX010000086.1, from coordinate 2,585 downwards.
GACCGCCGCGCGATGCTGTCTACATCAAAGTGCCCGGCCTCGGCCCCCATCTGGCCGTGATAGACCACCTGCAACAGCAGATCGCCCAGCTCGCCCTCAAGGGCTGCCATGTCGCCTTGGTCAATGGCGTCTGCGACCTCATAGGCTTCTTCGATCGTATAAGGCGCAATGGTTTCAAAGGATTGCTTGATATCCCACGGGCAGCCTGTCTCGCGGTCACGCAGGCGGCGCATCACCTCGATCAACCGTTCCAACCCGTCGGGTGTGTCAAAAATGGGATCCATTGGCGTCCTTTTCAAAAAGTGTCCAAAGGGTTTCCAGAAACCTATGGTAATGTCCATCAACTTTGGCTGGACTTGATGCGCATCCAAGCTAACTTTGATCAATCCCTGTGAACGATAATTAAACTCATGAATACATTCCTTTATATACTTGCCTTTGTCCTGGTTGCCGGTTTCCTCTGGCTGCGGTTTTCGCCTAATGATCCCGACGCATGGCACGTCGATCCGGGTGATGCGGACGAGATCACGCGCGCCCAGGTGCGGCTGATTGGCCGCGAGGCGCCACGGTTTCGCGGTGACGCCGAGGCGGTTCTTGAAACCGTGCTCGACATCGCAATGGAAGAGCCGCGCATTCGCGTGCTCGATGGCAGTGTTGATGAAGGTATGATCACATTCGTGGCCTATTCGCGCGTTGGCTTTCGCGACTATATCACGGTGAAAGCTGTGGCAGAGGCGGGTGGTTTGACAAAGCTTTCAATCGCGTCGCGCACTCGGTCTCCGGTGGGATACGATTGGGGCGTAAATGCCGACCGCATTGATCGCTGGCTACAAGAGTTGGAACATACGTTCGGCGGGTGAAGGCTCGGGTGGTGCTTGCGACGACAGGCACCCCTGACCGGTATCGCGCCATATCGGCACGTTCAGCGACATATCGCATTGCGCCATAAACGCCCGCCCATCGACCCGCAGGCAGATGCTTTCCCCAAGTTCAACGCGGCTGCCTTGGGTGTCGGTGCAATAGCACTCGACGGTTTTGCCGCTGGGACTGGTCACATCGGCGAAGGCAGGAACAGCGCAAAGGCTTATGAAAAGAGCGGTTCTTATCATGGGTACACCAATATCACGATTTTCGCCTTCAATCCAGACACTTGACGCCGAGGGCGCAATCAGAGACAGGAAGATATGGTTCCCTTAGAGACACTGCAACAGATCACCGAGCGTTTTCAGTTTCTTGAAGCGAAGATGTCGGGTGGAGCGGAAGCCAGCGAAATCGCTGATCTGGCGCGCGAATATGCCGAACTGAAACCGGTTGTCGCCGAGATCGCGGCCTATCGCGGGATGCTGGACGCGCAAACTGAGGCCGAAGCAATGTTGGAAGACCCGGAAATGAAGGGTCTGGCCGAGGAGGAACTGGCAGGTCTGAAAGAGGCGCTGCCTGCGGCAGAGCAAAACCTGCGGCTGGCGCTGCTGCCCAAAGACGCCGCCGACGCGCGCCCGGCAATTGTGGAGATCCGCCCCGGCACCGGCGGTGATGAAGCGGCCCTTTTCGCTGGCGATCTTCTGCGTATGTACCAGCGCTATGCCGAGGCAAGGGGCTGGAAATTCACCATTATCGAACTGGCCGAAAGCGAGTTGGGCGGTGTGAAGGAAGTGACGGCCAATATCTCGGGCGACAACGTCTTTGCCCGGCTCAAATACGAATCCGGCGTGCACCGCGTGCAGCGGGTGCCGGAAACCGAATCCGGCGGGCGCATCCACACTTCTGCGGCGACCGTGGCGGTGCTGCCAGAGGCCGAGGAGGTCGACATCGACATTCCGGCTACCGACATCCGCCTTGATACCTACCGCGCCTCCGGTGCCGGTGGGCAGCATGTCAACAAGACGGATTCGGCCGTGCGCATCACCCACATCCCAAGCGGGATTGTGGTCACCAGTTCAGAGAAATCCCAGCACCAGAACCGGGCCATCGCGATGGCGCACCTGCGCGCGAAACTCTACGACATGGAGCGCCAGAAGATCGACGATGAACGCTCGGCAGACCGCAAGGCGCAGGTGGGATCGGGGGACCGCTCGGAGCGCATCCGCACCTATAATTTCCCGCAGGGGCGGATGACCGATCACCGCATCGGGCTTACGCTGTACCGGCTGAACGAGGTGATGGCGGGCGATCTTGACGAGGTGATTGATGCGCTGACCGCCGCCGATCAGGCCGAGAAAATGGCAGAGCAGGGGCTGTGATACGCGACGAGGCGCGCGCGATGCTTAAGGCGGCAGGGATTGCAGACGCTTCCACCGACGCGCGCCGCCTTTTGGAGTTTGCCGCGCAATCGGGGCTCGATGCCGAGGGATTGCTCACGCGCCGGGCACAGGGCACGCCCGTCTCTCACATTCTGGGCTATCGCGATTTCTGGAAACATCGCTTCAAGGTCACCGCCGATGTGCTTGACCCGCGGCCCGACACGGAAACTCTGGTTGAATTGGCGTTGCAAAAGCCCTTTGAAAGGGTGCTCGATCTTGGAACCGGATCGGGGTGCATCCTGATTTCTCTTCTGGCTGAGCGCCCGGAGGCCAGCGGCGTAGGCA
>JABDJX010000071.1 GCA_013003245.1 Silicimonas sp. | reverse complement strand
TTTCAACCGCGCCGCCGGGATTGGGCTTTTGTCGGGCCTTTTCTTTGCGCTTTCTGCCGTCACCTATCGCGGCGCAACTCTGGCGCTGGATACGGGTGATCCGGTGCTGACAGGTGGAGCAACCCTGGCCCTCGTCACAGCATGGCAAACGCTGGCCCTGGGCCTGTGGCTTTGGTGGCGCGAGCCAGGTCAGATCAAGGCAACGCTGCGCGCGTGGCGTACCAGCGCCCTGGTTGGCGTCTTTTCCCTGATCGGCAGCTGGAGTTGGTTTGCCGCCTTTTCCCTGATGAACGCAGCCTTTGTCTTTGCCGTCGGCCAGATCGAGTTGATCTTCTCGCTGCTGGTCGGGGCCTTGTGGTTTCGCGAGAAACTCACATCGCGTGAATGGGTCGGCATGGGCGTGCTGACCGCATCGATCCTTGCCATAGCGCTTTTGGGCTAAAGCCAGATCACTTCACTTTGCTCTTCGTTCTTCACGAAAGGCACGCGGTCGGGAGCGCCAAGGTTCGGCAGGTGGCTTTCCAACTCGGCCAAGACGATGCGCGTGATGAACGGCAGGTTCAACTCCCGCGCCTTGGCAACCGGCACCCAGTGCAGGTGGGTCAGTTCCGCTTCGGCGTTGGTGAAATCGTCGGGGTCAGTTGCCAACGCCGCCGCATCCGCGAGAAAGAAACGCGCATCAAAGCGACGTGGTCGGCCCGGTGGGGTCAGCGCACGGAAGAAAAACGAAAGCGCGCCTGCAGATGGGCGCAGGTCGCGGTTCGCAAAGCCTGACCAACTGTCGGGCGCGTCAGTCCATACGCCTTGTTCACCCAAGCACTGGCCCGTTTCTTCCCAAAGCTCTCGGATGGCAGCGGTTGCAAGGGCCGACGCGCCGGGCCCTTTTGCCTCCATCTGCAAACGCTGCGCACAGGTATCAGACAGCGATGACACAAGCGGGATCTCAGCATCGCCGTCATCGACCGCACCGCCGGGAAAGACATATTTGTCAGGCATAAAAGCCGCCGTCGCGCCGCGTTGGCCCATCAGAAGGGACGGCTCACTCTTTGCGTCGCGCACAAGAATAACGGTCGCCGCATCGCGAATCAGTGGTGTCACGGGCTTAAGACGACGGTCCAAAGCCATAAAGCCGCTTGGCCCACTGCAGCCCGACAATCGCTCCCTTCAGACGCGGCAACAGGTAAAGCGAAAGCGCCACGCAGCCGACGGTAAACGATGTCGCCAGAACCATTGGCTCGGGCCGAAACTCGGTGAATGCCCAGATCAACAGCGGCGCCATGATGTGACCCACGATGAGGATGGTCAGATAAGCCGGACCATCATCAGCGCGGTGGTGATGCAATTCCTCATCACACACCGGGCAGGTATCGCGCACCTTGAGGTAGGCCTTCATCATCGGACCAGTCCCGCACTGCGGGCACTTGCGGCGCCAGCCGCGCAGCATCGCCGAGCGCACATTGCGGTCCACATGCGCAGCTTGCGTGGGCGCGTTGGGGATCGGTTCAAATTGAGTGTCCATACGGGTCATCGGTGGAGAGTGGACCCCCGAGCCAACCGACAAAAGATGACGGAATGTCCTTGCGGCGGGATGTCGCGGAGATTGGCGGAAGCCCGCACGTTTTTGCGGCACAAGTGCGTTAGCACGCCCAAATCACAGCATAAAAATAATCACACAGGTCCGCATGCGTGCTAGCTAGTGTATATGATCACTCGACGAACCACTTTGACAGGACTTGGCGCGACCTTGATCACGTGCCCTGCCCTGGCGGCGCCTGTCCGTTATACGCTTGACCGAGAAGCCTCGCGGATCAACTTTACCTATGTTCTGAACGGAAATGGTATGAAGGGCAAAGCTGTGGTGGATACAGCTGACATCCTGCTTGATGTCGATCGCCCGTCGCGCAGCAAGGTCAGCGCGGTCATCGACATGACACAGGCAAACGCAGGCATTTTCTTTGCAACCGAGGCCATGAAGGGCGCACAGGTTCTGGATACAGATCGCTTTCCAACCATCCGGTTTCAGTCAGAAAAGATCGAAGGCACCGTGGAAAAGGCGACCATAACCGGCAATTTGACAATCCGTGATGTCACCCGGACCGAGCGTTTTTCCGCACAGCTTTTTCGACAGCAAGGCACCGAATTGGGCGACAGATCGCGATTGTCGATCCTGATGACGGGCACAATTGATCGAAGGCTTTACGGAGCCGACGGGTTTCTCAACTTCGTCGGCCCCAATATCGGGCTTGAAATCCTCACTCGCATCACTCGGGCCTGATCACTCGGGCGCATTTGCCGCAATCACGGCGTTCCATCCAGCCGTGAACCCGGAAAGTGAGACGGACAGATCGACGGTGTCTTGTGGAGCAGCCGCTGGCACGATGACAACCTGGGCGGATGACCCTTTCTTGAAGCGATCGATATCCTCGGCGGTGAATCCGACGCGCGCGAAGCAACCAACATTGCTGCAAAAACTGTAGGGATAGCGCTTGCCCTGCCCGCCATCGACACCGAGACGCAGTTGCGCGGTCAGCAGTGTCTCAAGCGGTGTGATGATAGTGGCACCCGCCAATGCCTCGCCGCCTTCGGGCAGATTGAACAGGCTGAATTCGGCGACGGAATTTCCTTCAGCATCTTTCAGAAGTTGGTAAAGCTGACACGGGTCCTTTCCACCATCCGCCCTGATGCAGCGCAGTTCCCAATCCTGAATTTTCTCGGCAACATATGTGTCGCCCACTTGTGGACCGGTTTCGACCGGGGTGCCCGTTGACAAACCGGCAGCGCTGTTGCCGTCTGCAGGCGGCGTCTGGTCCTGCTCGGACGAGTCCTGTGCAAAAGCCAAAGACGTAAACGCCAGAACAGCCGACGCCCCCAGAAATCCGACGATTTTACTCATGATATCCTCACTTCATCGCTTTCGCGCCATGTATCATGCAGCAAATGGGTTGTCAGTCACCAAACGCAAGACCGGCAAGCCATTGCCACAAAAGAAAAAGGGCCCGCTGTACGGACCCTTTCGCTTCACTCCCTGCTGGACTGACCAGCTTATTTTGACCGTACGCTAAGGTTTGAATCTGCACCCGTCAACAGGGTTTTGATCACAATTTCAAAGGAAAAGCCCTTGTTCTTACACTGTTCTTACCTTGGGCAAGGAAAAAAGCCGCGCCAAAGAGGCGCGGCCAGTCAACAGGGAGGAAAATCAAAGGGAATCCCTTTGATCGCTTAAGTGTGGCGGAGAATGGTTAATAAGCTATTCTTGCCGAAAGAATGACGACAACAAAGGGATAAGAGCTTTGGGAGAAACGATTTTTGTCGGTGGCGGCGGGGATGGCTACGCAGAACATCAAGAGTTATTATTAAAATATGCCAACCGGCACGGATTGATCGCAGGGGCTACGGGCACCGGTAAAACAGTAACGCTTCAGATATTGGCCGAGGGATTCGCGACCGAAGGCGTGCCGGTTTTTCTCTCAGACGTCAAAGGAGACCTTTCCGGCCTGGCCAAGGCTGGCTCTGAAGGCTTCAAACTGCATGACGCGTTTACAAAGCGCGCGGGCACTATTGGCCTTGATGATTACACCTATGGTGCGTTTCCCGTCACCTTCTGGGACCTCTACGGGGAGCAAGGCCACCCGGTGCGCACAACTGTCTCCGAGATGGGCCCCTTGCTTTTGGCGCGCCTGCTGGAATTGACCGACGCGCAGGAAGGCGTACTGAACATTGCCTTTCGCGTCGCCGACGAAGAGGGCCTGCCGCTGTTGGACCTCAAGGATTTGCAGTCGATGCTGGTCTGGCTGGGCGAGAACAGGGATGCAGTTTCGATCCGGTACGGCAACATCGCCACGTCATCCGTCGGCGCAATCCAGCGGCAGTTGCTGGTTCTGGAAAACCAAGGCGCCACGCAGTTCTTTGGCGAGCCAGCGCTTGAGTTGACCGACATCATGCGTACGGACCCCGACGGGCGTGGGCGGATCAACATTCTGGCTGCCGACAAGCTGATGGGCGCGCCCCGGCTTTATGCAACATCGCTTTTGTGGTTGCTGTCGGAGCTTTTCGAGGAACTGCCTGAAGTGGGCGATCCCGACAAACCCAAGCTGGTTTTCTTTTTTGACGAAGCGCACCTTCTGTTTGACGACGCGCCCAAAGCGCTGGTCGACAAGGTAGAACAAGTGGCACGCCTGATCCGCTCAAAAGGTGTTGGCGTCTACTTTGTCACGCAGAACCCTGACGACGTGCCTGAAGACATTTTGGGCCAACTTGGCAACCGCGTGCAGCATGCCTTGCGCGCTTTCACCGCCAAGGACCAAAAAGCGTTGCGTCAGGCCGCACAGACGTATCGTGACAACCCGCGCTTTTCGACCGAGGAGGCGATCCGCGAGGTGGGCGTCGGTGAAGCGGTGACATCGATGCTTGAAGCAAAGGGTGCACCCGGCGTGGTCGAGCGCACCTTGATCCGACCGCCTTCTTCGCAACTTGGCCCGATCAGCGAGGCCGAGCGGCAAGCAGTTGTCGATACGTCACCCATCGCAGGCAAATACGAAGCCGCCAAGGATCGCAAAAGTGCGTATGAGGTTTTGACGCAGCGCGCCGAGATAGCCGCAGCAGAGGCGGAGGAAGCCGAACGACAAGAAGAATTGGCGGAGGAGCAAGAACGCGAATTCAAGAAAGCCCGGCGGTATAAAGAAGATACCGTTGGCCGCTCAACCTCGCGCAGGTCGTCGCGGTCCGACAGCATGAGTGACAAGCTGACCAAGATGGTCGTCCGCGAGTTGACCGGCACAACCGGACGCAAAATCGTCCGCGGTATCCTGGGCGGGCTTTTCAAGGGCAGATGATTTGCGCCGGGCTTGCGCCCGTCGCTACGCTGGGGGAGCTCTGCTCCCCCAGACCCCCTCGCCATATTTATAGACCAATGAAAAGGCAAAGCCCGCTGGAACCCCGTCCATGATTCTGGCATTCACTGGTGTGAGCAAATCGGGGAGGCTGCGACATGGCATTTGGTAAGGGGCACCATCTTCATTTGATTGATGGATCAGCGTTCATCTTCCGCGCCTATCACGCCCTGCCCCCGCTCACGCGCGCGTCTGACGGTCTTCCGGTTGGCGCTGTCTCGGGCTTTGTGAACATGCTATGGAAGATGGTTGAAGACAATCGCGGGCCCGATGCACCGACCCATGCAGCGGTTGTGTTCGACAAGGGCAGCCACACTTTCCGCAATGAACTTTACGATCAGTACAAAGCCAACCGTGAGGCGATGCCCGAAGACCTGCGCCCGCAAATCCCGCTGACCCGTGATGCAACGCGTGCATTCAATATTGCCTGTTTGGAAGAAGAGGGTTTTGAGGCCGACGACATTATTGCCACTTTGGCAGTTCAGGCCCGCGAAGCCGGTGGACGCTGCACCATCATCAGCTCGGACAAGGACCTGATGCAGCTTGTCGGCGGTGGTGTCGAGATGTTTGACGCGATGAAGAACACCCGCATCGGTGTGGAAGGGGTTGAGGCCAAGTTTGGCGTCGGCCCAGACCGTGTGATCGATATTCAGGCTCTTGCCGGCGACAGCGTTGACAATGTGCCCGGAGCGCCCGGTATCGGTGTGAAAACTGCGGCGCTTTTGATCAACGAGTACGGTGATCTGGAGACCCTTCTGGAGCGCGCAGAAGAAATCAAACAACCCAAGCGGCGCCAAACCCTGATCGATCATGCCGACCAAATCCGCCTGTCAAAGCAGTTGGTGACACTCGACGACAAAATGGACTTGCCCTACGGCCCCTCGGACTTGGAAGTCAAAGAGCCTAACGCCGATGACCTGCTGACGTTTCTCGCTGAGATGGAG
>JABDJX010000041.1 GCA_013003245.1 Silicimonas sp. | reverse complement strand
CCATTCCACCTGCCCCAGCATCTGTTGCAGCGCGCCCATCAACATCGGGCCGCGCCAGACAACGGCCTTTTCGGGCTCTACCATAAACCCTATCGACATAAGCGTGACGCCGTGGGCATGCAGCGGGATGATCTTTTTCCCATCGGGAGAGGACGGACGTTTCATCACGCCCATCATCTTGGGCTGGCTGGGGCCATAAATATCAGCGTCAAGCAGCCCCACGCGGCGGCCTTCTTTGGCAAGGGCCACGGCAAGGTTGGACGATACCGTCGATTTGCCAACACCACCCTTGCCAGAGCCTATGGCAATGATGCGATCGACACCTGAAATCGGGGCTGGCCCGCCCTGATGGGGCTTGGCGTGTCCGCCCACCTTGAGCGATGGCGGCCTGGGAGCGCTTGGCGCGCCTGCGTGGGCTGTCAGGACAACACTGGCAGAGGCCACACCTTCCAGGGCCCGCAAAGCGCTTTCAGCCTGGGTGCGGATGCCTTCAAGGGTGCGGGCCTGATCGGCAGAGACCGCTTCAATGACAAATCGGACAGAATCACCCTCGATCTGCAATGCGCGCACAAGATCGCGAGACACCAAATCACCGCCATCCGGAAGCGCGATGGATTTCAGCTTGTCAAGGATAACCTTGCGATCAATCATGGCGTCTTATGTCCTTTTGCACAGTTCTTTTGCATAGATCACGTTCTTTGGGCAATAGAACAAGACCGAAGCAAGATTGCGCCAAAAACTTAGGCATTTCTGTGACTTAACCTTGCGGCACCTATGCGATTGCTGCATAGCAGCATTGAATTGTCGTCTATTGTGCAACTGCAGCAAAGCCCTATCTTCAGTATCAACGAACACCAGCGGTCTACCCACCGCAACAGAAAGGAAACTGACATGACTACGATGACTACAGCATCCGCCTCGTTTGGCGCTCGTGTCGCCAATATTTTTGACGGCCTGCGCACACGTCGCGCTCAATACGCCGTTTACCGCACCACCCTGCGCGAGCTTGAAGCTTTGAGCGAGCGTGAACTGGCCGACTTGGGCATCCACCGCGCAGAAATCCGCGGGATCGCCTATCAGGCGGCCTATCAAGGCTAACGAGATCGGGGTCCATTCTCCTCCCTTTATGGGCCCTGTAACGGCGGCGATATCATCCTCCTCCCGATGTCGTCGCTCTTAAGACCCGGCCAGTTTCTGGCCACGACATAAGCCCTCTCCTCCCTTTGGGCTGACGTCATTTCGCGGCGGCGCCTCTCCTCCCTTGGCGTCGCCGCTTTTTTAATTGCAGCTCATGGCCTTTGCAAAGCTCTCGCGACCCATGTGAGGCCCAAGCCGCGTCACATCAAATCTTTTGCCATCCCAACGGATTGCCAGAACCTCGCGCCAATTTGCGTCTGCCACGATAACCTCCTGGACGTCAGCGCATTTTCGGATGCCGCCTGCAATGTCGCTCTCGCCGATACGGTGGTTGGTGACGGCCTGAAACGAGGCTTCAAGTTTCAGTTCACCCGGGCGATATTCGTAAATGCGCAAGGTCTTGGCCAGATGCGGCCGGTCCACATAGATCAACTCGATGCGACCATCCCCGTCGAGATCCGCCGCCCCGGTGCCCGCAGGCGCAAGCCACCGGTTTCTTTGGCCAATATAGTCGTTGGCCGCGATCAGGCCTGTTTCATCATAGACGGCAAGCCGCGCTCCGAGACTGGTATGCGTTTCGACAACAACGACTTCAGCCGCGCCGTCCCCATCAACGTCGACAACACGCGGTTCGGTATCTTCGAACACTCGCGAGGCGGGGAGCACGAACTTGATCCGGCGACCGCTGGTCGTCTCGATGACCAGGGCTCCGTGCTCAATGGCGTCGCCCAGAATGCCGTGGGCATAGCGCGTTGTCGGGTCTTCGTATCGCGCGGAGGCCACGCCTTCGGCACTGGCCTGCCCTGCCAGAAGCGTCAGCACAAGGGCGCCCGCACGCCACATCAGATTTGCTTTTCAGGCATTTGCACCACAAGACCGTCAAGCGCGTCGGACACTTTCAACTGGCAGGTCAGTCGAGATTGTTCGGGCTTTGGCTCGAACGCGAAATCCAGCATGTCTTCTTCCATCGCATCGACCGCTGGCAGTTTTTCGACCCAGTCGGGGTGCACGTAGACGTGACAGGTTGAGCACGCGCAGGCCCCGCCGCAGTCGGCTTCGATGCCCGGGATGCCGTTGTCGCGTGCGCCTTCCATCACGGTCAGCCCGTTGGGGACATCCACCACGTGTTCGGTTCCGTTGTGCTCAATATAGGTGATCTTGGCCATGATCGCTCCGGTTGACTTTGATTTGCGGCAGTACCTAAGGCGGTTGCGCCTATCATTCCAGCCCCTTTGGCGTGTTTTGTTAGCGGTTTCGCCGCAGCTTCGCTGCGTCGATCCGCGGGGGCTCTGCCCCCGCACCCCCGCCATATTTCTGGACCAATGAAAGGGATTGGCATGAGATTTTTGATGTTCTATATTTGTTCTCATGGAGATGCCTACTGCGCCACCCCGTTGGCCACGCCCGCCGGCGTGTTTGCCGCATGATCAGTTGGATGTGCCACCGAATGGAGCGCGCATTTCTGTCGCTGGTCTTGTTCTGGTGCGGCAACGCCCCGGCACCGCCAAGGGCGTGATTTTCATCACGCTTGAGGATGAGACGGGCATTTCAAACGTGATTGTCTGGCGCAAGATGTATGAGAAATTTCGCCGCGCAGTGATCTCGGGGCGCGCGCTGAAAGTGACCGGTCGGGTGCAGCGCGAAAGCGGTGTCACCCATGTGATTGCCGAGCAGATCGAAGATATTTCCTGGATGCTGGATGACCTGATCCGCCCCGGCAAAGTGCGGGCTGCTTATCAGCCCTGAGCCTTGGTCAGTACCGCCATCGAGGCAAAAAAGGTGAGAGAGGCAATATCGTTTTTGCCAAGCGCCACATCGTCGACCAATTGCTTAAGCACGCCGATCATCCCGACATCGTAGCTTGGAAACCGGTCGCCTTCATCGGCGGGCCGGGTCATAGGGGCATAATCCGGCCAGTCAGGAAACCGCACCGAGGCCGCGATATCCTCAAAAATATAAAGCCCGCCGGGTTTCAGGTGATCGAACAAATGGCGGTATGACGCCTTGGTCAAGCGACCAATATGGCTGGCATCATCGACAATCAGATCGAATGGACCATTGGCCGCCGTCGTTTGATCAAGGACAGTCACATCTTCCTGCCGCCCGCGAATGTAGGTGACGTTTTCAAGGCCCGTGACGTTGTCGGGTGGTTCGCGCAGATCAAGGCCGGTAATGTGCGCATCGGGCAGAAACGCGCGCCAAAGCAGCAGCGAATGGCCTGAGTGCACGCCAAGTTCTAGCAGTGATATGGTTTTGCCCTGAAAAGGCTCAAGAATTTTTTGGTACGTATCCAGATAAGAGGGCGGTTTCCGGGTGTGCTGCCCATCGGGGTAAACGCGGTCTGCAATTTCATGAAGTGTTGGTGTCAAAACGGTGCCTTTCGCGCAATTCTTGCGGATGCACCTGGGCTAAGGCGCAGGCTCTAATAACGGGTTAATCTTGGCGGAAAATCGCGCGCAGCCCTTGTCTTGCCGCGATACGTTCCGTCTTTTGCCACAATTTGGGGGCACGCTTTCCGGATAGGGGAGAGTCGCATGCTGTTTAAGAACCTTACGCTGAAGAAAAACGTTGTTTTGCAGGTCTCGCTGGCCGAGGTGCATTTGCCTGTCAAAATGGGGCACCGCGACGCCGAAGAGACATTTGTGACACCGCTTACGGCACAAATGGCTGCGGCTGGCCTTGGCACCGTGATGGAAACAAGTGTTGAGTCCTTCGGCAATGCGCAGGTGCGTGGCATTGACCTTTATCTTGGGCTGACCGATGCGTCCCGTGATGGTCTGCAGACCGTGGCAGGGATGTTAGAGCATCTTTCAGCGCCGTGTGGTTCCTCAATCAGGCTTTCTGAGAGCGTAAGCGACCCCTTGATTTTTGGCCGTGCAGAAGGGTTGGAGTTGTCGCTGGATCGTCGTCTGACGACCAGTGAAAAAGCGCGGCGCGATTTCTCGCAAGTCTGCCGCGATGCCTTGGCGAACCTCGCTGTCAGCCGCGGCTGGACACAGGATCAGGACCGTACGCTGTTTTATTTCTATGGCAATGATCTGGCAGGCATGCGCGACAGCCTGGCCCGCGTTCTGGAAAACCATCCGAAATATCAAGGTGCGATGTTCCGCCGGCTTGCCTGAGAACATTGCGCCTGCGCACGCGCTTGCCTATAGCTCAGAGCGTCACTTCTTTGGAGCGCGCGCATGTCTGACACCCGTACTGAAACCGACAGCTTTGGCCCTTTGGAGGTGCCGTCCGACAAGTATTGGGGCGCCCAGACCCAACGCAGCCTGATGAACTTTCCCATTGGCTGGGAAACGCAACCGGTGGCGGTAGTGCGCGCACTTGGGGTGATCAAGCAAGCCTGTGCCGAGGCGAACAAGGCCGCGGGCGTGTTGGACGAGAACAAAGCCGACGCGATGATCAAGGCGGCGGGCGAAGTGGTGGCGGGCACGCTGGATGATCACTTTCCGTTGGTGGTCTGGCAGACCGGGTCGGGCACGCAGTCGAATATGAACGCCAACGAGGTGATAGCGAATCGGGCGATTGAGATCATGGGCGGCGTGATTGGCTCAAAAGAGCCGGTGCACCCCAACGATCACTGCAATATGGGGCAATCGTCAAACGACACCTTCCCGACGGCGATGCATATTGCCACGGCGATGACCGCGCGCGATGTGACCTTGCCGGGGTTGAAGAAGTTGCATTCCGCTTTGGAAGCGAAAGTCACCGAGTTTGATGGCATCATCAAGATCGGGCGCACCCATACGATGGACGCAACGCCTTTGACATTGGCGCAGGAGTTTTCGGGCTATGCGCATCAGGTGGCCAAATCGATAGAACGTATTGAGGCCGCTTTGGGCGATATCTATGAACTGGCCCAGGGGGGTACCGCTGTTGGCACCGGGCTGAACACGCGCCCCGGTTGGGGCGAAGAGGTGGCGGCGAACATGGCGCGGATCACCGGTTTGCCGTTCGTGACGGCGCCTAACAAGTTCGAAGCTTTGGCCGCCCATGACGCCATGGTGGCGATGTCGGGCGCGCTCAAGGCCGCAGCGGCGAGCCTGTTCAAGATTGCCAACGACATTCGACTGCTTGGCTCTGGCCCGCGCTGCGGGCTTTATGAATTGCTGCTCCCTGAGAACGAACCCGGCTCGTCGATCATGCCCGGCAAGGTGAACCCGACCCAGTGCGAGGCGATGACGCAGGTCTGCGCCCATGTGATTGGCAACGATGCGGCGGTGGGCTTTGCAGGCTCTCAGGGGCATTTCGAGTTGAACGTCTATAAGCCGATGATGGCCTATAACGTGCTGCAATCGATGCAGCTTTTGGGCGATGCAGCGAGTGCATTTACCGACAATTGTGTGTCGGGCATCAAGGCGAATGAGACCCGGATCGACCAGTTGATGCGCGAAAGCCTGATGCTGGTGACCGCCTTGGCCCCTACCATCGGCTATGACAACGCCACCACCGTGGCCAAGACGGCGCACAAGAACGGGACGACGCTGAAGGAGGAAGCTGTAAGGCTTGGCTTTGTCGATGAGGCGACCTTTGACGACGTGGTGCGGCCTGAAAAAATGATCGGGCCAAAGTGAGTGTTTTTAACCTGAATAAGGCACGCAAAGAGCGCGCGCGTTCAGACGCAAGGGCGCGCGCTGATGTGAACACGGTCAAGTTTGGTCGGACCAAAGCGGAAAAGCGCAAGGACCAGTCCGATGCCGACAAAGCGGCGGCAAAAGTAGATCACCACAAGCGCGAGCGGTGAGATGGGGAGACCTGTCAAACGCTCGCTGACGCTCAAGCAACATCGCACAAGCGTTTCCCTCGAAGACGAGTTCTGGAAAGCGTTCCGCGACATTGCGCGGGATGAGGGGCGTGCCTTGAACGAGCTGGCCGCTGACATTGACGCGGCGCGCGATCTTGAGACGGGCCTAGCCTCGGCAATCCGGCTCTATGTGTTGGCATATTACCAAGCGCGTTGATCGTTGCCGATTTCCTAAAAGGAAATTTCACCTGTGCGCGGCGTTGAGGAATATTCCGTCCCTCGCGCGCGTGGTCAGATGCGCCACAGGCACCGGTGTCTCTGCCACTTCAAACTGAAACCGGGCCATGAGTGCCGCAAGTAGCACCGCACCTTCTGCCATCGCGAACCCGGCACCCGGACACACCCGCGGCCCGGCAGAGAACGGCAGGTACGCCTCGCGTGCAGGCTTTGCGTCCCACCGCTCTGGCAGGAATGCATCAGGCGCGTCCCATGCGTTTTCATGCCGCCCCAAATGCCAGGGCGAGATCACGATCTGCGCGCCTCTTTTCACCTCCCGACCGCGAAATTCCTGTGCGACAGCGGCTTCGCGCACCATCATTGGCACCGGCGGATAGAGGCGCAATGTCTCGCGCAGAACGTTGCGGGCGGCTGGCATCTGCGACAGCCCCGCAAAGGACGGCGCCCGCATGAACGCCTCGGCTTCCTCGGCCACCAGGCGCCCGGTTTCGGGCGCGGCCGCAAGACACCAAAGCGCCCATCCCAAAAGCGACGCGCTTGTCTCGTGCCCAGCCAGAAAGAAGATCGCCACCTGATCGACCATCTCCGATCGGGTAAAGGTCTCCCCCGTTTCGGGGTCCGGCGTTGTCATGATTTTCGTTGCCAGATCATCCGGCGCTGTGCCCGCTTCGATCTCAGCCTCGCGCGCGGTGACCAACTTTGCAATCAGCGAACGCAGTTCCTGCGCCGCCTCGCGGGTCGCACGTTTGTGGCGCACCGGCCACCACGGGATCAACGCCGACAGGATCGCCACAGGCTGGCTGCGTTGAAAGGCGCGGAAGGCCGCGTAGGTTTTGCTGGCAACCTGATCTTCGATCGGAATCGAGAAGAGCGTGCGAAAGATGACGTCCGCCGTGGCATGGCTGGCCAGCGCCTCGATATCGACGCGACCCGGCTGGACGCGGTCTGCTGCGGCCTCGGCCGCAGCCATCATGGCCCCAAACCGATCCCTTATGCGCCCCCCTTCAAAGGCGGGGTCGATAATGCGGCGCTGACGTTCCCAAAGCGCCCCGTTGGTGACAAAAACCGACTGGCCCAGCAGGATGTTGAGCCCGCGAATGACGCGTTCCGACTTCGGGAAGTCCTTTGGTGCCTCGATCAGAACGTGGCGCACCAAGTCCGGGTCATTGACCAGAAAGGAGCGGAAAAACGGCGTGCGAAACTCGGCCATCTTGGCGCGGTAAAGCCGTTCGGGCTGTGCCGACAGAATGTCGGTTCGAAACAGCCGCCAGTAGCGCCAAAGCGAGACCCGCGCCTCGCGTGCCCCCGGTTTTGGCGGGATCATGCCACGGTCGATGTAAAGCCAGAGGCGGCCACGTCGATCCGACTGACAGACGACCGGCGACCTCGAAAGCGCTGGCCCAGCGATTGCGGACCTGCGGTGATCTTGAAGTAATCATACTCGCCGGGCTTATCAAAGGCACAGAGATACTGGAAATGCAGACGAAAATACCGATGGCGCAACTCTTTTTGTCGCTCTTGCGAGAGGGTTTTTGAGAAGGCTGCCGAGATGATTGTCGGCCATTGCTGGCCTTTCTCTGGTGCAACCCCAGAGACGGCAACCGGATCGGACAAGGCGAAAGAACAGCCATCGCCGGGTGCCGAAATATCGATCCATGTGATCTGCTCGGCTGTTGACAGCAACCGCAAGTCACGGCGCAATCGGTCGGCGTTTGGCAAAAAGCTGACCATCGGGATTACCTGACCAAGCGTCAAAAGCGACAGCTTGGGGCCTTTGTGCCGCCCAAAAGGGTTTTCGCGCAAGAGGTCGGCCACAAGCGACACAGCCAGCTGCGCGCCCGAGGAGTGACCCACGATCAAAACCTCATCAATGTCTTCGCGCAGGGCAGATTCGATGCGGTGGCGAAACTCGTGCAGCCGCGCTTCGATTTCATCGGGATAGGCGCCGCGCTTTTTGGCGGTGTAGGCGTAGTCGTGCATCAGATAATAGGCGAAGGTCTTGTCATCCTTCGATTTGAACCACCGCAGGATCGAAAGGCAAATGGGCAGGAAAATCACCCAGAACACTGCGCCACCGACCAAGAGCCACACCCAATGTCCGGTATCGGGGGCCATACCCAAAAGACGGTTCATCGCGGCACCAACCGTAAGCGTGACCCATCCCGCAAAACTCGCCAAGGTAGCTGCGGCAGCAACGGCCAAAAACAGCTGACCAAGCAGCATGAAGATCGGGTAGAGCGCCGCCAGAACCGGCCCTTTGGCGAGCCACGTCAGGCGGCGCAGCGTACCGGTCGAGATGTAGATCCACGATGTTTTCAACAGCGAAAGGTAGGTGCCAGCAATGCCTGCACGCATCGACGACTGCACAAGGTCGTTCCAGACCAGAACATCGACCGTGCTTTGCACGCGCTCACCTTCGATCTCGGCACGTACTTTCCATCCCGTTTCCGAGTGCCCCGCCTTTTGTTCGATGCGATAGCCAGAG
The DNA here is from genome assembly GCA_013003245.1 of Silicimonas sp. Taxonomy (GTDB): domain Bacteria; phylum Pseudomonadota; class Alphaproteobacteria; order Rhodobacterales; family Rhodobacteraceae; genus JABDJX01. Next base: position 3,901 of record JABDJX010000041.1, on the reverse strand, counting down.
ATTTCAGCCTGCTTGGCGCTTTCCGTGCGATAAAGCTCGCGGTACCGGCGTGGCGGATAGGGATCGTAGCCGGGGATGTAAAACACCCGGCGCTTGGATACGGTCGATTTTCCCCTCGGCAACATAGGGCGAAATTAGCCGGAAAATGTGGCGGCGAGAAGGCACAAAATCCGGAGAATTGCGCAGGTTTTATCTAACCAAAACGCTGCAAAACGGGGAATTGTTCGTTCAGCCACCAGCTAAAGTCGGTAAAGGCACCCGTCAGCATCAGCAAACCAACGGTCCAAAGCAGCAAGCCCATCACGCGTTCGATCCGCTCCATGTGACGGCGCATCCATCCCATCAGCCCCGAAAGGCGCGGGAAGAACGCGGCAACCAGAATGAACGGCACACCAAGACCCACGGCATAGGCTGCCAGAAGCGTTGTGCCGCGCGTCACATCCCCCTCGGAGGCGGCCAACGACAGAATCGCGCCCAAGATCGGACCGATGCAGGGTGTCCATCCAAAGGCAAAGGCAAGCCCAAGGACGTAAGCTCCAAAGGCCGAACCGCCGCGATCACCGGCATCGATACGCATTTCGCGATCCATAAAGCCAATGCGAAAAACACCGACAAAATGCGCGCCGAAGATCATGATTATGATGCCCGCGATTGAGACGAATAAATCCTGATTTGTTAGAAAGAATCGTCCAAAGGCGCTGGCGGTAAAGCCGAGCAGCAGGAAAACCGTTGAAAGGCCGAGGACAAAAAAGATCGACGTGCCCAGTGCCTTGTTGCGGACCTTGCGATCCGCACCCTGCATGTCGGTGACCGAAATACCGCCCATGTAGGCCAGATAGGGCGGCACTATGGGCAGCACGCAGGGGCTGAGGAACGACAGAAAGCCAGCCGCAAGCGCGACCAGAATGGCGGGCAAAAGTGCCGCGTCAAAGATGTCTATTCCGAACATGTCCGCCCACCCTATCTGACAAAGAAGGCCGCGTCATGACACGGAATCTCACAACTCGGTGGACAAATTGTAACACCGCACTTAGGGCTTTTTCGCAATGACGATAGACGAAGAACTTGATGCAACCGGGCTGCTATGCCCTTTGCCGGTCCTTAAGGCCGCAAAGCGGTTGCGCGCGATGGGTCCGGGCGGTGTGTTGCGGATGACAGCCGATGATCCGGCGGCGGTTGTGGATGTGCCGCACTTCTGTGCCGAGCAGGCTTACACACTGGTCTCGTCTGGCGAAGAAAACGGTGTTCAGACCTATGTCATCCAGAAGCCAGCCTGACGCCATGCCTTTCAAAGCCGCGCTTTTCGATATGGACGGTCTGCTTCTTGATACCGAGCGCGTGGCGCAGGCCAGCTTTATCGATGCCACGCGCGCCTTTGATATCTCCGACGACGCTGCCGAGGAGATGTTCATGCAGTTGGTCGGGCACAGCTGGGCCGAGAATATCCGGCAGATGGTTGGCTTTTTGCCAAGTCGTGATACGGAGAGCTTCCGCAAGATTTGGAATGACAGTTTTCAAACCCGCATTGAGGCGCATGTGCCGCTTCGGCCCCATGTACCCGAGGTCATTGCGCAACTGGCTTCATCGGGTCTGACCATGGCCGTTGTCACCTCGACAAAGACCATGCAAGCCAGATCTCAGCTTGATCGCGCCGGACTTTTAAGTGCCTTTGTCACGGTCATCGGAGGCGATGCCGTGGCGGCCCACAAGCCCGACCCTGCGCCCTATCTTGCGGGTTCGAAAGCCGTTGGTTGCGCCCCAGATCACTGCGCGGCCTTTGAAGACAGCGACCCTGGCGTTCATGCCGCAACCTCTGCGGGATGCACAGTCTGGCAGGTGCCCGATCTGCGTGACAACACCAGACCCCTGCCCGATCTGGGCCAAGGCATTGCGGACACTTTGCTTGATGCGGTTCGGAATGCGGGGCTGATCGGCTAGGATGCCCATGAGTCACGTGGCACGAAAATCCGTCCGCCACTTGAAGTTCGTCATTGTAATTTCATCGACACACCCCTTATGTTGATCTTGTGATGACGTGTCATGTTTGTTTTGCATGACAGCGCTCACAAAAAGTTTCGCCGACCGAAGACACTGCCGAAACTCGGCGCTTTGGTCCGGCTCGCAGGCCGATTTTGGCCTTTTTTAGAATTGCCCGTGCCGCGAGGATTCTCTGCGCCGGGCCTTGAACGGGCCGCCCAAAACGGGTGGCCGGAGAAGAACGCGATGACGTGCGCGCGGGAAACATACGGCGTTTCCCCGTCTTTGACGGGGCGCCTTTCTATGGCCCAGCCACGTGTCGTCGCCCCAATCAGCCGCAATGTAAACCAACTGACCTCACCAGGCCGGCATCTTGCGTTGCGCAGAAAGTCCTTATGTCTAACAAAATGCTTATCGATGCCACCCACGCGGAAGAGACCCGCGTTGTGGTGGTTGACGGAAACAAGGTCGAGGAATTTGACTTTGAGTCCGAAAACAAACGCCAACTTGCCGGAAATATCTATCTAGCCAAAGTCACGCGGGTCGAGCCTTCGCTTCAGGCCGCTTTCGTGGATTATGCTGGTAATCGGCACGGGTTTCTGGCGTTTTCGGAAATCCATCCCGATTACTATCAGATCCCGGTCGCTGATCGCGAGGCTTTAATCGCCGAAGAAATGGCGCAAGCTCAAGCCGAGGCCGAAGAAGAAGAGAAACCCAAGCGCCGCCGTCGCAGCCGTGCCAAGCCAAAACCCAAGGCTGAAGTGGTGAAGTCGGACGATGAAGTTGTCACGGCTGACGCCCCGGACGCTGAAGAAAGCGCGCCGGAAGAGAGTGCCGCTGACGCCGACGCCAAGTCTGACACAGAGACAGCACCCGAAGACGGGGCCGAGGAACCTGCCGAAACTGACGCCAAAGACATCCCCGGCATGGATGTGGTAGAGCTTGATGACGATGACGATGGCGAAAAGCCCTATGTCGCTGCCAACCATGCCTCTGAGACAGATGAAACCATCGAGTCGGTTGCCGACGATGATACGGCCGAAGAAATTCGTCCGCGCCGAAAGCCGCGCGCGCGCCGTTACAAGATTCAGGAAGTTATCAAAGTGCGCCAGATCCTTCTGGTGCAGGTCGTCAAGGAAGAGCGCGGCAACAAGGGTGCAGCGCTGACCACATACCTGTCGCTGGCCGGTCGCTATTGCGTGCTGATGCCGAACACCGCGCGCGGCGGTGGCATTTCCCGCAAGATCACAAACGCTGCTGACCGCAAAAAACTCAAGGAGATCGCAAACGAGATCGAGGTGCCACAGGGCGCCGGTCTGATCATCCGCACGGCAGGCGCCAAGCGCACCAAGACCGAGATCAAACGCGACTATGAATACCTGCAGCGGCTTTGGGAGCAGATCCGCGCCCTGACACTTCAGTCGATTGCGCCTGCGAAGATCTACGAAGAAGGCAACCTGATCAAACGCTCGATCCGCGATCTTTATAATCGCGACATCGACGAGGTTCTGGTGGAAGGCGAGCTTGGCTATCGCACCGCCAAGGACTTCATGAAAATGATCATGCCGTCCCACGCCAAGAACGTGAAACACTATAACGAGCCGATGCCGCTTTTTGCGCGCTACCAGGTCGAAAGTTATCTGGGCGGCATGTTCAACCCGACGGTCCAACTGCCCTCGGGCGGCTATATCGTGATCGGCGTCACCGAAGCGCTGGTAGCGATCGACGTGAACTCGGGCCGGGCCACCAAAGAAGGTTCGATTGAGCAGACCGCGACCAAGACCAACCTTGAGGCCGCCGAAGAGGTGGCGCGCCAGTTGCGTCTGCGCGATCTGGCCGGTCTGATCGTGATTGATTTCATCGACATGGAAGAGCGCAAGAACAACTCGGCGGTTGAAAAGCGGTTCAAGGACCGTCTGAAGAC
>JABDJX010000007.1 GCA_013003245.1 Silicimonas sp. | reverse complement strand
GAACAGGGCCAAAGATTTCCTCCTGCATCAGCGGGTCTGCGGTGGAGAGGCCGGTGATCAGCGTGGGCGGGTAATAGCAGCCTTTGGACGGCAGTTCGCAGGCGGCATGGTAGACGTCGCCGCCGCTTTTTGAGACGAGCGATTTGATTGTCTTCAGTTGCACCGGATCCACCACAGCGCCAACGTCGATGCATTTGTCGAGCGGATCACCCATGCGCAGTTTGTCCATCCGAACCTTGAGGCGGCGGGTGAATTCTTTCGCAATACCTTCATGAATCAATAGCCGCGAACCAGCACAACAGACCTGCCCTTGGTTGAACCAGATCGCGTCGACAAGCCCTTCGATGGCGCTGTCGATGTCGGCGTCGTCAAAAACGATGTAGGGCGATTTGCCACCCAGCTCCAGCGTCAGCGCCTTGCCAGTACCAGCAGTTGCTTTGCGAATTCTGCGGCCCACTTCGGTGGAGCCGGTAAACGCGATTTTGTCGATGTCCTTGTGAGTGACGATCATTTCTCCCACAGTGCCATCGCCGGTGATGATGTTCAGAACGCCGGGCGGTACGCCTGCCTCGCGGCTGAGATCGGCAAAAAGGAGAGAGGTGAGCGACGTGTACTCCGCAGGTTTCAGTACCACGGTGTTACCCATGGCAAGCGCAGGCGCGACTTTCCATGCCAGCATCAAAAGCGGGAAGTTCCATGGGATGATCTGCCCGGCGACGCCAAGTGCTTCTCGATCCGGCAGTTCATCATCCATCAACTGCGCCATGCCCGCGTGGTAGTAGAAGTGGCGGGCAACGAGGGGGATGTCGATGTCGCGGCTTTCACGGATTGGTTTGCCATTGTCCATCGTTTCCAGAACAGCGAACAGGCGGGCGTGCTTTTGGACAAGACGTGCCAGGGCGTAAAGCACGCGAGCGCGCGCCTTGGTGTCTGCGGCCCAGCCCGGTTGCGCGGCACGGGCTGCCTTGACTGCGGCATTCACGTTATTTTTGGTGGCTTGGCTGACCTTTGCGAGCAGCTTGCCATTCGACGGGTTTTTGCTGGCGAAGAGTTTGTTCGGCTTGGTGAATGTGCCGTCGATGAAGTGGCCGAATTTCGCGTCATGCGACTTGAGCCAAGCCTGCCCTTCCTTGGCATCCTCGGGGGCGGGGCCGTAGTCCATCGTGTCGAATATTTCTTTGACGTTCATATTCGTGTCCTTATGGTCAAACCTTCAGTTCCCCGGACATCCAGTCCTGCTCCAGCGAAGGCAGGTCATCAGCTACCTTTCGCCATTCGTCGTCTAGCGGGTACCAGATCCAGATGCCCGGATGGCCATTGCGATAAGCGAATTCCAGACCGTCAACGCCGGGCCGGCCGATGCAAAAGGCGTTACCGTCGTCCGAGACGTGTGCCTCGTTCTTTGCATAGATGAACTGTAGGTGGGCCACGGGGTCATAGCGTCCTTTCGAGTAATATCGAAAGTACTCTGGTACCTTTGTCTCCCATGCCAAGCTCATCCGACTGCGTGCCTGTAACCAGCCGAGTAGCGGCCTGTTAAATGATGTTCTAACTGGCGTTCAATGTCGCCCAGCAGGCTGGAAGCCCCAAAGCGGAACAGATCGTTTCTCAGCCAGCGGTCGCCCAGTTCCTCTTTGATCAAGGTTAGATAGGTCACGGCATCCTTTGCTTTCGAGATGCCGCCTGCAGGCTTATAGCCGACGCGATGGCCGGTCAGGTCGTAGTATCCGCGGATTGCACGGGTCATCACGAGACTGACGGGCAGGGTGGCGTTTATCGGCTCTTTCCCGGTGGAGGTCTTGATGAAATCAGCGCCGGCCATCATGCAGACCCAACTGGCGCGAGCCACATTGCGCAAGGTTCCAAGCTCTCCCGTAGCGAGGATCGCCTTAACGTGTGCGTCACCGCAGGCTGCACGAAAGGCGCGCATCTCATCGTAAAGTGCTTGCCAGTTGCCGGTCAGTGCATGACGGCGCGAAATGACGATGTCGATTTCCTTAGCCCCTGCTTTCACGCTTTCTTCGATTTCGGCCAGCCGCAAATGGAAGGGCGATAAGCCCGCTGGAAAGCCTGTGGAAACAGCTGCAACTGGAATGCCTGTGCCCTGAAGCTCCCTCACCGCGGTTGTGATCATGTCGTGGTAGACGCAGATGGCTCCGACGGTCAGGCCGGGCATGCCAAGGGCGTCGAGTATCTCGGCCCGGACCGGTTGCCGCCCTTTGGCGCACAAGCGACGCACGCGACCTTCGGTGTCGTCGCCGGAAAGCGTCGTCAAGTCGATCATCGAGATGGCGCGCAGCAGCCAAGCAGCCTGATGGTCTTTTTTGACCGACCGACGGCCTGGCAGGGTTGCGGCCCGACGCTCTATGGCGCTGGTGTTCGCCTGCAGCGACGCAATCAGATCAAGATCAAGCGGCGTGCCGGGGTTGCGCGGCTCTTGCACCTGCGGCAGTTGCTCTTTGGGTGGTGCTTTGGTTCGGGCGGCGGTCTTTGACATGGGCGCAAACCTCGCACGCGCGCTGTGCGAGGGCAAGAATGTGCGTTACTCTACCAAAATAGTTTCCACCTTGGCACCAGCTTCAAGTGTGCGATGCACGGGGCATTTGTCGGCGATTTCCAGCAACCTAGTCCGTTGCGCCTCGTCAAGCTCTCCAACCAACCGAATTTCCCGTTTGAAATGGTCGATACGCATTTCCTTCGAGGTCTCTGCATCCTGGGCGTGCACTTTATCGTGGCTGACATCGACCGCGATATGCTCAAGCGGCCAGCCTTTGCGGCGCGCGTACATGCGGATTGTCATGGAGGTACAGGCCCCAAGGCCAGAGGCCAGAAAGCCGTAAGGCGACATGCCGCGGTTCGTGCCGCCATACGCAAGGGGCTCATCCGCGAGAGTATGGTGGAACGGCCCAGAACTGACGTCTTGCAAAAATCCGTCGGCATCAGCCTCGGATACACGCACTACGCCTTCCGGGGCACCAATCGGCGGGGCAGGCGGGCGGAGGTCAAGGTATCGCCCAGACCAAGCCGCGATCACCTCGGCTGCATACTCGGCATCCTCCGGCTTTGAGACCAGATGGTCCGCGTCATCGAGTGTGACAAAGCTTTTTGGGTGCTTGGCAGCGGTGTAGATGCGGGTGGCATTTTCAACACCGACCGTCGCGTCGCGCGGTGCGTGCATTACCAAGAGCGCGCGGCCAAGCTTCTCGATGGCCGGGGTCAAGGCAGCACCTGCGACATCTTCTACAAAGTCACGCCCGATCTTAAAAGGGCGGCCTGCAAGGCTCACTTCGGCTTCGCCATTCTTTTCGATCGTGTCGAGCGCGTCACCAAAGTTGTGTGTGACGTGGCCCGGATCAAATGGAGCGCCGATGGTGACGACCGCTTTTACGCTGTCGATTTGACCTGCCGCGCGCAAAACCGCAGCGCCACCAAGGGAGTGGCCGACAAGAAGCGATGGCGCCATCCCACGGGCAGCCAGTTGTTCGGCGGCAAGCACAAGATCGTCGACATTTGATGTAAAGGTGGTGTTGCCAAACTCACCGGCAGAGTGCCCAAGTCCCGTGAAGTCAAAGCGCAAAACGGCGATACCCATCGCTGAGAGGCGTGCCGAGATACGACGCGCGGCCGAGATGTCTTTTCCACAGGTAAAGCAATGCGCAAATAGCGCGGTCGCAAGGTGCGGGCCATCCGGCATATCCAGACGTGCAGCCAGCTCGTCACCTGCGTGGCCCGCAAATGTGAATCGTTCGATGGTCATGTATAGCACTCCGAGTATCGGCCTAAGATCGGTGCCACGACCCCGACAGGCAAGGATTCTGTCAGTGCTGTCACGGTAAGGTGAGATTTTGTATTGAAACGTGCCTTGGTTAACTCAACGCTTTGGCCAGGTTTTCATCGATTTTATCAAGGAAACCGGTGGTCGTGAGCCACCCTTGATCGGGCCCGACCAGCAAGGCGAGATCCTTGGTCATGTGACCACTTTCCACTGTGTTAACGACGACCTTTTCCAGCGTTTCGGCGAATTCGTTCAGTTTGGAGTTGCCATCCAGCTTGGCGCGGTGCTTCAGAGCGCCTGTCCATGCGTAAATCGATGCGATTGAGTTGGTTGATGTCGCTTCGCCTGCCTGATGCTGGCGATAGTGGCGGGTGACCGTGCCATGTGCGGCCTCGGCTTCAACAATTTTTCCGTCGGGCGTCATCAACTGCGAGGTCATGAGGCCAAGGGAGCCAAAGCCCTGTGCGACTGTGTCAGACTGTACGTCGCCATCGTAGTTTTTACAGGCCCAGACATAGCCGCCGGACCATTTCATCGAGGCCGCGACCATGTCGTCGATCAGGCGGTGTTCGTACCAGATTTTCTTTGCTTCGAACTGCTCTTTGAATTCTGACTCGAACACCTCTTCAAAGATGTCTTTGAAGCGCCCGTCATAGGCCTTCATGATTGTGTTCTTGGTAGACAGGTACACTGGCCAGCCTAGGTTCAGGCCATAGTTCAAAGAGGCGCGTGCAAAGTCGTAGATCGACGCATCAAGGTTGAACATTGAGACCGAAACGCCTGCGCCGGGGGCGTCAAACACCTCGTGCTCGATTACTTTGCCGTCTTCGCCCTCGAACTTCACAGTCAGTTTGCCAGGACCGGGAAAGCGGAAATCCGTTGCGCGATATTGATCGCCGTAAGCGTGACGACCAACGACAATAGGCTTTGTCCATCCCGGTACAAGACGGGGCACGTTTTTGCAGATGATCGGGGCGCGGAAGATGACGCCGCCAAGAATGTTGCGAATAGTGCCGTTGGGCGAACGGTACATGCGCTTGAGCCCAAACTCCTCAACCCGTGCCTCGTCCGGGGTGATTGTTGCGCATTTTACGCCAACGCCAACTTCCTTTATTTTTTCGGCTGCATCCACGGTGATCTGATCATCGGTGTCATCTCGCGCTTCGATCCCAAGATCGTAATAAAGCAGATCGACATCCAAGTACGGTGTAATCAGTTTGGTCTTGATGAAATCCCACATGATGCGGGTCATTTCATCACCGTCGAGCTCTACGATTGGGTTTTCAACTTTGATCTTCGACATGGGGGCGGTGCTCCGTTTGCTTGTCGCGCGATAGCGCAAACCGGCGGAATTTGGAAGGCTGCGCTTCTAAAATACCGATAAAAATAGCGAGAAATCAGGTGGCTAGCTGTACGCCCGCGTCTGCCATGCCCACCTTTGCAGCGCTCAACGATCCGTCCATATCGATCGCACGACAGAGGCTTTCGATGACCGTCACTTCGAACCCAAGCTTGGCGGCATCAATGGCGGAAAAGTTTACGCAATAGTCTGTCGCCAGACCCACAAGCGTGACCTTTTCAACCCCGCGCGACCGCAGGTAGCCTTCGAGGCCAGTGGGTGTGCTGTGGTCGTTTTCAAAGAAAGCCGAGTAGCTGTCGATTTCGCGCCTAAAGCCCTTGCGCACGATCAAGTCGGCGGCGTGGGTGTCAAGGTTGGGATGAAAGGTCGCGCCATCCGAGCCAATGATGCAGTGATCAGGCCAGAGCACTTGGTTTCCATAAGGCATTTCGGTGGTTGTGAACGGGTCCTTTCCATCGTGTTGTGAGGCGAAACTCAGATGGTTCGATGGGTGCCAGTCCTGAGTGAAGACACGCACCGGAAACTCTGGCACCAGTGCGTTGACAGGGGCCACAATCTCATCTCCGCCAGCTACGGCCAAGGTGCCGCCCGGGCAGAAATCAACCTGGATATCGATCACCAAAATCGCTTCATTGGCCTGGCGCATGACGTGTCCTTCCTGTCTTTGTATTCCAAGACCTGTGCCAGAACGCGCGCAAGGTCAACGCGTGCGCGTCTTTTCCTTGGGCGCGACTCGGTTTAAAGCGTCGCACATGTTTGTTGTGGCAGCGCTTTATAAATTCACACGCTTTGACGATCCGATGGCGCTGAAAGGCCCGCTGGCGAAAGTGGCGTGCGAAAACAAGGTCAAAGGTACGCTGCTTTTGGCGCCTGAGGGGATCAACGGCACGATTGCCGGAAAGCGTGAAGGGATCGATGCTGTTCTGTCTCATATTAGAGGCTTGCCAGGGTGTGCTGGCATCGAGTGGAAAGAAAGCACCGCGACAGTGATGCCGTTTCCACGGATGAAAGTGCGCCTGAAGCGCGAGATCGTGACAATGGGGCAGCCAGACGTTGATCCAAACGCCTCTGTCGGAACGTATGTTGCACCTGAAGATTGGAACGATCTGATCGGGTCTGACGATGTGGCTGTGATCGATACGCGCAACGATTATGAAGTTGAGATCGGAACGTTTGAAGGTGCCGTAGATCCTGAAACCAAGTCCTTTGGCGAGTTCCCGGAATGGTGGCGCGCCAACAAGCAGCGTTTCGAGGGCAAGAAGATTGCGATGTTCTGTACTGGCGGTATTCGGTGCGAGAAATCGACGAATTTTCTGATCGGTGAAGGGGTTGAGAACGTTTTTCATCTGAAGGGTGGCATTCTGAAGTATCTTGAGAAAGTGCCGCAGGAAGACAGCCTTTGGAACGGGGAGTGCTTTGTTTTTGATGGGCGTGTTTCAGTTGGGCACGGACTTGAGGAAGGATCCTATGATCTGTGCCATGCGTGCCGACGCCCGATCAGTGATGAGCACAAGGAGCACCAATCATTTGAACCGGGCGTTTGCTGCCCGCAGTGTGTCGATGAATACGATGAAAATGATCGCGCTCGGTTTAGGGAGCGCCAAAAACAGATCAAGCTGGCTAAGGCGCGTGGCAAAGTTCACGTCGGCACTCCCTGAGAGCGGTTGCCCTTTGTTGCGCATCGGGTCATCCTGACAACAGAGCAGTCAGCCCAAGAGATCAATGGATCATCCTGAATTTCAGTGCGGCAATTGCGGCGCGGCTTTGCCTCGTCGCCTGAAGCATGCGCGTCTGATTGGATGCACGCATTGTGGATCGACATCTGTGTTGAAAGACGAGGTCTTTGAATTGGCGGGTACGGGTGGTGTGGTTCAGGACGTGCCGTCGCTTGTTCAACTTGAGCGCGAGGTGCGTGTGGGGCGTAAGGTGCTTTTGCCAGTTGGGCATGCGCAGTTCAGCTATGGCCGAGGCCTTTGGGACGAATATTGGTGCATGGATGGCGACGGTGAAGGGTGGTGGCTAAGCTCTGACGAAGGCGACTATGCGCTTGAAAGTCCGGTGCCGAAAAAGAACTGGCCGCGGAGTTTTCGACCGGCCTTGGGTGCGCATTGCCAGATCAATGGCACCGAATATCGGGTAACCGAGACAGAAAACGCCACCTGCACAGCGGTGCGGGGAGAGTTTCCTGAGGTGCTGGATATTGGCGAAACGCATCTTTATTTCGATCTGTCTGGCCGCAATGCCGAGATCGCAACCTACGAGAAATGGGATGGTGGTGAAGGCTGGACTGCCGGTCGTTGGATTGATCCGTGGGACGTAAAGGTTTCATGAGCGCTGTTGAAACAAAGCAATTCAACTGCACCGAATGCGGCGCCGGACTGGATGTACTGGGCGGCGGGCGCGTCAAAGTTCATGCGTGCTCGTATTGCGGTGCGCAGCTTGATGCCCAAGACGATTATCGCGTGCTGGCGCGGTATCGTGACATGGAGCGGCCCGAAACCTGCTATGATCTTGGGATGATGGGTAAGATTTGGGGCGCAGAGTTTACCGTTATCGGGACCATTGCCTGGATCGAAAAGCATCATAGTCAGGTCTGGCAATGGGTCGATCACCAGATTTATTCACCCACTCATGGGTATGCATGGTTGACGTTGGAAGATGGGTTCGTGACGTTCGTGCGAAAGTCGCGAAGCCTTTCTAATCCGCCTCGGATCAGCGCGTCTCAGATCGAAAATTCAGAAAACAGACCAAGTGTGCGGATGAACGGAGAGACATTCCGCTACTATAGCTCTGGACGTGCGCGGCCTACCTTCATCGAAGGAGAGTTCAACTTCGTGCCCAGAATGGAAGACCGGATCAGCTATGTTTCGCTTTTGGGCAAAACCCAAATGCTGGACATTGTCGAAAGCAATTCGGAGCGTGAGTACGAGTTGTCTGACTTCCCCGATCAGGCCGAAGTTCTGTTGGGGTTTGGCGTAGCGCCCGAACGGCTGCCGCATCCGCGCGGTGTGCATCCC
>JABDJX010000295.1 GCA_013003245.1 Silicimonas sp. | reverse complement strand
CGTTTGTCCTCTTTGCCACCGTTGACCACGATCAATACCGTGCCGGGCTCGGACAGGGGCGTTTCCGCCGCCCCGCGGATAAGCAGGCAGAACCCATCAAGCGAGGGATCGCGCCAGTTCAGCGGTCCGCCTTCCAGGCTGGACCAGGCGACATCCGGCAATCCATCCGGCCGCAGACGCCCGTGCAGGTATTGCCCCTGCCGCAACACCGGGTTTTCCCGGCGCAGAGCAATCAGGCGCCGCGCAAAATCAAGCAAATCGGCATCGCCGTTCGCCCAGTCAATCCAACTGGTTTCATTGTCCTGACAGTAGGTGTTGTTGTTTCCGCGCTGCGTGCGCCCCAGTTCATCCCCCGCCAAAAGCATCGGCGTGCCCTGCGACAGGAAGACCGTCGCCAGCAGGTTGCGCGCCCGCTGTGCGCGGCGGTCGAGGATAGCGGCATCCTGTGTGTCGCCTTCGACGCCGCAGTTGTCGGACAGGTTGTGGCCATGGCCGTCAGCGTTGCTTTCGCCGTTGGCCTCATTGTGTTTCTCGCGGTATCGGGTGACGTCGGCCAGTGTGAAGCCGTCGTGCGCCGCGACAAAATTTACCGAACTGAATGGCTTGCGCCCGGAATGGTCAAAAACGGACGCGGCGCCAAGAAAATTGCCTGCCAATTCCTGCGCCGCATGGGCATCCCCGCGCCAGAACTTGCGCGTGGTGTCGCGGAAGTTGTCGTTCCACTCGGCCCAGTCGGCAGGAAAGCCACCCAGTTGGTACCCACCCGGACCGACGTCCCAGGGTTCTGCAATCAGTTTGCAGCGGCTCAGCACCGGATCCTGCCGGATCGCGTCAAAGAAGCCACCGCGCAGATCGAAACCGTGCGGTTCGCGCCCCAGCGTCGTGGCCAGATCAAAACGGAAGCCGTCGATTCCCATGACTTCAACCCAATAGCGCAGAGAATCCAGAACCATCCGCAAAACAAAGGGATGATTTACCGAGACGGTGTTCCCGCAGCCGGTATCATTCACATAGTACCGCGCGTGGCTGGCCTGAAGGTTATAGTAGGCGGCGTTGTCGAGGCCCCGAAAAGACAGCGTCGGGCCGCGATGATCGCCTTCGGCGGTGTGGTTATAGACAACATCCAGGATAACCTCGATCCCCGCCGCATGCAGCCGGTCGATTGCTTGACGAAACCCGTCTGCCCCGTTCGGACCGAAATAGCGGGGTTCCAGTGCAAAGAACCCAAGGCTGTTGTAGCCCCAATAATTGGTCAACCCGCGTTCGATCAGGAAACCATCGTCAAGAAACGCATGCACTGGCAGCAGTTCCAGCGCGGTCACGCCAAGCGCCTGCAAGTGTTCGATGACGGGATCGCTGCCAAGCGCCTCGTAGGTGCCGCGCACCTCCTTCGGCACGTCGGGATTAAGTTGGGTCAGCCCTTTGACATGCGCCTCATAGATGACGGTCTCCGACCACGATCGGCGCGGAGCTGGCGAGCCCCGCCACGCTTTTTCGGGCTGCGGCACGATGGATTTCGGTACGCAGGGGGCGCTGTCTATCTGGCTTGGTCCTGCGTCAGGCTCAGCTGACGCCGCAACATCGTACCCAAGTGTTTCTTTGGCGGCCGTCCAACGCCCATGAAAGGCACGCGCGTAAGGATCGGCCAGCAGTTTCATCGGGTTGAACCGATGGCCCCGATCCGGCTCATAGGGGCCGTGTGCACGAAAGCCGTAAAGCGTACCGGGCTTCAGTCCCGGAACATATCCGTGCCAGACGGCGCCGGTGCGATCCGGCAGTGCCATGCGCGCGGTTTCGCGCTGTCCATCGGGGCTGAACAGGCACAATTCGATCTTTGTCGCATTCTCGGAGAACACGGCAAAGTTAACGCCCTGACCATCAAAGACCGCACCCAGACGGGTGTGGTCGCCGGAGGCAATGCTAAGGATGGGCGCGGCTTCGTGCATCTGCTCTTATGCCCCTGCAAGGCTATGGTAAATGTCGGCCATTCGCCGTGCTGAGACGTCCCAGCCGACCGGATGCTTCATCGCGTTGCGCTGGATTCTTTGCCACGCCTTGGGATCAGCATAGATCGCCATGGCGCGGTCGAGCGCATCACCCAATTTCGCTGCGGTGGTGGGCGCGAACTGGATGCCGGTGGCGCAGCCTGCAGCGAGTGCCGCCTCGTTGGCATCGATGACCGTATCGGCCAGACCACCGGTGACCGAGACGATGGGAAGGGTGCCATAACGCATTGCGCAAAGCTGTGTCAGACCGCAGGGCTCAAACCTTGAGGGGACGAGCGTGGCATCCGCCCCGGCCTGAATCAGATGAGCGAGGTCTTCGTTAAACCCGATCTCAACGCCCACGCTGTTTGGATAGCGGTGCGCAAGTTCTCTGAAACCGTGCTCAAGCTCGGGCGCGCCTGACCCGAGAAGCACAAATCGCGCACCTTTGTCGAGGATCGCAGGCAAGGCCTGCAACGCGAGGTCCAGCCCTTTCTGATCTGACAGGCGGCTGATGACGGAAAAAAGGGGCGCGGCGGTATCCGTGCCGAGCCCGAAGTGTTCCAGCACAGCCTGCTTGTTAACGGTCTTTTTTGCGAGTGTGCGGCTGGTGTAATTGTGCGCCAGGGCTGTGTCCGTCGCGGGGTCCCATGCGACCATGTCGATGCCATTGAGGATCCCGAACAGGTCCGCCTTGCGGGCGACCAAGACGCCTTCAAGCCCCATCCCGAATTCCGGCGTCGCAAGTTCGGCTGCGTAAGTCGGGCTGACCGTTGTGATCCGATCGGCCAGCATCAAGCCACCTTTGAGAAAGCTGATCTGGCCGAAATACTCAAAACCGTCCTGTGTGAACCCTTTGGGATCCAGGCCCAGTGCGCCCATTGTCGTGGCGGGGAAATTGCCCTGAAAGGCGATATTGTGGATCGTCAGGACACAAGGCGCGGTGCTGCCGTTCTGCTGCGCATAGACCGGTGTCAGACCCGCCTGCCAGTCGTGCGCGTGAATGACATCGGGCATCCAGCCCGGTATGCCCGTGCGCCCGATTTCCGCCCCGAGCCAGCTAAGCAGGCCAAAGCGCAAGTGATTGTCCGCCCAATCCGCGCCGCTTTCGTTCAGGTAAATCTGTCCCGGGCGATCATAAAGATGCGGCGCGTCAATCAGCAACAGGTCAATGCCGCTTTCACGCTTAGCCAATACCCGCACCGGCCCGCCGAACTGCGGCCCCAGATCCAGGACCTCTTCCGCCCCCGTCGCAAGATGCGCAATCTGGCGATAAAGCGGCAACAGCACGCGGCACTCAACCTCATGCGCGCCCAACACGGGACCAAGCGCACCGACGACATCGGCCAACCCACCCGTCTTGACAAAGGGCGCACACTCGGAAGCAACAGAGAGCTGTTTGAGGGTCATTTTTTCAACTTGTCGATCATGGCCTGGGTGATCAGACATATCCCATTCTCGGTACGGTTAAACCGCTCGGCGTCCTCTTTCGCATTTTCGCCCACGACAAGCCCTTCGGGAATGCGCACAGAGCGGTCGATGACGACGTTTTTGAGGCGCGCACCGCGACCGATCACAACATCGGGCAACGCGACCACACCATTCAATTCGGAGTACGAGTTTGCCTGAACGCCCGTATGCATCAGGCACTGGTTCAGCTGCGCACCGGAGATAATGCACCCCCCCGCGACCATCGACGATACGGCCATGCCGCGGCGGTCTTTTTCATTGTGGACGAATTTCGCCGGGGGCGTCAGCTCTGAATAGGTCCAGATCGGCCAGCTTTGGTCGTAAAGATCCAGCTCTGGCTCGAAATCGGTCAGATCGATATTGGCCTGCCAGAAGGCGTCAATTGTGCCCACGTCGCGCCAGTAGGCCTTTTGCTCTTGGGAACTGGTTACGCAGGACCGGCTGAACGGGTGGGCAAAGGCGTTGCCCTGCGCCACCAGTGCCGGGATCAGGTCATGGCCGAAGTCATGCTCGGACGTCTCCGACAAGGCATCTTCACGCAGGAGTTTAATCAGGAAGTCGGTCTTGAACGCATAGATGCCCATGCTCGCCAGCGACTGGGATTTGTCGCCGGGCATCGCGGGTGGATCGGCGGGTTTTTCCACAAACTCAAGAATGCGGTCGCTTTCGTCTACCGCCATCACGCCGAATGCGCTTGCCTCGCTGCGAGGCACTTCGATGCAGCCGACGGTGACGTCCGCGCCAGTCTCCACGTGCTGCTTAAGCAGAAGAGAGTAATCCTGCTTGTAGATGTGATCACCCGCGAGGATGAGGATGTACTTGGGCGCATAGCCTTCGATAATGTCTATGTTCTGAGTGACGGCATCTGCTGTGCCCAGATACCAGTTCCGCTCGTTCACGCGCTGTGATGCGGGCAGGATATCAAGCGACTCGTTGCGTTCCGCGCGAAAAAAGCTCCAGCCGCGCTGCAGGTGGCGGATGAGGCTGTGCGCCTTGTATTGCGTCGCCACACCGATGCGGCGGATGCCGGAGTTCACCGCGTTCGACAATGCAAAGTCGATGATCCGCGTCTTGCCACCGAAGTAGACCGCAGGCTTTGCCCTGATATCGGTAAGCTCTGCAAGGCGGCTGCCCCGCCCACCGGCGAGCACGAAGGCCATGGTCTCGCGTGCAAGTCTGTGAGTTGAAACGGTCATTTTTAATTCCTCCCGTATCGACGTCATCGCAGCGCCGAATCGTCGTCCTGGTTTCGCAAATATCTTAGCCCCTCATGACTGTTTTGCCCGAGACGGTCAATAATTAAATCATTCTTATTTATTTATTGACTTGGCAAGTAAACTTGTTCAATTTCCCCCCGGAACGGAACCTGACCTTAGGGGCTACATGGAACAGAGCTTGAAGATCGAAGGCGAGAAAGCCACGCTCGACACCTCGCGGCGGGGATCGAACCAGAGCGGCATGCGGGCCTATAACGAACGGCTTGTCTTGTCTCTGATCCGGCAAACCGGTGCCATGGCCAAGGCCGAAATTGCCCGCCGGACCGGACTTTCGGCGCAGACAGTTTCCGTCATCATGCGCGCGCTGGAGGCAGATGGGCTGCTTGTGCGCGGAGAGCCTGTGCGCGGCAAGATTGGACAGCCTTCCGTTCCAATGAGCCTTGCAGAAGATGGCGCTTTCTTTTTCGGCTTGAAGGTTGGTCGGCGCAGCCTCGACCTGATTCTCACCGATTTTGTGGGTGAGGTACGGCACCGCGTTCGCATCAGTCACCCCTACCCTACGCCAGACGACACAGTGAATTTTGTCAACGACGCCATTGGTCAAATCCTCGGCAAGCTGACACCGGAATACAGATCCCGGATCGCGGGGCTGGGCATCGCCCTGCCCTTTCGGCTCTGGGATTGGGCTGGAACGCTGGGCGTTGGCGCCGCGGAAATGCGGGGCTGGAAAGACCACGACATCGCCGCAGAGATCGGTGCGGCATGGGATTTTCCTGTATTCGTCTGCAATGACGCCTCGAGCGCTTGCGGGGCGGAGTTGGTGTTCGGCGATCAGAACAAACCGCGCGATTTTCTCTACTTCTTTGTCGGCTTCTTTATCGGCGGGGGCCTGGTGCTTGACAGCAGCCTTTATACCGGGCGCACAGGCAACGCGGCTGCTTTGGGCTCGATGATGGTACCGACGGCGGACGGCACATTGCGCCAGCTTGTCGATGTCGCCTCACTGGCGGCACTTGAGAATGCGCTGGCTGAAAGCGGCGATCAGGACTCCATGATCTGGGACACCCCCGAAAGTTGGAATGTGCCGACAGGTCCGCTTGAAGTATGGTTGGACACTGCCGCGCAAGGCATCGCACAGGCCATCGTCTCTTCCATTTGCCTTATCGATGTGGGGCATGTGCTTATTGACGGGTGGATGCCGGAGAAAATGCGGGCAGAGCTCGTTCGGCGCATCCGGATCCAAGTCACCCAAATACCGGTTGTCGGCGTGCAGAAACCAGAGGTGATTGAAGGGTCGATCGGGTCAGACGCACGCGCCCTTGGTGCTGCAAGCCTGCCTTTGTCCGAACGCTTTCTTGTCGAAAGAAATTCCTATCAGAAAGGCCCTGCCAAATGATCCTGTGTTGTGGAGAAGCGCTTATCGACATGATTCCAACTCCGACCACGGCGGGCCGCGATGGGTTCGTCCCGCATGCAGGAGGCGCTGTTTTCAACACCTCCATCGCGCTAGGTCGACTGGGCGTGCAAACGGGCATGCTGACGGGTCTTTCGACTGATATGTTCGGACAGCAACTTGCCGATGCGCTAAAGGCAAGTCATGTCGACACGACCCATGTCGTCGCTTCCGAACGCCCGACGACGCTGGCGTTCGTGCGCCTGCAGGATGGGCACGCGACATATTCGTTCTTTGACGAAAACTCCGCCGGTCGGATGCTTGGCATCGACGAACTGCCAGACATATCTGCAGAAGTCTCATCGCTCTACTTCGGTGGGATCAGTCTCGCTTGTGAGCCCGGGGCCAGCACCTACGCCACGCTGCTTGAGCGAGAAGGCAAAACGCGCGCTGTGATGGTGGACCCGAATATCCGTCCGCAGTTCATTCAGGACATAGATACATACCGCGCGCGCCTGGACGGCATGATGGTGATGGCAGATATCGTGAAGGTCTCGGACGAAGATCTGAATTGGATGCTGCCCAGCCCTCTGTCTTTGAAAGAAAAGGTCGAAGTCGTGCTTGATCGTGGGCCAAGCGTCGTCATCCTGACACGGGGCGGCGAAGGCGCGACAGGTTTCTTGGGTGACGGAACCGTGGTGACCGTGCCCGCGCACCGTGTCGAAATCGTTGATACAGTCGGGGCAGGTGACACTTTCAACGCTGGTGTGCTGGCAAAGCTGTACGAATTGGGCGCGCTCCAGAAATCAAAGCTGAAAACCCTGTCAGCGGATGCCTTGACGCAAGCCTTGGAACACGGGGCGCGGGTCGCTGCCGTCACCGTCTCACGGGCCGGCGCCAATCCCCCTTGGGCTGAGGAAATCTGAACGCCGGAGAATGCCGTTATTCGTGTTCTTGCGCCTCGGGTCGTAGAATATCTCGACATACTCGAACACATCGCGCCTGGCATCGGCGCGAGTAAGGCCACCCAAATGCGCAAAATCTCCGCGATTTACCAATTCCCGGATGCATTCCGGGTCCCAGACCACCTATGCCCTTGACGTCTTGCGGGGGACTTTCGTAACTTATAAAAGTTACCGCGCGATACTTTCATATACATCCGGTGTTAAAATGGGCCATTCAAAAATTCGCAATATGGAAGAATTTGCCTCACTCAGCGGCATTTCACGCCCTACGGTGTCAAAGTATTTCAACGACCCGGCAAGTGTACGCGCCTCGACGCGGGCGAAAATCGAAGACGCACTCAAGAAGCA
>JABDJX010000283.1 GCA_013003245.1 Silicimonas sp. | reverse complement strand
ACGATACCCACGTCAGAGTGTTTGAGGCCTGCAAGCGCGTTTTGTTCGACAAGCAAAATGGTGATCCCCTCGTCTGCCATGACGCGCATGATGTCGAAGACCTCGCGCACGATCTTGGGCGCAAGGCCTAGCGACGGCTCGTCCAGCATGACTATTTCCGGCTTCAGGATCATCGTCCGTGCCATTGCCAGTGTCTGTTGTTGACCGCCCGACATCGTGCCTGCATGCTGGTCGCGTCTTTCTTTGAGAATGGGAAAACGTTCTTCGATCTCGTCGATGCGTTTCTCCAGCCCGCTATCATCGGCAAGCGCATATCCCCCCATACGCAGATTCTCTCGCACAGACATCTTTGGAAACAGCGCGCGCTCCTGCGGGACGAAACAAATGCCCTTCCTCAGCACTTGATCAGGGCGCAGGCCCTTGAGGCTCTTTCCATTAAGCCGCACATCACCCTGCCTAACCTTAAGCATGCCCACGATAGCTTTAAGAAGCGTGGATTTGCCTGCCCCGTTCGGCCCGATTATGCAATGCACCTTGCCTGGTTGCACGTTGAGTGATGCACCATTCAGAATTGCCGGCCCGTCACCATATCCAGCCACAACGTTACTAACTTCAAGCAGCCCGCTCATGCGGCAGGCTCCAGCGCGCCACCCAGATAGGCGTCAAGCACGGCGGGGTCGCTACGCACCTCGTCTGGCGTGCCATCGGCAATGACGCTGCCGTATGCCATCACCACAACGCGGTGCGAAAGCCGCATGATCAGCTCCATATTGTGTTCGACAATGAGCACTGTCAGGCCTTGTTCGTTCAGCTTGCGGATATGACCAATAATCTCCTCCAGTAGTGTGGGATTTACCCCACCTGCCGGTTCATCAAGAAGGATGATCTTGGGATCGCTCATCAAGAGCGCAGCCAAGTCCATGAGCTTTTTCTGCCCGTAGGACAGATTTGCGCCGTCCTCATGCGCGATGCGCGTGATCCCAAGAAACTCCAGAATACCCAGCGCTTTCTCGATTTCTTCATCACTCATCGCAGGCTTGAAGAGATCACGCCAACCCTTTACCCGGCTTTGACAAATCACGTTTTCCAAAACCGTCATATCGGCAAGATTTCGGCTGATCTGAAACGTGCGGCTTAGACCGCGTGCAGTAATCTGATGTGGTCTGAAACCATCAATGCGCTCGCCATCAAGCCAAACCTCGCCTTTGGTTGGCGTCATCGTCCTGCTGATACAATTGAATGCTGTTGTCTTGCCCGCGCCGTTCGGCCCGATCAAAGCGGTGATCTTGCCTGTCTCGGCCTTGAAGGTGCATTGATCCACGGCACGAATGCCGCCGAAATATTTGCAAAGGCCTTTAATTTCCAGCATCAGTCCCGTTCTTTTTGAACGGACCGGGCACAGGTGCCCGGTCCCTTTTACTCAGAAGCCTTGTTTTGGGAAATTCAAAGGCGACGTCTCGAATTCGTCTGTTGGATAGACGAATTGCAGCTCGCCGCCATTCCACTGTGCCACCAGGAACGGCTTATCGACGGGGAGCCCTACGTCGTCCCAGTTAAAGCGACCAAGAATGGTGCGCACCGGATCATCCGTAGTGCGCGCGGCAAGCCATTCGCCCATCGCGGCATTGTCGGTCGACCCCGCACCGCGGATCGCTTGCTCGATGCCCTGACAGACCGCAAACGGGATGGCCGCATCTTCGTCGGGTGCCGCGCCGAATTTGGCCTGATATGCATCGACAAAGTCTTGATTTGAAAATTCCTCACCCGCAAGCAGCCCCGAATAGGGAGCGTCAGGATGCCATGAGGTGTGCATCAGGATCGCCTCGGAGGCCTCTTGGGTGCCCTCATAGAATTCGGCCTGAGTACCTTGGCTATAGTAAACCATTTTCGGCTCTGCGCGCACCGTCTTGAGTGCGCGGGTGATTTGCACAGCTTCTTCAGCTGATGCGGACAGCACAACGATCAACTCGGCGTTTGACCGTTTGATCGAGTTGGCAAGGTTCAACCAGTCATTAAACCCCTCTTCCGGCCACTTCTCAGAATAAACAACCTCGATCCCAGCCTCGGCGAGGTATCCCGGTGCAAGGTCGGCCACTTCAGAGCCATCCGCAGGGTCCATCACCTTGTTCCCCAGAAATCCAGTTTCAACCGCGTTTGCAAAAAAGTCATCAGCGGCCACCACAGCTGCCGTCTTGGGACGTTCGCCTTCTGCAATAAGATCCCGGATCAGCCCCTGGAGTGAAGATCCAACATATTCCGCCGCGTTCGGCTGAAAATAGAAGAGGTTCTGATGCCCTTGCGTATAGATGCGCAAAGCGCCGCCCGCAGGGACCGGATGCACATAGCCGTTCTTGGCCAGAATATTGGCGACGGGAAAGGTCAGGCGTGATGAGAACGTTCCAAACACCGCATCGACATCGTCAACGTTGATAAAGCGCTCATACTGGTTGATCGCGGTCGCCGGATCGGACCGGTTGTCCGACATGATCAGATCAATCTCTTCACCGCCGATACCACCCTTCTCGTTGATCAGATCAACGCAAAGCTGGTAGCCCTGTTCGTGTTTGGCGCCTGCGATGGAAAATGCGCCCGTCAGCGGAAGCGATGCGCCGATTTTGATCTCGGCAAAGACCGGTGCTGCAGCCATTGTGATTGCGGCAGTTGTTGCAAGTAGTGATGCAAGTTTCATTGTCGTATCCCTCCCTAAGTTTGGCCGCCAGGCTTTTCGGCCCGGTCGTATCGTTTTGGCGCGTTACTCGGCAGCTTTCGGCAGTTCCAGTCCCGTCGGGTAAGGGCTTTCCTCGCTTTCCAGGTCGACCCCGGCTGCCAAAGCAACAGTCTCGAGGAGTGCCGCAAAGTCCTTCTGCAGATATGCTTCGGTGTCATCTTGCAGCGACGCCGCCCCAAAATGTGCCTGAAGCGCTTCGCGTGTAGCTGCGGTCACTGGCATCGGTACATCAAGTGCACGCGCGGCGCCCAATCCAAGATCAAGATCCTTGCGCAAAAGCTCCGGCGTGAAGGTTGTCGTCCAATCAAGATTGACGAACGCGTTGGTTTTGTATCGCGTGAAGATCGAGCCCATCACCGAGTTGTTCATGAAATCGAGAAAGGCGTGGCGCGAAACACCTGCCTTTTGTGCAAGAATGGTAATCTCGGCCAGGTTTTGCGTGACAACTCCAAGAAATACGTTGTGGGCGATTTTGCAAAAGCGCGCGAGCTCGCCTTCACCCACATAGCTGACGCCATTTACTGCGATGGTGCTAACGATGTCTTCGACCCTATCAAAGGCAGGGCGTGGGCCTGAGCATACGGCCGAAAGCTTACCAGCCCGCACGCACTTTCCGTTGCCCGAGACTGGAGAACAGACAAACTCAGCGCCCTTGTCGGCAAGGCGTTCGCGTAGGCCTGCAGAATGGTCGACACCAATGGAAGAGAAGTCGAGAAAGATGCCCGGCACGGAATTGCCTGTCAGCACCCCGCCATCACCGAAATAGAGATGTTCAACATCCTTTCCGGTCGACACCATTGTGGCAAGAACGTCTACGCCAGCCAGATCGACCGGGCCGTCGACAAGGGTGGCTCCTTTTTCGGCCAAGGGTTCTGCTTTCGAGCGGGTCCTGTTCCAGACCTTGACGTCATAGCCTGCATCTACCAACCGCTCCGCCATAGGAAAGCCCATCCGGCCCATTCCGATCCATCCGATGGTGGGTTTTGACATGTTCTCTCCCCGCTTGCGCAATCGTTTGCACTAACCTTACGTATGCACCGGTAACCCGTCAATGCACTTTCGCAAAGGTTTGCACATTCCAGTCACGGACCTATACTTAACGCGCAGCAACACCGGGCAGGCGCGTCGCGTGAAGAAGAACGTAACACTCAAAGACATCGCCCGCGAAACTGGCGTGCACGTCTCAACCGTCTCACGCGCTCTAACCCCGAACGCGCGCGCTTCACTGTCGACGGAAATCGTCAGCAAGATACGGGAAACCGCCGAAAGGCTGGGCTATCGGCCAAACCGGCTTGCGTCGGGTCTTCGGACAAACCGCACCATGTCGGTGGGAGTGATGATTCCCGACATTACCAACAGCCTGTTCCCACCCATTGTACGCGGGATTGAAAGCGTACTTGAACCGGCAGGCTATACGTCGATTGTGGTAAACACCGACAGCGATGCCGACCGTGAAGCACGCCTTTACGACGTTCTGCGCGAGCGCGGCGTTGACGGCATTATCAACGCCGCCGTCCATCGCATAGACCCGGCCGCGCTTCAGGTCTTTGACGAAATCCCGGTTGTAACGATCAACCGGCGCGTTGAAAGCGCGTCGTTGCCAGCTGTCATCAGCGACGACGCTGGCGGCATTCGCATGGCGGTCGATCATTTGATGGAAAACGGCCACAAAGTCATTGCACATATCGCTGGCCCAGAAACGCTTTCGACAGGTGTCGACCGCAGAAAGGCTTTTGAAGCTGCGATGGAAGCGCATGGCGTGAAGGCCTCTGAGTATCATGTTGCCAAGGCCGCGCATTATATCGAAGACGAAGGCGTGCGGTGCACCGAAGATCTTCTTGATGCCGACGCTTCAATTACGGCGCTGGTTTGCGCAAACGACCGGCTTGCACTTGGCGCGCTTGACGCCATTTCACGCCGGGGACTTCGGTGCCCGGATGACATGTCGATCACCGGTTTTAACGATATCCCGTTTCTTGACCTTATTCCTCCTGGGCTGACCACCGTGCAGGTGCTTCAATTCGAGGTCGGAAGCACGGCAGCCGAGATACTTCTGAAAATGATGGCAGGTCCGGACAGCCGTGTTCCGACCACAACCATTCTTCCCGTCAGTCTCATCGAACGGGGAAGCGTCCAAAAACCCAAGCGGCGCAGTAAAACCAGGAAAAGCCGGAGAGCCTGATGCCTTTAAAAAATACAGATCAGCTAATCATCGCAGTCGAAGAGCATTTCATGCACCCAGCGTTGTCAGATCATTTTGGCAATGCAGCGCATGGCCCGGGGAAAATCACTGATCGACTGTTCGATTATACTGAGACGCGCTTGGCAGAGATGGACACGGCAGGAATCGACGTACAGGTATTGTCGCACCAGTCGCCGGGCAGTCAAAGGTTAAGCGATGATGTCGCGGTAGAGGCGTGTCGGGCGGTTAATGACGCATTGGCGGCCATTATGGCCCCCCACTCGGACCGTTTCGCCGGCTTTGCGATGATCCCGACCGAAGCACCCGAAGCTGCTGCGGACGAATTGCAGCGCTCGGTCGAGGAACTGGGCATGAAAGGGGCGATGATCCACGGTCTCAGTCGCGGGAATTTTGTCGATGGCGAAGCCTACTGGCCGATTTTTGCGCGCGCCGAGGCCCTTGATGTGCCAATCTATTTGCACCCCGCCCTGCCCGACCGAACGGTAACAGAGCGCTATTACGCGCCTTACGACGAAAGCCATGCGATGATGACGCGCGCAGCTTGGGGTTTTGGTATCGAGGCAGGCACCCAGGCGGTCCGCATGATCCTGTCAGGTGTCTTCGACCGTCATCCCGATCTCAAGATCCTGCTTGGACACCTGGGAGAGGCGGTTCCGTTTTGGCTGGATCGCGTTGAGGCTTCATTTGCACGACCGGGCAATGCGCCGACACGCTTTGCCGAGACCTTCCGACAGAATTTCTGGTTGTCGACAAGCGGGTTTTTCTCAGACCGGGCGCTGACATGTACGCTTGATGCGGTTGGCGTCGACAGAGTGCTATTCGCGGTGGACTGGCCCTATGCCGACAACACCGAAGCCGTTGATTGGCTGAAGGCGGCACCGATCGCAGACGATGATCGCCAAGCAATATTCTCCGGGAACGCGCAACGCCTTCTCAAGCTTTAAGTCGCTGTGCAAGCCAGTTGACGACGTGGTCGATGGCGCCGACCTGGACATCGTTCAATTCGTACTCGCCACTGTCTCCCCTGACAGGAAAGACATAGCCGTGGAAGTCATGGTCGTAGCTGACCCATTCCGCATCTTTTCCGGCTTCGTGCAACAACTCATAGGTCGTGCGGAAGATGCCTTGGAGGTGGTCTTCGTCACGTCCCATGACCAGCAATGGCGTGCGGATGGCCGCAATGCGTTTGCCCGCCACTTCCATATCGATCCGGCGCCGCACCTTATCGACTTCGGCCATCTGCATTTCTTCGATGTTGCGCATACCACTTTCGGCGACAAAGGCAGTGTCGTCTGGCGTAAGAGCCAGGTATTCGTGTGCAGCAGGCTCGCTTGCCACTGCAGCCGCAAAACCATGCCATTCCGAGGTGATCTTGAGAGCCATCTCGCCACCATGACTCATGCCGATCATGCCCATACGCTCGCCATCGACCCAGGGTAGCGTCTTGAGATGTTCGGCAATCGCGATCTCGTCCTCGTATTCAAGAAGGCCACGATTGAACATCTCGCGCCCCTGACGGACGTCGCGGACAAGCGCGCCGCCGTCGTTATAGCCCAGCTCGACCTCGGTACGATAGCGCAGCCAGGCAGACGCCATGCCCGCTTCGGCCAGACGATCCATGATATACGCGCGGTTTTTTACCGCGTCGCGGACCCAAGCCATGCCCTCGCCGCCGTTACCTGCAGCAAGCAGAACTATTGGGAAGGGCCCCTCGCCTTCCGGCTTTCTGACACCAATGGGTGCATAAAGCCCGTCCCACGTCTCGATATACATCAATTGGGTAACAGCGCCGTTGACTGTCTCGGTCAGGACCACGGCCTCGGGATCAACGTTGGTCACTTGCCCACCTCCTCTGGATCAAGAACACAGGCTGCAATACGCCCCGCCCCAGTGTGCTCAAGCCGCACGTCTTCAACCGCTTGGAACTCAACAGAAACTGTGCGCCCCTTTCGGCTGATGTTCTGGGCCGCTGCGCGCATCATCACCGGGATGTCATCGCTGTTCAGAATATCTTCAAGCCGGGTCGCACCCCCCTCATCTGCAAAGGTCAGATTAGCCTTGAAATCACTGTGCCGCTCGACGCCCGACAGGCTGTCAAAAAGCCCCGGCACGTCTTCTAACCTGCGGACGACGTCGTCGACCTCCCACCCACACATCGGCGTTGCCACCGGACAGCGCGTGTGAAAGCGGCACCCGCGAGGAGGGCGCGCCGGATCTGGCACAACGCCTTCAAGACCACGCGCTTCTTCGGCAGCAGCGATATCCTCTAGCTCGGGCTTGGCCTCCATCAAAGCGCGCGTATAGGGATGGTGCGGCGCGGCGAAAACATCTGAAGTGACACCGGCCTCGGCAACCTTGCCCAGGTACATCACGACAAGCCTGTCAGCCATGTGCCGCACAACGGAAAGGTCATGCGTGATGAAAAGATACGCAAGGTTCCTTTCCTTTTGCAGATCGTTCAGCAGGTTGAGGATCTGCGCCTGAACAGAGACGTCGAGCGCGCTTGTCGGTTCATCAAGCACGATAAGCTCGGGATTAAGCGCGAGTGCACGCGCGATCGAAATGCGCTGACGCTGACCGCCCGAGAACTGGTGCGGATAGCGGTAAAGGTGCTGTCGCCCAAGCCCGACCTGCTCCAGAAGCTCTACAACTCTCTCTGTCAGATCTGCACCGCCAGCCTCATTATAAACCCGCAGCGGTCTGCCAACGAGATCGACAACGAGATGCCGTGGGTTGAGCGAGGCGAAGCTGTCCTGAAAGACCATCTGGCAATTCCGGCGAAACCGACGCTGTGCCGGCCCTTGCAGGCTGTCGACTCGATGCGCAGCGCCAATTCGTGCAATCTCACTTTCGGCACCACCGTCGAGTTGGCGCGCATCGTCATCCGACAGATCGAAATAGACGCCGCCCTCGGTGACATCGGTCAAACCTGCCACACAGCGTCCCAGCGTCGATTTCCCGCAGCCGCTTTCGCCGACAAGGCCAACGGTCTCTCCGGGCCGAATGTCGAAGCTCACGCCATCCACGGCGCGGACATGTCCCGCCACCCGCTGAAGCGCGCCCTCGCGGATCGGGTAGTATTTCCTGACATCGCGAAGCGACAGGACGGACCTGTCAGTTACGCTGTCTGGGTCCGGCGCGGCACTCATTCTGTAATCCTGTCGTAGCTGGGTTGCTCGCATTCGGGCGCGGGATGGTCAATGAAGCACGCGACCGAATGCGTTTCCGAGATCGAGTGAAGTTCCGGGTCGAACCTGCGGCAAGCGTCTGTGTGAAAAGGACAGCGCCCGGCAAACCTGCAGGCGCGGGGTGGATCGATCAACTCGGGCACCGTGCCGCGGATGGCGGCAAGACCTCCGCGCGGCGTATCGGCGGCAGGCACGGCAGCCATCAGGCCGCGTGTGTAGGGGTGGCGGGGGTTGCGGAAAACCTCGGCAGTAGGTCCGATCTCGACCACGCGGCCCGCATACATCACAGCTACACGATCGCAGATACGCTTCACCAGCGAGAGATCGTGGCTGATATAAAGCACGCTGGACCGCCGACGTTTCTGAAGATCACGGATAAGCTCAAGAATGCGCGCTTCGACCGTCACATCAAGCGCGGTGGTCGGCTCGTCCGCGATCAAAAGGTCCGGGTTGCATGCGAGCGCCTGCGCAATCATCACACGCTGTCGCATTCCGCCAGACAGCTCATGCGGATAGCGGTCCATCAACTTCGCCGGGTTCGGCACCTGGGTTTCTGCCAGTGCCGCCGCCACCATCTTGTCGAGCGCCGCCTTCAGCTTTTGGCGCTGACCCCGGTTTGGCGGGAGTTTCAGAAGAAATCCGTCGCCAATACGCGGCTCCTGCGTGGCATAGCGACGGATTGCTCCACCCGAGTTGGGTGGCAATCCCGCCGCATCAAGAAGTTCGGCGCTTCTGTGCTGAAGAAAAACTTCGGAAAGTTGCGCGCCTATTGTCAGGGTCGGGTTCAGCGCCTTGCCAGGATCCTGAAAGATCATCGCGATCCGGTCGCCGCGAATGCGCCTGAGGTCTTCTGTTCCGATCTTCAGAAGATCGATCGTCTCGGCGCCCGAGTTCTCGCAAGCCTCGCAACCTTGGCCTCGGCATTTCGGGCAAGCAACGGCTTGGCGCCCTGTCTGCCCGCAGGTGTCGCACCCCGCACCATCGCAATCGCCGCACAGGGCATGAGGTCTGAACGTGGCAGAGCCGCCTGCAAGGATACCCGGTGGCACCGGCAGAAGGCGCAGAAACGACCGCCCCGTTACGCTTTTGCCGCAGCCGGTTTCGCCGACAAGACCAAGGGTTTCGCCATCCCGAATATCAAAGCTGACACCATCAACAGCGTGAACCACTCCACGTTTGGCTTGAAAATAGACCTTAAGATCGCGAACCGATGCCACGGTGGCCGGATGGGCTGCTGCCGCATCGCGCATCTCTAATTCGACCTGGCTCATCAGCGCCCCTCCGTGCGGGGATCAAGCGCATCGCGCAACCCGTCGCCCACAAGGTTAAAAGCAAGCGCCCAAAGAAAGATCATCAAGCCAGGGAAAGTCGAGGCCCACCATCGGCCAGATGCAATGCCTGCCTGCCCCTCACTCACCAGAACGCCCCATTCGGCGATCCCTGCTTCGCTCAGACCAATGAACGAAAGCGTGGCACCGATCAGTACGACATTGCCCATATCAAGCGTTGCCTGAACAGTGACCGGTGTGACAGCGTTTGGCAGGATATCGCGAAGGTAGATGTTGAGTTTTGAATCGCCCACAACACGTGCAGCATCGACATAATCATTCTGTTTTATCTGAATGACCTGCGCGCGCATGATCCGCGCGTATTTCACCCATAAAACCATTGATAACGCGACAATGATGTTGGTAAACGACGGGCCCAGAACAGCCGCGATGGCAAGTGCAAAGATAAGCTCGGGAATTGACAGGAAGACGTCGACGATGCGCATCAGAACCTCGTCAACGATTCCGCCGAACAGGCCTGCTATCGACCCGACGATCGTTCCGATAATCATCGTCGACCCTACGACGATCAGCGAAAGCTGAAGCGACGTGCGGCTGCCCCAGACGACACCGTAGAAGACGTCGCCGCCTTCGTTGGTCGTCCCCAGAATGTGACCCGGCGTGCCAGGCGGCTTTCTGACAGCGCCCCAGTCGCGGGGCATTTGGTAGGCGTCGGGCGTGTTCGCCTCGGTGATCCAGGGCGCAAAGATCGCCATCGCCATCATCAAGGCGATGATGATGAGCCCAAGAACTGTTGTGGGGTTCGAGACAAGTCGCTCAAGCGTGCCGAATGTGCGCTGCATGCGGACGCGAAAGGCTGTTTCGCCAGCGACGCGTACAGAGCCGGTTGATATATCGCTCATCTCAATCCCCCAACGTGACGCGCCGGTCGAGCTGCGCATAGATGACGTCAACGATCAAATTCACGAACAGGAAAAGGACGCTGGTGAACAGCACATAGGTCATAAGTGTCGCCTGATCTCCGCGTAGCACGCTGTCGGCCATCCAACGGCCAAGCCCCGGCCAGCGATAAATGATTTCAACAGTGATCGTGCCCTGAAGCAGAAAACCAAAGGTCAGTCCAATGACCGTGACGGTCGGCACAAGTGCGTTTCGACGGGCATGGCGCTTTAGCACGATGCGTTCGGCCAGTCCCTTTGCACGGGCGGCGTCGACATAGTCCTGTTGAAGCTCTTCGACAAGCGAAGACCGCATCATCCGCGCAATGATCGCCGTCGCACCATAACCGAGCGTGACCGCCGGAAGGGCGAGATGCCAGAGCGCATCGAAGAATGCGACCGGGCTGAGCGCAAGGATCGCGTCTATGGTGTAAAGCCCGGTCGGATGCGCAATCGAGGCCCATATGTCCGCATCGCTTCGTCCGATTGGAGCGATGCCAAGATTGGCCCAAAAGATGATCAAAAGAAGGATTCCAAACCAGAATTGAGGAAGACTGGCACCGCTGACCGCAACAATCCTTGTAATGTGATCAGGCAAACGATTGCGTCGCGAGCCCGCAAGGGTTCCAAGAAATATTCCGAGAGAGAGAGCGACAATACCTGCAAAGAACGCCAGTTCCATCGTCGCGCCAAGCTTGTTTGGAAAGACATCGGCCACAGGCGCCGCAGCCACGCCGGACCAGCCAAAGTCACCCGACAGGATGCCTGTAAGCCAATTCCAATATTGGGTCCAGATTGGCTTATCGAGACCGAAACGGGTTTCAATCTCGGCCACCTCGGCCGGCGTCATCTCGTGACTTAAATAGATACCGATTGGCGATCCTCCGACTCGTGTCAGAGTGAAAACAACAATCGACACGCCGATGATCAGGATCGGCAGGACGAGTAAACGGCGGATGATGTAGTCACGAAGCTGCATCGGCGGGCCCTATTCATGGAGCGGGCCCAAAATTTGGGCCCACTTTTGCTGTTTGCCGTTCGTCTATTTGTCGAAAAGCGCGAACTTCAGACTTGGGCGTGGCCAGAGTGGCTGCATCGCAAAGCCCTTGAGCCAATCGCGGTGAGCCATCACAACACCTTCCTGCGCGCCAATCAGCCACATTGGGTCCTCGTAGAGCACACTCTGAAGCTCTGAATAAAGCGCTGCACGCTTTTCCAGATCAAGCTCGACCGCTGCGTCATCAATTAATTGAGCCACTTTGCCTGCATCCTTGTAGCCACTGGCAAAACCATGCACCTCGCCCCACTCACCATCGGGGTGCGCATAGGCCTGAAGATAAAAGTTTGGATCAGCCGCCGGGTCGGCGTTTTTCGCCCACATCGCGTATTCAAGCGGGTTTTGGGCATGTGCATCGTCAAAGACCGATTCTGCCACCGCCAGCACGTTAATGCGGAAATTCGGATTGAGCCTTTCAATCGAGTCCTTCAGCACCAGACACATCAGTGCAAAAAGGTTGCCCTCTTCGGTGATAACCGAGACCGTAAAGCCCTCGTCCCAATATCCCGCCTCGCGAAACAGTTCCTCGGCTTTTGCGTAATCCTGCTTCGTATAGCGAGGCGCATTTTCATCAAAGCCGAAGACACCAATTGGGATATAATGTGAGTTGAAATCTCCGTATCCAGCGAGCGGACCATTCAGGAACGCCTCGTAGTCAAAAGCGTGGTTGAACGCCTGGCGAATACGGGGGTCCTGAAAGAAGTCCTCCGGGATCGTGTCATCGGGCGGCAGGGACCCTTCGGGGATGTTCAGGTTGAAGCCGATGTGAAGCGGCTCAAGCAGCAGACCACCAGTGTAGATCGTCACACCGTCTGCTCCCTCCAGATCAGCAACGAACGACGGGTCTGTCTCAATCGTATCAAATTCGCCTGCACGCAGGCCAAGGACACGCACATCGGGATCACCACCAATTTCGATACGCACATTAAGCTTGGCGTTTTCACCCCAGTAGTCTTCATTGATATCAAGCAAGATATTCTCGTTGCGATTCCATACATTGAATTTGTAAGGGCCAGTGCCCACCATATTGCCCGCCATGAACTGGTTTGGCTGCCCTTCGGCCACTCCGCCGTTTGCCTCAACGGCGTCCTGGCTCACGATCGACGACACCATCGCCACGACGACGGAATAAAGAAAGTCGGCTGAAGCCTCGTTAAGCGTGGCGCGAAACGTGTAATCATCGACCACCTCTGTTGAGGCCACATAATCGATAAGGGCGCCTGCATTGCCCTCGGGCAAGTCCATCGTCATCGCGCGGTCCCAAGAGAACTTGACGTCGGCAGCGGTAAAGTCCGTGCCATCATGGAACGTGACACCTTCACGTAGCGGAAAGGTATAGGTCAGTCCGTCCGCAGAGATCAGACCGTTTTCGACGGTTGGGACCTCGGTCGCAAGCGATGGGATAAGATCGGGTGACGCGGGGCCGATATCAAGCAGACGGTCATAGACCTGCAGGATGATGGTTTCGCCACCTTCGCCCGGCTCTACCTGCGCAGGGTCAAGCGTCGTCGCCTCGTCGTCTGCGGCATGCACCAGCACGCCGGGATTATTGACCTCTTGCGCCATGGCCAAAGGTGCAGCACAGATAAGCGCTGCTCCGGTGGCTAGTGCGGCGAGGTTCATTCGCCAGTCATACTTTCCCATTTCTTCCTCCCTTGATCGAACCGGAGTGCCCGGCCGTTCTGCGCCGCACTTGGTGTTGCTTTAGAAAAGCCCTGAGCGCCACTTTGTGCAAACGATTGCTCTAACCGTAGCGTCGCGTTAATCTCTTGTCTACTGATGAGTGCATTCCCTGCCGCGGAGGCCACATGAACAGCAAGAAAAGCGAACTGGAACACGTGCCGGGTGAAGACCCCTTTATCGTTGCGCGTGGAGGGTTCTATCGCAGATGGCTGTCCATGATCGATGATCTGGACGAGCTTAAATCGATAGTCGACACGCTTGAAGGGACAACCGAGGACAAATGGGTGCCCGTCTGGCGCAAGGCAGGTGCCGCGCATGAGAAGCGGGGTGACGCCCTTGACGCAAAAGGCGAACATGATGCTGCGCGGCGCGCTCACCTGCAAGCCAAGACATACTATGCTATTGGCCGCTTCCCGGGCGAAATCACACCTGTTAAGGCCGACATCAGCGCCGACTGTGCCCGCGCCTATCGTAAGGCCGCGGCACATCTTGATCCTCCAATGGAGGTGCTTGACATTACCTGTGAGGGTCAGACGTTCCGTGCGCATTTCCGTGCGCCGGTTTCTGAGACACCTGTCGCGGCGGTGCTGATCATGTGCGGCTCGGACGTATTTAAAGAAGACAGAGGCTGGGCTGCAGAGCGCGCACTTGATGCGGGACTTGCCTCGCTTGTGATGG
This sequence comes from Silicimonas sp., assembly GCA_013003245.1. Classification (GTDB taxonomy): domain Bacteria; phylum Pseudomonadota; class Alphaproteobacteria; order Rhodobacterales; family Rhodobacteraceae; genus JABDJX01. The sequence continues at coordinate 15,972 of JABDJX010000283.1, read as the reverse complement.
ACGCACCGGGCACCGGCGAAAACCCGTTTCCATGGGAGCCCGCATCGGTCAAAGCGTGGGTTGCTGCAATTGACGCGCTTATGGAGCGACCGGAAGTCCACGCAAGCCGAGTTGGCGCATTCGGCATCAGTCGGGGCGGCTATTCAGTGATGCAACTTGCCGGCACGGCACCCGACAAGGTGAAAGCCGTGGTCGCGGTCGCCGGTCACCCCTTCGGTTACAAGATGAACAAGGCCGAACTCGAGGCATTCGTTGCTGCGCGCAACCGGCGGGCTGGCTTTCGCTTTGGCGCACCTGACGGACCACCCTCGTTCCCGGAATGGTCGGTTGAAAAGGAGGAAGAGATATTCAACGGCTGGGCCTTATCTTCGCTTGGCCTTGTCGACCGCATTACAATGCCGGTTCTTATGATTAACGGCTCAGACGACCATCTCGCTCCAATTGGCAATATTTACTACATGTTGGAAAGCGGGCCGGTCGGCAGCCGCAGCGCAAAAGTGTATCCGGGGTCAGGCCATTGCGCCTTCGAGCATCAGCCGGAATGGGCGCCTGAAGCGTTTTCCTGGTTGGCGAAAGAGCTGTCGCGTGCTGCGGACTGACGGGTGGCGCGCCCTCGGAACATAGGATGACCGGCATGGCAAGCCTCGTTGCCGAATTTGGATGGCCGACACTTTTGGCCATTGCGGTTGCTGCTCTCGTCACCTCGTCAATCCATGGCGCGATTGGTGTGGCAGGCGGGCTTTTGATGACGGCGATCCTTGCGCTTCTCATCGGTGTCAGACCTTCGGTGCCCATCATGAGTGTGGCGCTTACGATTAGCCATGCCAGTCGCAGCCTGATGCATTTGCAAGCCTTGGACCGAAAAGCTTACGTCATTGTAATTATTACTTCTTTTCCCTTCATCATATTGACTGGCTTCATCTATGCGATGCTTCCGGTAGACGTCCTTGCATTCATTCTGGCTTTGATAATCTTTACAGCGATCCCGATGCGTCATTGGGCCCGCACACGTGAAATCAATTCGGGCCCGCGCGTTCTTGGCTCGGCAGGGGCAGTCTACGGCTTTTTCGCAGGGGCGTCGATTGGGGCGGGTGCCGTTCTCAGCCCGTTTCTGCTGGGTTTTGGCCTGGCAAAAGAAGCCTTCGTTGCCACCATGGCCGCCATAGCGTTTTCCACAAATGTTGTACGGATCGGCGCGTTCACCGGTGCCGACCTGATGACCTCGCAGTACCTGCTTTTGGGTCTGATCGTGGGCATCATTATGATCCCCGGCAATTACATCGGCCGCAGCATGCTGCGTCGGTTAAGCGTGGTGCGTCACGGACAACTCGTCGATGCGATGGCAGCACTTGGCGCGCTCAATTTTCTTTACCTTGCTCTTAGATCATGACCGAAGGAGACAACGATGGCCGACACAACGCTTGAGGATCTTGGACTGCCCCTGATCCACCCGGTGACTGGTCTTGAAAAGGCTGGGCTAAAGGCACCCCAGGACCGACACGGTCAGTCTATTCGCGCCTGGGTCCGTTCGCTTAACGGGATACAGAAAGAGGGCGTCACGTTATCAGGTTTGACTGGACGCACGTGGCGTTTTGCGTCCGACGAAGGCGCTCATCTGGGCGGACAGGATCAGGCACCGAACCCGCTCAGCTATGTGGCCGTCGGCATGGCGGGCAGCTTCATGACCGAATTGATTGCGCTGGCAAAAGCGCGTGGCATCGCCCTTGCAAACCCAGTACTTGTTGTAGAGAATTTCTACTATCGCGACGGCTCGTTTCCCAAGGGCACAATGGTCTCGGGTGCATTGCCGCCCGAAGTGTCACTTGACTGCCAAAGCGACGCGTCGCGCGAAGACCTTCAAAGCCTGCTTTTGGACGCGGTTGCCGCTGCCCCGGTCAATGGACTGGTCCGCGATGAAAAGGTCAGTCTCTTCACGCTCACTCATAACGGCATCCAGATCGACCCTGATGGCGTAGACCGTCTTGATACAAATGCCCTTCCTGACCCGGGCGATCCGATTGCTTCACTCTCACCGCGCGATACCGACCGCAATCCACCGCTTGCTGAAAAGACAATGTCAGAGGAAGATATGGCGGCGCGGATCAAGAGCGCCCCGCCGCCAGCTCCAGTTCTTGAGGGAACAAAAAAACTTTTGCATCTGCGGACTTATTGCAGCCTGAACGACGACGGAACCTACCACTGCCTGCGCGAGCAGTATGCCCAAAGTTCATCTTCGTGGACCTTCACTGTGGACGACAGGTCTGACAGCGCAGCTGCCATTGCGCCTGATTCTGGAAGTTACTTCGCCATTGGGTTGGCCTTTTGTTTCATGACGCAGATCGGGCGATTCGCGCATATGGCAAAGCATCCTCTGACCGGGTACCGTGTCGTTCAAGACCTTCATTTAACACGCGGTGGCGCCTCCTCTGGCAGTGGCAAAGGCGGGACCGGTGATCCGGTTGAAACCCATGTCTTTATGGACAGCGAAACCGATGACGCCACCGTACAAAACATTGTTCGGGTGGCTGAACGAACATGCTTTCTTCACGCCCTCTGTCGCGATCGCGCAAAAGTCAAGTTACGCCGCGATCCCATTGGCGCCTGAGAACATCAGGCGCTCAGGCCCACACGGATCAGGTTTACGGAGATGATGAAAAGAGCGATCTCGACGATGGTGAAAAAAATGCGTTCGGGGATGATCCGTGTGATCCGATAGCCCAACCAAGCTCCGAATATTGCGACAGGCGCAAGGATTAAAACCGTTCCCATTTCGCTGCGCCCGATTAGGCCAAGGGCAAGATAGGGCGGCACTTTCATCAGGTTAATAACAGCGAATAAGATTGTTGAGGTGCCGGCGAACATCATCTTGGGCATTTGTTGCGGCAGCGCGTAAAGTTGAAAGGCCGGCCCGCCTGCATGGCTGACGAAGCTGGTGAATCCCGAAACCGCGCCCCAGAACAGCCCACGCGGCACGTCGGCAGGCTTCGGCTCGGACCGCCCAAGAAAGCGAGAGCGCAATCGCATTGCAAGGAAGGCAAGCCCAACGCACCCGATGACGATGCGCACGACATTTTCGTCAGTGCGACCCGCAAGCAGGTAGCCTGCTACAATGCCGATAGCACCGGCAGGGATAAGGATAGCGAGGTTTCGCTTTGAGTAGGATTGGCGGTAAATCCAGACCCCATACACGTCACTGATCAGGTAGACCGGCAACAGCAGCGCCGCGCCCAACATCGGCGGCATGACAAGCGACATGGTCGGCACGCTTAAAAGCGCGATCATCGGCAAGCCGCCCTTGCTGCCGCCGACAAAAAAGGCCGCCGCAAACGCGGCAACCCAAAACAGTTGCGGCTCGGTCAAGTCAGAACCATCAGGCGTTCCACAGCCTTTCGATTGTCTCAAAGGCTTCGGTGCCGTGCTCGGTGCGCGTCGCTTCGGTGACATCGCCCCAAGCCGTCACAGCTTTCTCATAAGCAGGCCGTTTCCGGATGCGGTCATACCATTCGGTGAGGTGCGTCATATTCTGCCAAAGTGGCGCCATCATAAAAGACTCCATGCGGCGCAAATAAACGACAAGTGCGATGTCGGCCAGAGAATAAGCCGTGCCCGCAAGCCAGTCATGATCCTTGAGGCGCGCATTCATGTCCGAAAACAATCCACGAAAGGTCGTCAGCGCGTCAGGCAAAAGCGGCGACTGAAGCCCCATTTCAATATTCACCTGATCGTTGTCGCGCCGCACCGTGTCTCTCATATGAGCATGGTATTTCTCGATCTTCTCCTTGCCCTGCTCGAGGTAAATAAAGCGGTTTGCAATGCAGACGCCAATTGTCCGGCTTGCCACATGTACTCCGTCACCAATCCGGTGATTCCAAAGGCGCATTTCGGCGCGATCCTCTGCCGTTGTCGGTCTGAACGACGTGTCAGGAAAGGCGTCTTCCAGGTATTCAAGAATGATGGTCGATTCCGCGATGCCCCTGCCCTTGTTTTCAACAACAGGCACCAAGCCCTTGGGGTTCATCTGGTGATAATTCTCGGGCAACTGATCGACATCACCGCGGGCGGTGTCGACGATCACGCTTTTCCATTCAAGGCCCTTTTCCTCGATCAGCAGGCGCACGCGCTGTGCGGCAGTCGACCGGTCATAGTGATAAAGTGTCAGCACGCCTTTTTCTCCTCGATGTGGGGCGCGCTCCAGTTCGGCCCGTCATAGTCTACCGCAGCCCCCGCAGGGATGATGCCATACGGATTGATGCGCCTGTGTGCCAGATAGTAGTGGTCTACAATATGGTCGGCATGCACAGTCTCGCGAACTCCAGGCTGGTTCAGAACGTCTCGCGTGTGTCGACGAAGGTTTGGATAGTCGGTAAGCTGCCTCACGTTACATTTGAAGTGAAAATAATACACCGGCTCGAACCGGATCATGGACGTGAATAACCGCCAGTCTGACTCAACAGGACGGTCACCACAAAGAAAACGGCTCTGGCCAAGTCGTTCGTCTAACCAATCGAAGGCCTCAAACATGGCAGTCACGCCAGTCTCATAAGCCTCCTGAGATTGGGAGAATCCGGTGCGATAGACGCCGTTGTTGATGGCGCCATAGATGAGGTCGTTAAGCTTGTCGATCTCGCCTTGGTGTTCAGGGGGGTAGAAATCAGCCCAGCTTTGCGCAAGTGGTTGAAATGCCTCGCCACCCAGCATGCGCATCACTTCGCTGGACTCGTTGTTGACGATTGTTCCAGTTTCTTTATCCCAAAGAATGGGCACCGTGACTTTGCCGGTATAGGTCGGATCAGAGCGTACATAGACCTCGTAAAGGTAGCGGGCATCGCCAATCCGGTCTGCCGTTGCGCCGGGATAGTCTGCAAACTCCCAACCGTTCTCAAGATTCACAGGATGCACCACTGAGACGTCGATTACATGCTTTAAACCCAGAACGCTGAGATAGATCATCGCGCGATGCGCCCAAGGGCAGGCATAGGACACATAAAGGTGGTAGCGCCCAGCTTCCGCTTTGAACCCCCCGCTTCCACTTGGGCCGGGCGTTCCACTGGGTGTTACCCAGTTGCGGAACGCGGATGCATTTCTGACAAATTGGCCGTCTTTCTTGACCTCTTTCGTTTCTGTGTCGTGCCAGACACCATCGATCAATTGACCCATTTAGCAAGCTACTCCTGGCTTCACCTTGAAGGTGCAAGGCGGCCTTTCAAAAGGGGCCGCCCTGCATGGCTCTAAAGAGCGGCTGGCCGCTTTGGCATACCAACTGCTTCTTGCGCAGCCCAAAGATAGGTGAAGTCAAAATATGGCTTCCAGTCCAACCCTTCTGGCAGCGAGCCTGTGATGGCCAGTGCTTCGACAAACTCCTGCATGGCGGCTGCGTCTTCGAACCCGCCGTCGCGCGAAAGCTGCGCAAGTTCGACGTCGTAGAGGGCACGGAACGAGTCCGGAATCTCATAGCCCAGATCGATCATGATCTGATATGCGCGCTCTTTGTTTTCCGGATTCATAAGCCATTGCCGCGCCTTGAGATCAGCAACCAGCCAAGCTTGTGCGGTATCGGCGTTTTGCTCAAGCCAGTCACCCATGACCGCAAAGCCTTCCTGTGGCGCATCGACCAGCTCTTCGAAGATGAACTTGCCACCCGATTCCTCAAGCGGGGCCCTGTGGCGTGGGAAAAGGCTTGCCCCGTCAACAGAGCCGTTGATCACCGCGCCCAAACGCGAGTCCGATCCACCGGAAGACGGTACAAAGGACACGTCTGAGTTCGGGTCAAGGCCCATCTTGGTCAGCACCTGCCGCATGATCCAGGTGTTGCGACCTGCAAGGCTACCGCCAGTGATGGTGCTGCCTTTGAGGTCTTCGGGCGTCTCGATGCCTTCTCCCACACCCATGATCCACCACTCCTTATCGCGGTGCATCGAGATGATGGTGATTGGCAGACCACTGGCGTGTCCTGCGGCCAGAAACTCGCTGGTATCGCCATGCGCCATATCAAGGCTGCCACCAACAAGACCCGGCACATATTCGTCGGTCAGTGTGATCTCAAGATTTTCAATCCCGCCATCTTCGAGAAATCCCAGAGATTGTGCCAATCGGAACGGCCACTGGTTCGCATAATTGGGGTTGAAATCGCCCATGTTCAGCGACTTGAGATTGGCCATCACCTTATCCGCACTTGGCGTCTGGGCTCCTGCCATGTTCACCGTCGATGCAGCTATCATGGTTCCCAGAACGCCGGCGCCTCCGCGCATGAGCACATCACGCCTTGCCAGCCGCACCGGTCCGTTCTTTTCATATTTCGTCATTTTAGCTCCTCCCTATTAAGTCCTCGTTTTCGACGTTCGCCTCACATCATCACCTGTTGACGCCAAGGCGCGATATACGCCTCAAGCATCCGGGTGATCTTGATGAGAGACAGCGAGATGACGACGAGCAGCAGAAGCACGGCGTACATCAATTCAGAATTAAATGTGTCGGCGGCGCGCGTAATGAGAAAACCAAGCCCATTCGAGCCACCGAAAATCTCGGCAATGATAACAGCAACAAGGCCCCGCCCGATCCCTTGCTGAACACCAGCGACGATGAAGGGAAGCGTGTATGGCAGGACAACGTGAATATAGATTTGTAGTCGGCTTGCGCCAAAAACCTTCGCCGCGGCGATCAGTGACTTTTCAGTGGTCTTAACCCCCGCCCAGGCGTTGATAACAATGGGAAATAGCGCGGAAAGCGTCACGATCGTAATCTGCATCTTCAGCGTGAAACCCATGAACAGGATGAAAAGCGGCACAAGTGCGATCCGCGGCAGCGAGGCCATTGCCCAAACATAGGGGCTCAGGATACGCTCGATGTACCGGTTGCCTCCCATCAGGAGACCCGAGGGAATACCGATAATACAGGCCAATACTATTCCGATCGTCACCGTCCGCACAGTATAAAGCAGGTGATCGATGATCTGGCCCGAGATGATCGCGTCCGGCGGTGCAGACCGTGTAAGTCCTTCGAAAAGCGTGGTAAACATACCTGACGCCGTCGGAAAGAAGACCCGGTTAATATAGCCGGACCGTGCAAAGAGTTCCCATAAGATAAAGAATACCGTCAGGTTCAGTATCGTTGTAACCCAAGGACCGTATTGCAACCAAAGCTCACCCGGCGTCAAACGGACCGTCCGAAGGCGATCAGAGTCTTCGAAGGATGTTTGAGTATTGTCGGTCTTGGTCATGGTCAGTCTCCGTGGGCTCCCGACAGGGCTTCGTCTTTGACGAGGTCCCAGATGCGTTCGCGGATATCGGCATATTCAGGCAATGATTTCACATCGTGGTCGAAGCGCGGGCGCGGCAGGTTCACATCCAGCACCTCTTTGATGCGCCCCGGACGTCGTGAGATCACCGCGATCCGGTCACCAAGTGTGATTGCCTCGTCTATGGAATGGGTAATGAATACGACCGTCTGCCGCGTCTCCATGACGATGCGCTCAAGCTCGCTTTGCATCGCTTCGCGCGTCATGGCGTCGATGGCGGCAAAGGGCTCGTCCGCCAGTAGGATCGTGGGCTCGGTTGCAAGCGCACGTGCGATGCCCACGCGTTGCTTCATGCCGCCCGACAACTCGTAGGGATATGACTTTTCAAACCCACGCAAGTCCACAAGCTCCAGATACCGCGCTATCCGCGCGTCGATCTCCTCGTCTGAAAGACCCATTTTCTGAAACTGAAAGGGCATGCGTATGTTTGCCTCGACTGTGCGCCAGGGCATCAAGGCATAGTCTTGAAAAACCATCGCACGATCTGGCCCCGGCCCTGTCACCGGCGCGCCATTGACCTCCATGGTACCTTCCCAGGGAAGCACAATGCCCGAGATGGCGTTGATGAAAGTTGTCTTGCCGCAGCCTGACGGACCAAGAAGGCAAACGAATTCGCCGCGATTGACGGTCAAGGTAATGTCGCGCAGAGCGGTCAGAAGCTTTCGCTCCCGGTGCAGCTTGTAGCCAACCGTGAGGCCCTTGGCGACGATGACAGGTTCCTTCATCGCGGTTTTTTCCGACCGCTCCTGACCAGTGGCTAAATCCATCGAACCTCCCTACCCAAGGCTTCCCGAATCCCAAGGTAACTCAAATGCAATCGTTTGCGTAACATTTTTTCAATCTTCCTCGCCTTCTCCAGATATTGCCCTCAGGTTACCAGATGACGCGGCTTCGCCTTGTTTCGCAGCACATCGGTCACGTTTTCCCACGCTTCCGAGAAAAGTTTGCGCGAGGCCTGCAAGCTAACCCCGGCGATATGAGGCGTCAGAATCAGACGAGTTGCGCCTTCGCTACTGATCGTTAGCAGAGGGTTGTCTGGCTCGGGCGGCTCGGTCGAGAAGACGTCCACAGCGGCCCCCAGGATCGCGCCTGCCTCAAGCGCGCGTGCAAGTGCGGCTTCGTCAACGATCCCGCCCCGGGCCGCGTTGATCAGTACCGCATCCCGTTTCATCAAGCCAAGCCTTGCGGCGTTTATCAGCCCGCGGGTCGCGTCCAATAGCGGCAGATGCAATGAGACCACGTCGCACTCACGCAAAAGGTCGTCCAGCTCCATGCGCCGACCTTCGGCGCCTTCGGGCGGGGCGGGATCGAAATAGGCGATATCGGCCCCCATCATGCGGCAGCGATCAGCCACTGCCTGTCCAATCGTGCCCAAACCGACAAGCCCCACAAGCAAACCGCCAAGCCCGCGCCGGTTTGCCGCAACCAGTGCTTTTCTTTGTGCAGCATAGCCACCAGCTCTGATGGTTTCAGACGCGCCAAAGCCACGCAGGAGCGTCAAAGCATTAGACACGACATACTCGGCCAACGCCGCATTCGAGCCACCCGCGACATTGGCCAGCACGATGCCCTCCTCCTCCAGCACCGCGCGATCCACCCGGTCAAGGCCCGCACCAGTCACCTGCACCAACTCCAGCGACGTGCCACGGAATAGAGCACCCGCCAGCGGCGGTCCAACGGCAGGGATCACAAGCGCGCGCGCTTCCTTCAACAGTTCTGAGAGATCATCAGAGTCCGGGGCACGATAAACAATTGTCAGATCTTCGGGCGGCGTGACGCCTGCCGAAAGAAAATCGGCCTCTGGTCTAAGGCAAACGACCTCAGCCATCGGCATCGTCCATCAACATCTCGAAGCTGGGCGCTGGAAAGAAACAGAGCATAACAAGCGGCTTGCTGCCCGTGTTGCGCGTAACATGACGTTCACCCGGAGCGATACGGATCGTGTCGCCGGGGTTCATCTGAAAGTCTTGATCGTCGACGCGGGTCACGCCCTTGCCAGAAAGAACATGGATGCATTCCTCGCTGTCCGGGTGATAATGCGGGGGTCGCGGGGTCGCTTCGGGTTCAGGCACCGCAATTTCAACCAGTCGAAGAGTGCTGTTTGCTCCGCTGGCACCCGAGACAAGCTCGCGGGAGCGGCGCCCTGGAAGGTCAAGGTCCGCAGCCTCGCTTAGTGCAACGCGAACAGCCATCCCTATTCCGCCGCCACACCGCGATCCGGCTGACCTTGTATCTGGTCAAGATGATCAAAGATTTCACCGGCTTCGTTTGCAATTGCGGAGGCGATATCGTCGATCATCTGCCGCCCTCGCTCTGCGGTTGCGGGCTTTGGGTCACCATACCAACCGGTCGGCGCGATCGACCTTATGTCTGTCAGGATCGGCACGAAACTGCGGGTGCGGCGCAACTTGTCCATGTGTGCGCCTTGTCGCTTTTCCGACGATCCCTCGACGCGTTCCAGATGCACAAGGCTTTCGTGATCCGGCATAATCGCCAGCGCCTCGATCTCGCCGGCATGGGTCAGTCCACCGCACTCCTCGCCCCAAAGGTCCTCGGCGACATAGCACGCCTGCGCAATGACAACGCTCATGCCGTGTGTGCGGTGCAGCTTTTCCGCTGCCAACCCCAGCGAGGCAGAGTTGCCCTCGTGCCAATTCACGATCAAAAGGCGCTTGGCACCGTGGATCGCCGTGGACAGGCACGTCTCGATCAGCACTTGCTGATAGGTCTCGGGAGATAGCGAAATCGTCGCCTCATAAGGCATGTGCATCGGCGTCACACCGAGAGGACCACCCGGCAAGACGACACCGTCCATCCGCTCGGCCACTGCGTGAGAAACGCTATTGGCCGCAAAGATATCAGTCCCCGTCGGCAGGTGCGCGCCGTGCTGCTCCACGCTGCCGCAGGGCAGGATGACGAGCGGGTTGCGCTCAAACTGCGCCTTGATCTCGGGCTGTGTGAGTTCGATCCAATACCGCGACATCGTCTTCAGGCCGCACTCTGGTCTTCAGCGGCGACGCGTTGGCGCGCGCCATCGACGACCTCTGTCAGCGTCACCGCCTGACCATTTCGATCAATCGAGGCAAGGGCAGCGTTGACGATCCCAAGTGCCACGATCCCGTTCGCTGCCTCAAGCTCTACGGCTTCACCCGAGCGACACATCTCGGCGAACATATCCAATTCGTCGGTGAACATGTTGGACTGACCCATATCAAGGTCTTCGCGCTTGCCGTATCCGTCCTTGCCGCGCTGGATATAGAGAGTCGAAGTCTCATGCACCTTGTCGGGGTCGTCCCAGCTTCCAAAATCAAGCTCGAAGTGCATAAGGCCTTTCTGGCCATACACGCGAATAAAGTAGATACCCGGAGCGGTCCAGCAAGACCCGACATAGCCAAGCGCGCCTGACTTAAAGCGCAGGATGGTCATTGACTGGTCGTCTACTTCTGCCCCTACCGGCGAAAGCTTAGAGGCCACTGATGTAACTTCTTCCACCTCGCCGCCCAGCATGTAAAGGCTGTCGAAAAGGTGCGTGGCAAGTTGCGAAAGCGGCCCACCCGGCGCCTTGTCTCGATACCATCGCCATGTATCCGGCGTCAGTTCCAGAGCACGTTCGTTGGAAAAATTCGACTCCATGAATGACAATGTTCCAAGCTCGCCCGAGTCGATCGCGTCTTTCATCATGCGCGCACCGCGCAAAAGCCGCGCCGAATGACCGACCATCGCCCGAACGCCGAATTTATCCTGAAGCGCCTCAAGCCGGATGCCGTTTTCAAGCGTGTTGGCAATCGGCTTTTCGGTATAGATGTGCTTGCCTGCCTTCGCCACCGCTTCGGCGACCGGCAAGTGCTGCTCGTTCGGAACAGTCAGGATAACGCCCTGAATTTCGGGATCCGCCAAAAGCTCATCAAGACTTTCGACCGAAGGAACACCGTATTCGCTCTGAAACGCAGACCGTTTCTCAGCACTGCGGCTATAGCCTTTCACGATTTCGATCTGATCCGATTGTCTTGAGCCGCGTGTCAAAACCCGTGCCCAACGTCCCAATCCAACGATGCCCACTTTGACTTTGTCAGCCATTGCCGCCTCCCAAAAAAGCTCTCTTTGCATTTTTGTATGATCGTCATACAATCTGAGTCAAGTATGGATTTTCCGGCCAACTGAGGTAAAGGAGGCCCATGACTGCAAATTTGATTGTCAAACGTGCCGCAGCCCCGGTGCGAGAACAGGTGACCGGGACAATCCGGACAGAAATAATCGAAGGCCGCTTTGAGCCCGGTCGCCGCTTGACCGAGCGCGAACTGACCGAACTTTTGGGTGTCTCGCGGACCGTTTTGCGCGAAAGCCTGCGCCAACTGGAATCCGAAGGTTTGATCACCCTTGTGCCAAACAAGGGACCCATCGTGCGCTCACTGACGATGGAAGAGGCAACAGAGCTTTACCGCATACGCGAAGCACTTGAAGGCCTAGGCGCAAGGCTTTTTGCAGAACGCCCGACGCCAAGTGGCATCGCCTCACTCGAAGACGCATTTGACAAGGTTGAGCGAGCCTATCAAGGCGCCGACACGCAGCGAATACTTGAAGCCAAGAACGCGTTCTACGATGCGATTCATGCAGGCGCAGACAGCCAAGCGCTTTCAAAAATGCTGGCGACAGTCCTTGCGCAAATCTGGCGTTGGCGCGCTATGGGTATTTCTCACCCGTCCCGATCACGTGACCGATCAAGACAAAGTGTTACAAACCTGCGCGATGTGGTGAACGCTGTGAGAGCCGGCGACGGTGACCGGGCCGAAGCCGCCGCCAGACGCGAGGTTCAGGTCGCGGCGGCCGAAGTCATGCGGCTACTGTCCCGGCCCTCAGGCTAAAGCGCCATCATCAAACCGTGGTCAGTTCAAGCGGCCATTCATCGACACATTCACGGCCATCTTCGGTGACGATGAACGTGTGACCGACGAACATACCAAGTCGTCCGTCCGCCGTGATCGGGTTCGGCTCTGGCATCAGCACCATGCCAGGCTTCAGCACGGCATCGTAATCATGCGTTTTGGCTCCCTCAATGAAAGCGTGTGGCCCATCCGAGACAAAATCAATCCCGTGGGTCACGATAGGTCGCGACTGACACCCGTTGTCGCGGAAAAACTTGGCGGCATCGACCATGTCAGAGACCGGCCTGCCCGGAGCGATGGCTGCCGTTACACGCTCGTAACCGGGCTTGGCGATGTCGTCCCAGAAATGCTGGATAGCATCGGGCGGCGTGCCCAGACAGATCGGCTGGCCAATCTGGGCCGAGTAGCCGCGGTAACCAGCGGCAAGCTCCATGATGATCATGTCGCCCTCACTCAATTCTCTCAGAGACGGGCGCGGATTGCCAAAAACCATCGCCGGATCGCTCATTGAAGTTGAACCGATGATAAGAAAGTCGATATCGCCGCCCCCCTCCAGGATCGCAGCCCCTGCAGCAGCACGCAGGTCCTGCTCTGTCGCGCCCGGTTTCGCTCGTTCGGCAATTGCTGTCATGGCGTTGGTACAAAGGCGTCCGGCATGCCGCACACAGTCCAGTTCCTCTTCGCTCTTCACGACGAGGAGTTCATGCATCAAACCTTTGGTAAAGACGATGTCGGCGTCGGGCAAAAGCTCATTCAGCCGTATATACTGGTTGGCGGGCATGTAGTCACCATGACGCGGATCGACCTCAAGAAGCCCGATCTTGCCCTTCGTTGCGCCAGCCTCTTCAATGCGCTCGGCCATAACCTCGGCAAACTGTCCGTTGCGGCTTGACCGCACGTCCGAGATCGCGACCGACACCTCGCGGCGCACCGCTTCGATGTGCGTCCCTCCCATGCCGTAGATCAGCGTTGGTTCACCTTCCCTGGGGAACACGACATAGACCGCAGCGCAATGCCACTCCCAATGGCCCGACAGCCAAAGCATGCCCCCGCCAAAGCTCCAGTGACTGGGGCCACCGGGACAGATCACGACATCAAGGTCATGCTCGTCCATCTTCTCGCGCAACGCGGCAAAGCGCCTTTCGTACTCTGCCCGACTAAACTGGGCATAGACGGCATCGCGATAGTATGGCGTTTCGCGCATGCGTGCGAAGGTTTGTCCGTGATCCAGCCTTTGACGCGTCTTTTCCCACTCAGGGGATGTGAAATGTGCCATGTCGTCCTCCCTCAGATTTTCATCACCTCGGACGGATCGCGCCCGATATCCTTCAGCACCACCATCGCCGCGTTGCGCCCCGGTATCCCGGTGATTGAACCGCCCGGATGGGTTGTGCCACCGGTCTGCCAAAGCCCCTTGATCGGCATCTGGTGAGCGGCCCACCCGGGAGCGGGGCGCTGCTCGCCTGAGAACGCGATGGACCTATCACCGCCGTGCGGAGCGCCTTGGATCATATGCGGGTTTGCCGCCTCGATATCCACGGGCGATTTGGTAAGGCGTGCGAGGATCACATCGTCGGTGAAGGATGGACAGAACCGGCGGATGGTCTCGATCAGCCGGTCGGTGAACACCTCTTTTCGCGTCTTCCACCCACCCGGCCCCTCTTGCGGCAGGTCATAAATGGTGTGGGTCAGGAACTTCACCGTATGGTGTCCCTCGGGCGCCCTGCCCGGATCGGCCAGCGTTGGCGTCGCGACAAGTAGCCAGTTCACGTCTTTCGACAGCCGGCCATCATAGATGTCGCGCCCGGACTGAACCAGGTCTTCCAACCACCCCGCATATCCCGCCGAAACGGCGGTCACCTCACCTCTTGGCGTCTCGAAAACAGGTGGCCGGGTCGTCGCAAGGTAGCTGGCGAAGAAAGGCACGCCGACGTTGTAAGTCTCAACACCAAAACGGAAATCTTCGGGCCAGACGTCGTCATCCGCCATGTCGATCAGATGCTTGACGTGAATCGTCGAGACGACACCGCGCGTCGCCAGATGAGCCTCGCCATCCGCCGTCATAACGCCGACGCAACGCCCATCGTCAAGGATCAGCCGCTTTACCATGCGCTCGCAGAGGATCTCGGCCCCCTTGTCGCGCAAAAAGCCGACAAGGGCATCGGTCAGTTGGCCGGAGCCGCCCTTCGGGATAGACCAGCTTCGTGCCTGCCGGGGTGCCACAATCTGATAGGCCAAAAGCCCGGTGCCTGCCCGATCAATGGGCACCGCTGTCTGAAACGCCATCCATCCCATGAATGCACGCACATGCGGCTCTTTGAATTCACGTTTAATGATGTCGTACGCGCTCAGCGCCATGCGCCGCGACCAGACACCGCCACGGGGATGGTCGGCAAGAATGGCTTTCAGCGATGGCACATGACCAATCGGCCCGGCACGCGCCTTACCCAGCAGCGGTCTCAGCTCGTCGAACTCGTTCAGAAGCCGGATGTAGCTTTTGGCGTCCTCCTCTGAAAACCGCGCGATTTCAGCGACCGTCCCGTCCCGGTCAAGCGGCATCGTCAGCTGCTCACCGTCGGGAAAGGCAACATGCGCAACCGGGTCGGGATCGACATAAGAAAGCCCGTGCCTGGCGACCAATCCCAATTCGTCCATTCGAATGAGCGGGTTTTGCTGAATCAGAGTGTGCCCTGTCGAGCAGGTGTCAATCGCATAGCCGGGCCCGAGAAGTTCCTCGCTTGCGCACCCTCCACCGGGGATCGGCCGCGCGTCAAGAATACGGCAAGAATACCCGGCCGCTGCAAGATAGCAGGCGGTGATGAGACTGTTGTGCCCCGCACCGGCAATCACAAAATCGGGTCTACCCATCGATTCTCCGCAAACGATTGCGTAAACAGAACCTATTTCGCGTTAAGTGTCAAAACCAACTGCCGCTGGATAAACGTTCTGCAATATTCGGGCGAACTGGAGTTAACGCTAAGCGATGCTTTAGCTCGCGATCCATCATGTGGCAAAAGCGCAAGTCTTTTTTGCGTACACGCCGAAAAAAGCGCTGCCTGCCTATCACCGCTCATGTTTTTAGAATTAGTTGGCTCAGCTTTTTCTTCGGCGCGTTCCAAGTGAAAAAGCGCAAAAAACCGGCGGTCAAGCATCCGCCTAGCCGCAATGCATGGCTACATTCCTAAATACCGCAACTTATTGCTTTTATGTTTTATTCTGTATCTTTGTGTGGCGCTGTAGCCCTCACTAAATGAAACTTGGTAGATCTCATTGGTCAGTTGCTGAAATTTCGAATGGGCGGGATGAGGCTGGGCGCTTCGTGCCCGACACTAAAAGACTCATAGCTGTCTTTGGCATGCACCATTGCCCAAACCGGTCCTTGATCTTGACCACAACCCGCCGCGCGTTGTCCGCATGGTCGGCTGGCGCGTCTGCATGAGATGTTCGGCACCATTCTGGTCTGACGATGTGGTCAAAGTCAGGATGTGTGCCGGATGCAAGCTGCACCCTCCGGGTCAGCGTCGTTCACCATATCTGTGGCGTTAGGAGTTGGCTTCGCCACAGCTCGCGGTTGGCCAGCCGCGCGAGGCATAGCGGTTCAGTCCCTCGTAAATCCAACGACCGCAGCCGAAAGCGACTAATCTCCTCGTCGCACGCATCGGTAAAGCGGTTCGCGTGCATGTGCAGCGGGCCGCTTTTTTGCGAGCGGCGGGTGAATCGTTGCGCAGCGGCGGCCTTGGTGCTGTTTGGACCGCTGCATAGCAGAACAGCCCCGCGAAGGGGCTGCGTAAGCGA
>JABDJX010000269.1 GCA_013003245.1 Silicimonas sp. | reverse complement strand
CCCCCCCCCCCCCCCCCCTTGCAGCGACGACGCAGTCGGCGCAAATAAATGTTTAAACGCTACTCGGCCGCCTCAGCCGTCGTTGCGTCAATCTCGGCGGCCTTTGCCTCGACCTGCTCAACGATGTGATCGATCATTTCATCGTTTGACAGCTTGTGGCTCTGCTTGCCCGCCAGATAGACCATGCCCGATCCCGCCCCGCCGCCGGTAAAGCCGACATCGGTCATCAACGCCTCGCCCGGTCCGTTCACCACACAGCCGATGATCGACAGGCTCATCGGCGTCTTGATGTGCTCCAGCCGTTGCTCCAGAGCTTCTACCGTTTTGATCACGTCAAAACCTTGCCGCGCACAACTGGGGCACGAGATGATGTTCACACCGCGGTGCCGCAGTCCAAGGGACTTGAGGATCTCATAGCCGACCTTCACCTCTTCCACCGGATCAGCAGAGAGCGAGACGCGGATCGTATCGCCAATACCCATCCAAAGCAGATTGCCCAGCCCGATGGCGGATTTGATCGTGCCGCTGGTCAGACCTCCCGCCTCGGTGATGCCAAGGTGGATCGGCGCGTCAGTGGCCTCGGCCAGTTGCTGGTAGGCTGCGGCAGCCATGAAGACGTCAGAGGCCTTGCAGCTGATCTTGAATTCATGAAAATCATTGTCTTGCAGGATCTTGATGTGATCCAGACCCGACTCCACCATCGCATCCGGGCACGGCTCGCCGTATTTATCAAGCAGGTGCTTTTCCAGCGATCCAGCATTCACGCCGATGCGGATCGAGCAATTGTTGTCGCGCGCGGCCTTGATCACCTCGCGCACACGGCTCTCGTCACCGATGTTGCCCGGATTGATCCGCAGGCAGGCAGCGCCCGCCTCTGCCGCCTCGATCCCGCGTTTGTAATGGAAATGGATGTCGGCCACGATCGGCACCGGGCTTTGCGCCACGATCGCTTTCAGCGCGGCCGAACTGTCTGCGTCCGGCACCGAAATCCGCACGATGTCAGCGCCTGCGTCAGCCGCCGCCTGCACCTGCGCCACGGTGGCTTTTACATCCGGTGTCAGCGTGTTGGTCATGGTCTGCACAGTGATCGGCGCATCCCCCCCGACGGGCACCGATCCCACCATGATCTGGCGGGATTTGCGGCGATAGATATTGCGCCAGGGGCGAATGTGATTGATCGACATCAGAAAAGCCTTGGGACAAGACGGGTCATGCGACAGATATGGCGGTTAATTGTTCTCGGTGCCAGCTTGGGCCACTGCGACAAAACGAGCAAGGTCATTATCAGCCTCGGCATTGGCCACCTCGTACCGCTCGGTCACAGCATCGGGAGACAATGCAACACCCTTAATCACCTCGGGCCCTCCGCCTGCGGGGCCATAGGTTTCGCCTGCGACGGCAAAGTAAAGCGAGCCTGCGTTGCCGGCACGCAAGACCGGTGGTTCTTTGGTCAAAGGCACCTCGAACTGCTCACCGGCATCAAGGATCTTTTCGAAAATCACCGTGCCATCCGCGCCCTGCACACGCACCCAAGATGGGCGCACGGCGAGCAGGGTCACCGTGGGTGCTGCTTCTTCAACGACCTGAACCGGCGGTGGCAAAAGTGCTGCTGGGTTCAGGCCCGCCGCCTCGGCGGCGTTTGGCACAGTGGCAAACGGATCTTTCGGGATCGGGGAGCCTGCCGCGATAAAGCTTTCATCCTGCCGTGAGACAAGCGAACCGACCGAGTTAGGATCAATGGCCGAAATGGGGCCATCGCGCGCGGTCAGCACCGGCACATCCAACGCCTCGGGGCGGTAAAGCCGGTCAAAGCGGTCCGTGCCTGGTGCCTCAAGGCCTGCGATATCGTTGGTGGATTGGGTGGCAGAAGTCAAAGGATCAAGCTCAACCATCACCTCGGGTGTTTGATCAACGGGTGTCAGGCGGACTTTCTGCACTTCCTGCAACACCGCCCAGCCGCCATAGCCGATACCGCCCAAAAGTGCGAAAAGCACGAGGATTGAGCCTACAGCGCGCGGCTCGATGCCCGAAAGCGCCGCCTCGCCCTTTGGCAGATAGCTGACCGACGGATCGGTGAACATGTCGCGCATATGCGCAGGCGTTTTCGACCCAGTTTGCGACGGTTGTGTTTTGCTTGGATTGCGCACGCTCGAAGACTGAGACATGCCGTGGGCAACAACAAAATTGCCCTCTTCGCAGAAGGTTTTGAACGCCCATTCTGGATCGAGACCCAGATAGCGCGCATAAGAGCGAACGTAGCCCGCGACAAAGCCGGGCGTGTCAAACGCGGATGGATCGGTATTTTCGATGGCGGAGATATACGTCGCCTTGATCTTCAGCTCGCGCTGAACATCCAAAAGCGATTTGCCCAGCGTGGCACGCTCGCCCCGCATAATATCGCCAAGGCACAGATCAAAGTCGTCAAAACCACGCAGGTCAGACGTTTCAGAATCATGATCTGGCGTTTCACTACGCCCGCTCATATATCCTGCCCCTTGTCACTCATATCGGCTCCCAGATCAGGGCAGCAGAATCGCCCCGAGCTTAATCACTTAAGTGTTAACACAGGCTTAGGTAATGGTCACTGTGGGAGTTTAAGCAGAAAGCTCGGCGCGATTTAGTGCACAATGGGACCAAAGTACGTCCATTGCCTTAACAAGTGCGTCCATTTCCCGGGGCCCATGCACCGGAGACGGTGTGAACCGCAACCGCTCTGTACCGCGTGGCACAGTGGGGAAATTGATCGGCTGTACGTAGATGCCGTGGTCCTCAAGCAGCATATCGCTAAGCTTCTTTGTGTGCACTGGATCACCCACGATCACCGGCACAATGTGGCTGCCATGATCGATCAGCGGCAGGCCAAGCCCTTTGAGACGCGTTTTCAGGATTTTCGCCTGCGTCTGGTGCTGATCGCGGCGCGTCTGGTCTACTTTGAGCGCGCGTACTGACGCGGTGGCCCCCGCTGCTACTGCTGGGGGAAGCGAGGTCGTAAAGATGAAGCCCGGCGCATAAGACCTTATGGCATCACACATTTTCGCGCTTGCGGCGATGTATCCACCCATTACGCCATAGGCCTTTGCCAAAGTGCCATTGATGATGTCGATGCGATCCATCAGCCCGTCGCGTTCAGCCACACCGCCGCCGCGTGGTCCGTACATGCCAACTGCGTGCACCTCGTCCAGATAGGTCAGAGCGTTGAATTCTTCCGCCAGATCACAAATCTCGGCCATAGGACCAAAATCACCATCCATCGAGTAGATCGACTCAAAGGCGATCAGCTTTGGTGCGGCAGGATCATCAGCGGCCAGAAGCTCGCGCAAGTGCGCGACATCATTGTGCCGGAACACGCGCTTTGCCCCGCCGTTGCGGCGAATGCCTTCGATCATCGAGGCGTGATTCAACTCGTCGGAGTAAATGATCAGACCCGGGAAAAGCTTTGGCAGCGTCGACAGCGTTGCGTCATTGGCAATATAGGCCGAGGTGAACAGCAGAGCGGATTGCTTGCCGTGCAAGTCGGCAAGTTCGGCTTCCAGTGCTTTGTGATAGGCTGTTGTGCCGGAGATATTGCGCGTGCCCCCCGAGCCTGCGCCGGTGGCATCAAGTGCTTCGTGCATCGCGGCCAGCACGTCCGGGTGTTGTCCCATCCCAAGATAGTCGTTGCCACACCACACCGTCACAGGCGTTTCAGGTCCATCGGGCCGCCGCCACATTGCGTGCGGGAACTGCCCTTGCGTGCGCACGATGTCGATAAACGTACGGTACCTGCCTTCGTCGTGAAGGCGCTGCAGGGCGGTCTCAACTGCCAATGAATAATCCAAAGTTTCTCTCCTTAGAGGACTTCTAAATACAGCTACTAGTCCAACATCTCAAGTTTACCGAGATTACAAATTGACGCGGATCAATCCCTTATCACAATCCTGCAATCCTTCGGTTTTCCCGTTTTTTCACATGCCGCCACCGCTGCCGCATCCGAGCTTCCCATTCCCCAGCTTCCCGTGGCATTCGAGATTGCGAAAGCCTTGGGAGATTTAGCCTTGCGATAGGCCTTGTCAAAGGCAGCCGTTGCGTCAATCGACAGCGTCAAGGCGCGCGGCTGATAGCGCTTTGGCACCATACGCGCAGCCAGCTGGCAAGGCGGCGCGCCTTTTGAGCGCGCGCCATTGCACGCCGTAACCGCTGCGTCAGAGGCCGCTTCGATCGAATGATAGTTCATCGCGGCCTGAATAGAGTCGTGCGCCAGGCCGTCCTTTGGTGAATAAGCAATCGCCGCGTAATAGCGCACCGGTTGGCGCAACTGCTCGGCCATCAGCGGCACCAGCGCGCGCACCGTTTGCTGATCACGCTCAGACAGTTTGGAGGACACCTGCACCACATGCCCGCGGACCGGGAACAGCGCCGCCTTGGCCGCTTTTTCATCCAGCACCTGAGCCGCGGCTGGAAACGCGGTCAAAAGCAGTGCCGATAAAGCCACAAAACGCATTATTCACCTCTTCACTTTCCCATTTGATACCGCGAGATTAAAGCACAAGCCAGACCGGCGCGCACTCTTCGCGGAGCGCTCACGATTGGTTCACGCAAAAGGAGGTCCCATGTCCCTAGAAGCCGTTTTGACCAGAATTGACGATGATCTTGATGCAGCGCTCGAACGGTTGATGAGCTTTGTGCGCATCCCGTCAATTTCCACCGATCCGGCATATGCCAAGGACTGTCAAAGGGCTGCCGACTGGATGGTCGCTGATCTGGCCAGCATGGGCGTTGAGGCCGAGGCGCGCCCGACCCAGGGTCATCCAATGGTGGTGGGCCACGTCGGTGAAGGTGCACCACACCTGCTTTTCTATGGCCACTACGACGTGCAACCGGTTGACCCAATTGAACTTTGGCACCGCGACCCGTTTGATCCCGCGATTGAGGACACCGAGCATGGCAAGGTGATCCGCGGGCGTGGCCCTGCCGATGACAAGGGCCAGTTGATGACCTTTGTCGAGGCGTGTCGCGCATGGAAGGCGGTGCATGGCGCGTGGCCCTGCAAGATCACTTTTCTTTTTGAGGGCGAGGAGGAAAGCGGTTCGCCCTCGCTGATCCCGTTTCTTGCGACCAACAAAGAGGAACTGAGCGCGCCCGACATGGCGCTGATCTGCGACACCGGCATGTTCGACCGCGAAACACCCGCGATCTGTACCATGCTGCGCGGCCTTTTGGGCGAAGAACTGGTGGTCACCGGGCCTGACAAGGACCTGCACTCGGGCTCATTCGGTGGGGCTGCGATCAACCCGGCACGCGTGCTGGCCCGCATTATCGCCTCGCTGCATGATAACACCGGTCGCGTGACCGTTCCCGGATTTTACGATGGCGTGAGCGAGTTGCCCGACGAGATCCGGGCACAGTGGGACAAGCTGGGCTTTGATGCAGATGCGTTTCTGGGCTCCGTCGGGCTGTCAAAGCCTGCCGGCGAAGACGGACGCAGCGCGCTTGAGCAGATATGGGCGCGCCCCACCTGCGAGGTCAACGGAATATGGTCGGGCTATACCGGTGATGGGTTCAAGACCGTGCTGCCGTCAAAGGCCAGCGCAAAGATCAGCTTCCGCCTTGTCGGCACGCAAGACCCCTTTGCCATCCGCAAGAGCTTT
This sequence comes from Silicimonas sp., assembly GCA_013003245.1. Taxonomy (GTDB): domain Bacteria; phylum Pseudomonadota; class Alphaproteobacteria; order Rhodobacterales; family Rhodobacteraceae; genus JABDJX01. Next base: position 16,158 of record JABDJX010000269.1, on the reverse strand, counting down.
CGCGCAATGGTCAGCGACGCCCTGCCGCCCGATTGCACAGTTGAGTTTAAAGACCACGGCGCGGGGCCCGCTTCGGTCATGTCGACGGAGCGCCCGATCTTCGAGCAAGCACGCGCGGCCCTGTCAGACGAATGGCCGAAAGAGGCCGCCTTTATCGGCGGCGGCGGGTCGATCCCGATCGCCGGGCTTTTCAAAGAGATGCTGGAGCTTGATTCAATGCTGATCGGCTTTGGACAAGACGACGACGGTCTGCACTCGCCCAACGAGAAATACGATCTGCGCAGCTTTCACAAAGGCGCGCGCTCATGGGCCCGGGTGTTGGACGCGGTGACAAGGTAACGATTGCGCCGCACTGCGTGCGTCGCGGCGCGCGCCCGTTCCGGGCGCGCTTCGTGCCTCCGGCAGGAGTATTTTAACCAAGAAGAAAGACTTCTATGAAAATTGTGAGAGGCGGTACAGGCGGGAGCGCCGATGACCGCCCAAGGAGAAGTTTTCTCTTTGAGAAGGCGTTCTGAACTGGGCGCCTTCTTTTGGTTTCTTCTTGGTAAAAATACTCTGGGGTCTGGGGCCTAGCCCCAGCGGATCGACGCAAACGAAGTTTGCGGCGAAATCAAAATCTCCCAAGACAAAACCGCCCGTGTCTCTATTCCCACAGATTTTGCCAAACGCGCTGCATCAGACTTGAACGGCACTTCAAGATGGCCATTTATCGGATGGGGCGACAGGAGACCGCATGCCAAAACACAGTATTCAAAACAAGGGACTGGCTGACGACATCGCCGATTTGGTCAAGTCTGCCGGAAAAGGGGTGGCTTATGGTTTGGGCCGCATGCTCGCCATCGGTGCCGCAGCGGCGCTTCTTGGCGGTGTGGGTGGCGGGGTTGCCGCGATGATCTATGGGTTGCCGATTGCCGCTTTTGCCCTTGGTGGCGCCATTGTCACCGTGGTTGCGGTGTTTGCCATTTTTCTGTTGGTCATGGCGAATTACTGACCAAGTGGATTTCGCAGTCTGATCATGACTTTAAATCTGGAATAAAGTGGCGCGGTTGACGGGGCTCGAACCCGCGACCCCCGGCGTGACAGGCCGGTACTCTAACCAGCTGAGCTACAACCGCGCGTGAGGGGTGACATATGCAAGCGCCCGCCCCCCGTCAAGACAGTTTGATGCCTGTCTGGCGATAAAAATCATCCCTGTTTTGAGATGCGCTCGGTCACATCCTGAGAGCGATCAGGCTTTGCGGTGCGGGTTGACAACCGGGGTTTGGCGATGCTCTTGATCTCTCCCCAGAACAGACGAAACGGCTTGAGATATATCTCGCGCACCGACGCAAAGGGGTTGGGCTCCTCCCTTGAGAGGCCGTATTCCAGTTTTTCATAGCCGCGCGGGACATAAAGCGTGCCAAACATCCAATCCCAGATCGCAAAGATGAACCCGAAATTCTTATCGAAATGCTTGTCGTCGACTGAATGATGGGTCTGGTGCTGTGCCGGGCTGATAAAGATATACGACAGCCACGGCGGATAGCTGAGCCAGATATGCGAATGCCGCAGGTTGTACCCCACGACGAAGAACGCAAACAGGATCGTGTTGACGTTCATCACGGCAAACTGGCTTGGCTCGGCCAAGGTCAGATAGCTGAAGCTGGCGAACACCGTTTGGGTCAAGACGACCATCACGGTGCCGGTAATGAACAAATCCACCGGGTGCTGGCGCGACACTGTCATCACAGTCAGCACCTCGGCTGAATGGTGCACCGCATGAAAATGCCAAAGCGCTGCAACCTTGTGCTGAATATAGTGGGTGATGAAGATGGTGAAATCTATCGCCAACACCGAGACAAAGGTGAAAACAAGGGTCGATGCGACAGAGGGCTCAAAGAGCGGAACGGCGCGCACGCCCCAATAGGCATTGAGCCCGCGCCCAATGGCTTCAAACACCATATGGCTGGAAATCAGGAAATGGGCCACGATGCCGTAGTAGATCAGGCTGTTGGTGACAAAGAAGACATAATCCTGTCGCGCTGACTTGTGCAGCCAGATGCTTGGGTCGAAAATGTAGCCAAACATGCCCTTTTTGACGCCTTCGGGACGGACAGACGCCTCGGCGCGCGAAAACCAGAAATACGTCGCCATAGAGATGACAAGCGCCGAGCCAAGGTAGAGCACAAAGAGATGTGAGGACGGCAAAACAGGGCCGATAAACTCGTTGATCGTGCGACCAAAAAGGGTTTCAAGCCACGTTAACACCACCACACTCCACAAACACCACCAACTCAAAGCGCAGGTGGCAGCATGTTTTGTCGCGCGGCGTCTGTCAAATGGTTGCGAGCGCACCCGCCGCGTTTGAACGCAGGTGTTACCAAGTTACCGATCAGAATGCGGTGACGCGGCTGGATGTGAGGGACACTGAGTGGATCGTTCAAAAAAGCACGTTGATCGATTGTCCCGATGAACCACCCTCGAATTCCGTTGGTCGGCCGTTTCAATGCGCCCCCGACAAAAAAACGGCGCCGCCTTTGCAACGCCGTTCATCATTTTTTTTCGTAACACTCAGCTTTTGCGGCGACGCAAAAATGCCATCAATCCCAATCCGGTCAGGATAAGCGGTGCGCCAGCAGGAAGAGGCACAACGTTAGGACCGCCACCGTCAAGGTCAGGCGGCAGGTCTTCGTTAAACGTGATGTTGTCAACAAAGAAGTCATAGCCCGTACCGAACATAGCGGAAGACGACGCTGTGACAGTGACCTCGTCTCCTGTCGCTGCAAATCCGATTGTCTCAAATCCACCGTTTAAGTTCGAAGCAAGGTCAAAAGTTGCAAAGTTGCCGTTGTTGTCCGCGACGGTGTAGGTCACCACTGTTGGAAGACCATTGAACACGTCGAGAAAGAAGTTAGTGATAGATTCACTAAAGCTGATGACCAACGGATTTGTCGCGCCATCAAGCTCAACTATGCCTGGTACATCGGCAGTTCCGTAGACCGAAGTAGTGTTCCCCGGCAAAAATGACGTGTTTGAAAGAATTGCACCGCCAGTCAATTCAACATCAATACTTCCGAACGTTTCATTGATCGTTTCAGCCGTCGCATCGGCGAAAAGCGATGGTCCGGTCAGACCTTGATCATCAAAATTCAGAACAGCAGCGTAGCTTGGGCCAGCAACGCATATTGCCAGCACAGAAATCAACTTCTTCATGATATTTCCCCAAATTTACTAATAATAAATTAATAAAAGCATTTTTCTGTATACAAAACGACGCAAATATTGGTTTTTCTATACAAGGGGAAACAATCGATGGAAACTTTACGGCGAAAAACGCTAGACAAAAACGCTATGGCGAACAGTCAATTGTTGCTATCGCGCACTCTTATCCCCTGATACAAATCTTCCAAAGGGGTCATCACTATCGGACAGTATTTTAGTGCCCTGTTTGAGGGCAGGCTTTCACGCCTCGCCGCCCGCATCGCGCTGATCGCAGTCATTGCCACACTCGTCTTCCAGACCACAGAATGGGCCGCCACGCAGGCCGAGATAAGCGGGAACGCGTCGCTGATGATCGGCACGCTTCTGGTGATCCTGCTTGCCTATGCCACGCTGATTGCCATCCCCTTTGTGCCCGGTATCGAGATCGGCATCAGCCTGTTGATGCTCAAAGGTGCCGATATCGCGCCGATGGTCTATCTTGCCACGGTTCTCGGCCTGACCCTTGCCTTCACGCTGGGCCGCATCACCCCTTACCGCTGGATTCGTTCGACGCTGGCCGATCTGCGGATGAGGCGCGCCTCAAGCCTCTTCGAGCGACTGGAGCCAATGTCGCGTGAAGAGCGCCTTGCCGTCCTGATGGAGCGCGTGCCCGGCTGGGCGAAACCCATCATCGGCGGCGGGCGCTATCTGCTGATTGCGGCCCTGCTGAACATCCCCGGCAACGCGGTGATCGGCGGCGGCGGCGGTATCGCTTTCATCGCCGGCTTCTCGCGGCTTTATCGTCCGTGGCTTACCTTCGCTGTGATCGCGCTCGCCGTCCTGCCGGTGCCGCTGACCGTCTGGCTGACGGGCACAGAGGCTCTCTCCAAATAATCGAGGGCCCGCAGGCGAAAACCCGGGTTTGGTGCGCTCACAAGACATGTTCAAAGCGTACAAATGGGAAAATTTCCCAACGTACGCCTGTACGAATTGCAAACTTGTTTGGGCGCGCGCAGGCTTTATATACCTCTCATGTTTGATGCACTTCTCTCCCGCCTGATCACCCCGGAACCGCAACCGCTTAACGACACCGATTGCCGTCTGGCCCTTGGTGCACTGATGGTGCGCCTTGCCCGCGCTGACGGGATTTACAACGACTACGAGGTCGCTCATATCGAGCACGTATTCATGACCCGCTATGGGCTAAGTGCTGATGACGCAACAAAACTTCGTGGTGAGGCTGAGGTGCTGGAATCGGAAGCCCCCGACACCGTCCGCTTCACCCGAGCGATCAAGGACGCGGTCCCCCATGAGGAACGCACGCAGGTGATGGAAGCGCTTTGGCAGGTCGCCCTTAGCGATGGTCGCGGCCATGAAGAAGACGCCCTGATGCGCCTTGTCGCCCCCATGCTTGGCATCAACGACCGCGACAGCGCGCTCGCCCGGCAACGCGTTGAAACCAAACTGGGCCTGTAAAAAAGGGGGCCGCAGCCCCCTGATTTATTCTTTATATACAGAGCCTTAGCCGCCGCCCATAACCTTCGGCAGCCATAGAACAAGCTGCGGGAAGACGAAGAGCAGGATCAGTCCAACAAGCTGAACCATCATGAACTGCATCATACCTAGGTAGATGTCTTTCAGATCCCAGTTCGGCACAACGCCCTTCAGGAAATAAGCCGAGAGCGCGACCGGCGGAGAGAGCCATGCCGTTTGCAGGTTCACCGCCACCAGGATCCCGAACCAGACCATGAGGTCATACCGGTCCAGACCATGCACTGAAAGCGCCTCTACCGTCGGCAACAGGATCGGGACAACGATCAGAACAATCGGCACCCACTCCAGCGGCCAGCCCAGCAGGAAGATCAGCGCCATCACCAGAAGCAGGATCAGATAATCCGACATCTCAAGGCCCAGCAGCAACTGTGTCATCATCGCCGGCGTTCCCAGGGCGCTGAACTGCGCACCAAAGAAGTTCGAGGCCGCCACAAGGAACATGATCAGAACCGTAATCTCCAGCGCTTTCACGAGGCTGTCAAAGAAGCTTGGGATGGTGAACTTGCGATACCCGATAGACAGCAGGATCGCACCGAACGCCCCCATGGCAGCGGCCTCGGCAGGCGTTGCAAAACCAAGCAGGATCGAGCCCAAAGCAAAGGAAATCAGGATCGTTGGCGGCATAAGCCCTGCAAAGAACTCATCCCAAAGGTCCGAGAAGTGGAACGCCTCTGCGTCCGGGCCGTAGATTGGCCGCCCCAGATAGGCCAGAAGGACAATGAACGCGCCAAAGACCATCGACCAGATTGGCAAGCCGTCGCCCATGTTCGCAACGATCATATAAAGGTGGAACAGAACAGCGATGGGCACCACGATCTTCAGAATGCTCAGGCTGCGATAAGCGAAATAGGCCACGGCCAGAGTGATCGCCAGAACGAACAGGCCACCGAACGGCACCAGCCCGCCAAAAGCACCACCGATGCCAAGACCGAAGACGCGGCAGATCGTAAGCACGCCAAGGCAGATCAGCGCGACTTCCGCGCCATAGTACCGCGACGTATCGGGCTGATCTTCCTCAGACAGGATCGGTCCCAAACTGGGATTGAGCCAGCAACGACCCAGTGTGTAGAGCAGATAGAGCGTGGCCAGAAGAGCACCGGGGACAAACGCACCGCGGAAAAGATCAAGCGTCGAGACTTCAAGCACAGGCCCCATCACGATCAACATGATCGACGGCGGGATCAGGATCCCCAAGGTGCCGCCTGCCGTGATCGTGCCTGCCGCCAGCTTTACGTCATAGCCCGACCGGCTCATCGTGGCTCCCGCCATGATCCCGAGCAGCGTCACAGACGCGCCCACGATGCCGGTGGCTGCTGCAAAGATGGTCGACACGATCAGAACAGCGATAAAAAGCGCGCCCCGCACGCGGGCCATGATCATCTGGATCGAGGCAAAGAGCCGCTCCATCAGGCCCGCTGCTTCCATCACGATACCCATCAGAACAAACAGAGGCACCGCCATCAGCTGATCGTTCAGCATGGTCGAGTTGGTGTTCAGCGTCATCAAAAGCGTCGTCAGTTTGAAGTTCGACCCCCAGATACCAAACACGAAAGCGAGGAAGATCAGCGTGAACGCAATCGGAAAACCGATGAAGATCACGAACAGCATCGCGCCCAGCATGATCAAACCGATGGTCGGCTTATCAAGGTTCGGCGTGGCGCTCATGATACCGGTGAACCAATCGCCACCCGGTACAATGTCGGGTGTGAAGATCGCAAGGATCAGCCACGCCAGTCCGACGATATAAAACGGCAAGGCCCGCACGAACCAGCGTTCGCGCTCCTTACCCATCTTGTGAAAGGCGCGGAAAATCTCGGGAATGCCCTGCAGCATCAACAGAAAACCACCGATAGGCATGGCCAGGCGTGCTGGCCACAACAAGGGACCCCATGCGCTATCGATCTGCATGGTTTCACCACGCGAATAGGCCAGCCACCAAAACTCGGACGCAACGATAGTAAAGAAGATCATCGAAGGCATAAAGAACAGCAGATACAGCGTGGCATCCACGGTTGCCTGCGTCTTGTTCGACCAGAACCGGTAAATAAAGTCAGCACGGATGTGAACGCCGCGCATCAACCCGTACCCGGCAGCCGCCATGAACAGCACGCCTGCAATCATGCGGCTTGTGTCATAGACCCAAAGCGTTGGCCCAAGCCCAAGAGATCGGGCGAGTTCGTCCATTCCGGCATTTTGCAGTATAGCGAAGGTGTTCCGCGAGAAGACCTCGTACACCACCACAATGATCAGCGGCACCATCAAAAGAGCAATGATCTGACCGGCGCGATAGTTGATGACATCGATGACAGCTGTGATCGGGCGTTGCCAGGGCGTCATATCTTCTGGCGTTTCACCAGGGGCCTCGGCGCGTCGTTCCGCGATAAGCTCGTCCGCTATCTCCAGATCTTCTGGATTCGGTTCGTCTGCCATGTGGTGGTCCCTCCCGTAGACGTGGATTTAGTATCCACGTTCTTTTTTTCGAAACGCCCTCCCCGGCGCTTTGAGAAAAAGAACGAACGGGCCCCCGAAAAAGGGCCCGTCCTGAACTGAATTACTTCAGCGTTTCTGCGTGTGCTCGGCCCAAACCGGCGTTCGACGCCTGTGCGCCTGCCCAGAACGGAACTGCGATGTCAGCAAAGTCCTTTTGAGACTGCCACACTTCAGCGAAGAACTCGTTCTCGTCGGCCGCTGCCTGCAGCGCGTTCTTTGCAGCTGCCATGTACTCGGTGAAGTAGTCAGCAGGTGTGTCTTCCAGGATTACACCGTGGTTGTCCGTCAGGTCCTTCAGCGCCTTGCCGTTCTCGAAGATACGGTAAGACATGGACTTTGACAAAGATGCGTTTGCCGCAACTTCCAGTGCTTTCTTCTCAAGGTCGGTCAGACCATTGTAGAAGTCGAGGTTCACATACATGTCGGCGTTCACGACGACCTGGTGCAGACCCTGCAGGTAATAGTGCTTCAGGACCTTCTGGAAACCAAACACAGAGTCAGGCTTCGGGCAGCACCATTCGGCCGCGTCGATTGTGCCTTTCTCAAGCGCTGGCAGGATGTCACCACCGCCCATGGCAACGGCAGGAACGCCGATGTCAGCATAAGCCGCGCCAACCATGCCCGGAGGCGCGCGGAAACGCATCTGACGGAAGTCGTCCATGGATTCGATCGGCTTCGGGAACCAGCCCAGAGCCTCGGGACCAACCGGCTGAAGCATGAAGCCTTTGACGTTCACGCCCATTTCGCCCCAAAGGCGGTCATAAAGCTCTTTGCCGCCGCCATACTGGAACCAGCTGAGGAACGCGATGTTGTCAAGGCCAACACCAGCACCCGCAACAGGTGCACCAAAGAGGTTGGCCGCAACGTGCTTGCCGCCCCAATAGTGTGTCCAGGCAAAGCCACCTTCGACAAGGCCCGCGTCAACCGCGTCCATAATGTCGCGTGGGCCAACAACGGCACCCGCAGGCAGAACTTCGATGGTCAGCGAGCCGCTTGTCAAAGCAGCAACGTCTTTACCGAATTCATTCAGCATGAACACTTCGTCAGCCGTGTTTGGCAGCACCGACTGAATGCGCAGAACTTTTTCTGCCATGGCGGTCGATGCCATAAGCGCAAGTGCAGCAGCACCTGTCGCCAGAGTTTTAAGGTTGAACATGGTTTCTACTAACCTCCCTATTGTTCAATTTGCCCTCTCATTTATTTCGCCGAAGGACGAAGGCAGCTGCCCCCGGCGTATTCTTTTAATGACCCTTGCCCAGATCCATGCCTTCGGCAAGTCCTAGGATCGGAAGAACACCCAGATTTGCATCAAACGCACCACGGAAGAACATTTCTCCGGCCACGTAGAGTAGCACGACAAGACCAAGCCAGCTAATCCACGGATACTTGGTCAGAATTTTCATAATGACCGTTGCTGCAAAAGCCATCAGCAGGATGGCAAGGCCCAGACCGAATACCAGCATGGTCGTGTCACCATCCGCGATGGCGGCCACGGCGAGTACATTGTCGAGCGACATAGAAACGTCAGCGATTGTGATCGATATCAAGGCGGACTTCATCGAACGCCTCGGCGGGCCCGTATACCCTTCTTCAAGGTCTTCGGCAGTGTCCATTGCCTCGGCGGCTTCACGATCGACGCTTTCGCGGATTTCGTGGAATAGCCGCCAGCAGACCCAGAAAAGCAGCAGTGAGCCGACAAAAAGCAGCCCCGGCACCCCGAGCAAATTGGTTGCGATAATGGCGAAAACGATCCGCAGAACAGCGGCAATGACCATGCCGTAAAGGATGGCCTTCTTGCGCAACTCAGGGCTCAGCCCTGCTGCCGCCATACCGATGATCAACGCGTTGTCACCAGATAAAATCAAGTCTGCGATGATGATTTTGCCGAAGTCGGCGACAGTATCAATCATGACTGACCAGCTTCCGCCTGGTCCGTCTCACGAACCCTGCTCGTTTCTATAATTTGTCCCAAAGCCCCTCCCGAGCAATAAATGAGACTTTTTGTCTCGATTTTTGTAATATTCACACTAAGGCGATTCGTGACAATTGCCAAAGTTTGTTTTCGATAAGGCCAGAAAGGTGGTGGGCGACGTGTCAGAGAGAATTCCAACTAATCTGCGCACCCTCCTCATCCTTGAAGAACTCAGCCGCTCGAACACCCCAATGACCGCAAGCGAATTGGGACGTGCGGTTGGTCTGGCCAAACAGACCGTGCACCGCTTGTGCGCCACACTGGAGCAAGAAGGCTTTCTTGCCCGGATTGCGCCGTCGAAAAGATATATCGCCACAAGACGTGTCCGCGAGATGGCCAGTGGCTTGCTCTTCTCGTCAAACTCGCAGATTGCCGCGCACCAAATTCTTGTGGACGTTGCGCGAGAGGTCAAAGAGACCGTCAACTTTGTTGTGCCGGAAGACAGCGGTATGCGATACCTAGACCGGGTCGAAACCGATTGGGCGTTTCGCGTTCAGTTCCCGGTGGGCTCCAACGTGCCCTTTCACTGTACGGCGAGCGGCAAGACGTATCTTGCCTCGCTGGCGCCGCGCACCCGCAGATCTATGGTGGCCGGACTAGAGCTGTCCAAGCTAACCCATCGCACTCACACAAACCAAGACACGCTCTTGAGGGAACTCAAACAGATTTCCAGCCAGGGATTTGCCCTGGACAATGAAGAATTCATAGACGGTATGGTCGCTATTGCCGTTCCGGTCACTGATGCAGAAGGCCGTTTTGCCGCCGCCTTGGCCTTTCACGGTCCCCGACAACGGATCACGCCAGATGGGGCCATCAACCGTCTGGACCCGCTTTTGCAGGGCGCAAAGCGCATCGGCAAAGCATTATTTGATTCGATGGACGTTTCCTGATCAGAAACAAAAAGCAAAATGAGCAGGCTTTTCGCCACGGCTTAAAGCACGCAATGCAATAGTTATTTTCACGATAGAGATCCAACGTTTGATTTTCGGCGAAATTTCGCCACAATGGGTTTCGAAATGCAAAGCCTGCTTAGTTGTTAAGCCGAGTAATAGTGAGTGAGTTATGAGGGGAACAGACGATCTTCGGATCGCGGTTGTTGGTATGGCAGTTCGTCTGCCGGGTGCGGGGGATACAGAGACTTTTTGGCGCAATCTGCGCGATGGAACCTGTTCCATCCGCAAGTTCAGCCGAGAGGAACTGGAGTCGTCCAACGTTCCGGGTCGGATTTCGAACCAGCCGAACTTTGTACCATACGGCGCGACGCTTGATCAGTTCGATTATTTCGACGCTGAATTCTTTGGGTTGTCGCCCAAAGAAGCTGCCGTCATGGACCCTCAGCACAGACAGTTTCTTGAGCTTTCCTGGGAAGCGCTGGAGCGCGCTGGCCACACGCCCGATACGTTTGACGGCAAGATCGGCGTTTACGCAGGCTCTGGCATGGGCAGCTATTTCTATTTCAACGTCTGCTCGAATTCTGATCTGGTGGACGGCACGGGCATGTTTCTGTTGCGCCACACCGGCAATGACAAAGATTTCCTGTCCACCCGCGTCAGCCACACGCTGGATCTGCGTGGTCCGTCAATCAACCTGCAAACCGCATGTTCGACATCGCTTGTCGCCGTGCATTATGCGGCACAGTCGCTGCTGAACGGCGACTGCGACATGGCGCTGGCCGGTGGTGTAACCATCGAACTGCCGCAAGGCCAAGGATATCTCTACAAGGAAAACGAGGTTCTTTCGCCAGACGGACAATGCCGCGCGTTCGATCACCGTGCGCAAGGCACGGTCTTTGGCTCGGGCGCGGGCATCGTGGTTTTGCGCCGTTTGGAAGACGCTATTCGCGATGGCGACCCGATCTGGGCCGTGGTCAAAGGCTCTGCTGTTAACAACGATGGTGCGCAAAAAGCGGGCTATCTTGCCCCGTCGGTCGAAGGTCAGGCCGAGGCGATTGCGGCATCGCACAAGTCGGCAGGCGTGCCTGCAAGCACGATTGACTATATCGAATGCCACGGCACCGGCACCTATCTGGGCGACCCGATTGAAGTGGCCGCGCTGAACGAGGCCTTCGACGGCGGCTCCCTGCCCCGTGAAAGCTGCCGCATCGGCTCGGTGAAAACCAACATTGGCCACCTTGACACGGCGGCGGGCGTGGCCTCGCTGGTGAAAGCCTCGCTTGCACTGCACCACAAGGAGATGCCAGCGACCCTTGGGTTCGAGGCGCCAAACCCGGCGATTGATTTCGAAAATTCGCCTTTCGTGGTCAACGATGCCCTGACACCCTGGAAGCGCGGCGATCACCCGCGCCGCGCCGGTGTGAACTCGCTCGGCGTCGGCGGCACGAATGCGCATGTGGTGCTGGAAGAAAGCCCCGAGGTTGAGGCGTCTGAAGAGAGCGCATGGCCGTTCCAGCTTTTGACCCTGTCTGCGCGCAGCAAAACCGCTTTGGACGACGCGGCAAACAACCTTGCTGATCATCTGGACGCGCACAGCGAAACCCAGCGTCTGGCAGACATCGCCTATACACTGAAAGAAGGCCGCCGCGGTTTTGATCAGCGCCGCGTCGTTGTCGCCGACACGCATGATGAGGCCGCGAAACTGCTGCGCGAGAACGACCCGCGTCGCGTCTTCACGCACACGAAAGTGGCAGACAATCCCGACGTGGTCTTCATGTTCCCCGGCGGTGGCGCGCAATACGCGGGCATGGCGCGCGATCTTTACGAGACAGAGCCGGTCTTTGCCGAATGGATGGACCGTGGTCTGGAACACCTTGCCCCGAAGCTTGACTATGACATCCGCGCGCTTTGGTTGCCGAAACAGGCAGACCTTGCAGCGGCGGATGAGACACTGAAAACACCGTCGATCCAGCTGCCGCTGATCATGATCGTGGAATACGCGCTGGCGCAGCTTTGGATGAGCTGGGGGGTAAAGCCCTCTGCCCTGATCGGCCATTCGATGGGTGAAAACACCGCCGCCTGTCTGGCCGGTGTGATGTCTTTTGAAGACTGTATCGGGCTGGTGCACCTGCGCGGCAAGCTTTTTGATAGCGTGCCCGGTGGCGGCATGTTGTCGGTCAACCTGCCTGAGGATGCGCTGCGCGCACGGATAGGCACTGATCTGGACATTGCCTCGATCAACGCAACCGATCTGACAGTGGTCAGCGGCACGGTCGCCGCCCTTGAGGCGCTGCAGGCCGAGCTTGAGGCGGATGAGATCGACTGCCAGCGCATCGCGATCAACATCGCGGCCCACAGCCGCGCGCTTGAGCCGATTTTGGAGGAGTTCCGCGCCTATCTGGCGTCTATCGAGTTGCATGCGCCAGAGATCCCGTTTGTCTCGAACCGCACCGGCACGTGGATCACCAAAGATGAGGCGACCGATCCGGACTACTGGGTTGGCCATCTGCGCAACACGGTGCGGTTTGCTGACGGGATAGAGACGCTTTCTGAAAATGCCGAGCGGATTTATATCGAAGTGGGACCCGGTCGGGCCATGGCGTCTCTGGCCGGTCAACATCCACGGCTGAACCGCAATCAGGTTCTGGGGACATTGCGCGATCCCGGAATGGATGTAGCCGACGACAAGTTCTTCATTGCCATGCTGGGCCGCGCCTGGGCCACCGGCGCCGACTTTGACTGGACCCAAATCTGGGAAGGCGCACGCCGCAAGCGCGTTTTGCTGCCAACCTATCCATTCCAGAAAAGCCGCTACTTTATCGAAAAAGCCACGGCCACCGGCGCCGATACACCCGATTGGCTGATGCGCAGCGAAGATCGCGAAACCTGGACCTATCAACCGCAGTGGAAGCCGGTTTATGCGGATTGCGCGATCGATGTCACCGGCGATCTGAGCGATGCAGAGCCTGAGACTTGGCTGATTTTTCAAGACGATACCGGGCTGGGTAAATCCGCTGCCGCCAAGTTGCGCGCGGCCGGCCATCAGGTCATCACCGCCGAGCCGGGCGATACATTCGCGCGTCTGGATGACCGGTATATCCTTGCGCCCGAAATGGGGGCTGCGTCTTATGAGGCGCTTTTGCAGGACCTGAGCGCGCGCGATATGATGCCAACGCGCATCGCACATCTGTGGATGGTGACCCGCAACGAACACGCGCGTCCCGGGTCATCTTTCTATCACCGCTTGCAAGAACAGGGGTTCTGGTCGCTGTTTTATCTTGCGCAGGCTTGGGCAAGCGTTGATGGCGAAGACGTGCACCTGTCGGTCTTTACCTCTGACGCTGCGCGCGTCCGCGATGAGGTTCTGCGCTATCCCGACAAAGCCACCGTGATGGGACCCGCCCGCGTGATCCCGCGCGAGTTTCCGGGCATCACCTGCTCGGTTCTTGATATCCAAGGCGGTACCAAGGACAAAACCATCCTTGCTCCGGTTCTGGAAGAGCTTCTGGCAACACCGGGCAACACTGTCGCTGCACTTCGTGGTGAGCGCCGGTATGAACAAATCTGGTGCCAGCGTCCTTTGCCAAAGACAGAGAACCCTATCTCGGTCGATGCGGGTGACGTCGTTCTGTTGACCGGTGGGTTGGGTGGCATCGGCCTGATGCTGACCGAGGAGCTTTTGAAAAAGGGCGCGCGCGTCGCTTTGCTGTCGCGCCAAGAGATCCCGGACCGCTCTCAGTGGGACAGGTTGCTCGACAACCTTGCGCCCAACGACAAGATGGCACGCCGTCTGAGCGCGCTGAAAAAGCTTGATGCGCTTGAAGGCGACGTCATGACGATTGCTGCAGACATCTCCAACGTGGAAGACATGCGCAAAGCGATTGATCTGATTGATCAAAACTGGGGCAATGTCACCGGCATCATCCATGCTGCCGGTGTGATCGACGACGCACCGATCCTGTCAAAATCGCCCGGAAGTATCAGCGATGTGCTGACGCCAAAGGTTCAAGGCACGCAAGTGCTGGACACGCTGTTCCCGGATGGAACGCTCAAGTGGATGGCACTCTTCTCCTCGTCCTCAACCGTCACGGCTCCTGCCGGTCAGGTCGACTATGTGGCCGCAAACGAATACCTTAACGCGCTTGCCAAAGCCCGCATCGGCGGAAAGACCAAGGTTATCGCGATAGACTGGGGCATCTGGTCCGAGATCGGGATGGCCGCGCAGGCGATGGACAGCCGTACCGGCGTGGTGCTGGACGCACCGCGACCGGTCAAAGAGCCTATGTTGGATGCGGCCACTTTCAACGATCAGGGCGACCGCCGGTTCATCTCAAAGTGGCGGACAAAAGAGCAGTGGGTCCTGCACGAACACCGCACCCGTGCGGGCGATGCGCTTTTGCCCGGCACCGGGTATCTGGAACTGGCCGCGCAAGCCATGGAAGCTCAGGGCGAGGTTGGAAGCTTTGAAATCCGCGATCTGAATTTCCTGCGCCCCTTGCGTGTCGAAGACTTCAGCGTAACCTCGGTGCGCATGACGTTGCCGCGTGATACCTCAGGGTATCAGATGAGTGTTGAGTCATCGACGTCAAAGGATGACGCCGGCTTTGAGACAAACGCCGAGGCCGAGCTGCGTCTTTTGCCAATGGTGCCGCCTGCACCGATAGATCTTCAGGCTGTGGCCTCGCGCTGCCATCGCCTTGTGCATGCAGAAGAAGGCAAAACTCTCAAATCACCACAAGATGCGCATCTGCTCTTCGGTCCCCGCTGGGATGTCCTGAAATCCATGCGATTTGGTGACGGCGAAGGACTGGCTCGCCTGACGCGCCCCGCTGGCGATCCCGAATACTTCTTGCATCCTGGATTGATGGATATTGCCACCGGCTGGGCCGTCGAGTTGATCGACAGCTATGATCCGTCACAATTCTGGGTGCCAATGTCGTATCGGTCAGTGCGCATTTTTGGGCCCTTGCCAAGCGATCTGACAAGCTGGGTCCGCATTACTTCGGAAGACAACAACGAGACCGCGCGTTTCGATATCACGCTGTGTGCGCCTGACGGTGTGGTTTGCGTCGATATCAAGGGCTTTACGATCCGTCGTTTGTCTGAGGAAACCCGCTTTGCCGCAGCATCCGGACAAA
The DNA here is from genome assembly GCA_013003245.1 of Silicimonas sp. Taxonomy (GTDB): domain Bacteria; phylum Pseudomonadota; class Alphaproteobacteria; order Rhodobacterales; family Rhodobacteraceae; genus JABDJX01. Next base: position 931 of record JABDJX010000269.1, on the reverse strand, counting down.
GCTCAGGAGCAACCGGTCCACGCCCTCTCAGCCCCGCAGAAGAACGCCTGCGCCACAACATCAGTCAGGGCATCTTGCCGAAAGACGGAGCGGCGTTGTTCTTTCGTGCATTGGAAGCAGGCAAGCCGCAGATTCTGATTTCTTCCTTGGAGCTGGACGGCCTTGTCTCTCAATTCGAACATGATGCTGATCCCAAGAAACTCGCGGGTCAAACTTTCGAGCGCCCTGACCTTGAGAGCGAATATGTAGCACCAGAGGGCGAGATTGAGATCAAGCTGGCGGGTTTCTGGACCGAGCTTCTGGGGGTCGACAAGATCGGAGCGGACGACAACTTCTTTGATCTTGGCGGGCACAGCCTGATCGCGGTGCGCCTGTTCACAATGGTGAAATCCGCCTTTGCCGTCGATTTTCCCATCTCGATCCTGTTCGAGGCCCCAACAATTCGCAAATGCGCAGCTTTGATCGAGGCGAAAGGCGGCAAAGCCAGCAGCGACACCACAGAACCCGGCGAAACGCATCCCAGCGACGAAAAGCGGTTCACACACCTTGTTCCGATGCATCAGGGAGAAGGCGGCGACAAGACACCGTTCTTCATGGTGGCAGGCATGTTCGGCAACGTGCTGAACCTGCGCCACCTTGCGCATCTGCTTGGGGCCGATCGTCCGTTTTACGGGCTGCAGGCGCGTGGTCTTTATGGGGGAGACGAGCCGCACAACGACTTGGTCGACGCGGCACGTGACTACATCGTCGAGATGAAAAAGGTACAGCCCAAAGGCCCCTACCTTGTGGGTGGATTCTCGGGCGGAGGCATCACGGCCTACGAGATTGCGCGACAACTGCGCGAGGAAGGCGAAATCGTCGCTTCGCTGATCATGCTGGACACGCCTCTGCCACGCCGCCGTGGATTGACAAAAACCGACCGCATCAAGAT
>JABDJX010000265.1 GCA_013003245.1 Silicimonas sp. | reverse complement strand
GCAACCGAGCCATCGTAGGCCACAGCGAGCGGCAGGAAATGATACTGGATGTCAGGATACTCCAGACCCGCGCGCGAGCGGATAAACCCGGCACTTTCGAACTGGTTCGAGGCCCCGATGCCGCGTTTTGTGAACAGCCACCTTGCCCCGATCAAAGCCTTCGAGAGGATGTTCCAGTGCTTATAAAGCGTGATCGGCTGACTGGCCTCCACCTGATAGAAAACCTCCAGATGATCCTGAAGGTTCTGGCCAACCCCGGGACGATCCGCCAACACGTCGATGCCATGGTCCCGAAGATGCGAAGCAGGTCCGATCCCCGACAGCATCAAAAGCTTGGGCGAGTTAAACGCCGATGCTGACAGGATCACTTCGCGACGCGCATGGATCGTCTGCACGCCTTGAACGGTATCAACTTCAACGCCCGTCGCACGCTTGTCCTTGATCACTACTTTGCGGGCGAGGCCTTGCAGCAGGCGGCAATTGAACCGGCGCAAAGCAGGCTTAAGGTAGGCATTCGCCGTCGACCAGCGGCGGCCTTTCCAGACCGTTTGCTCCATCGGGCCAAAGCCCTCTTGCTTTTCGCCGTTGTAGTCATCGGTCGTTTCATACCCCGCCTCGGCCCCTGCCCGAATGAAGGCATCATAAAGCGGGTTCCTTCGGGACCCTCGGGTAATGTGGACAGGCCCATCGCTGCCACGCCACTCAGATGGCGCGTCGCCATGCCAAGTCTCCATCCGCTTGAAATACGGCAGCACGTCGGCAAAGGTCCACCCGCTCGCGCCCATCTGACCCCATGTGTCATAGTCGCGGGCGTGTCCACGCACATAGACCATGCCGTTGATCGAAGACGACCCGCCAATCACCTTGCCGCGTGCCGCATGAAAGCGGCGGTTATTCAAATGCGGCTCGGGTTCGGTCATCATCCCCCAGTCATAGCGCGCCATCCCCATCGGGTAGGAAAGTGCCGCCGGCATCTGGATCAGGGGACCTGCATCAGTGCCACCAGCCTCGATCACAATGACGGACCTGCCGGCTTCTGCGAGGCGGTATGCCAGCGCCGCGCCGGACGAGCCGGAGCCAACGATGACGTAATCTGCTTCCATGTCAGGCGCCCTCGATTTCACGCCAGATGACGCCAAGAACGCTCTCAGCCGCGCGAATGCCATCGGGATCGGCAGCCGCGAGTCCTTGATTCAAATAGACGCCATCAATCAGTTCTGCGGCGCGATTTGCAAGTTTTTGCGCCTGCTCTCCCACGAAAGGACGAAACGCATGGGTCAGATTAGAGCGCAGCCGCCGCGCATATACCCGGTGCAAACGACGTGCCGGGTCTGACGACAGCGCCAGCACATAAAAGTTGAGCCATGCGCAAACGGTATCTGCCCTGAAATTCGACGGCGCAAAGCCACCTTCCACGATGGCCCGCACGCGGTCTTCAGGCGATTGCGCCTTTTTAAGCCGTGACAGCACCTCGCGCCGATAGTCCCGGAGAACCTGGCGCATGGCGGCCAGAAATATATCGTCCTTGCCGCCAAAATAGTGGTGCGCAAGCGCGCTTGACATGCCCGCCCGCTTGGCAATTCTGGCGACAGTCACGTCCAACGACCCCGCTGCTCCGATTTCAGCGATGGTCGCGTGGATCAATGAAGCGCGTCTTAGCGGTTCCATTCCCAGCTTAGGCATGCTCTTTTCTTTCCCAGAAACACCAAACGTGACTAGCTGATTTTTAATTGACTCGTCAATCAACAAAAACAGGGAGGGCGATATGCGCCTGACAACGACTCTTTCCGCTTTGGCCATTCTGGCCGCAGCCCCGGCACTCGCCGACTGCGATACGATCAACTTCTCGGATGTGGGCTGGACCGACATCACAGCGACGACGGCTGCAACCACCGTTGTTCTGGATGCGCTTGGCTATGAGACAGACATCAAGGTGCTGTCCGTGCCTGTGACCTATACGTCGATGGCCAACAAGGACATCGACGTGTTCCTTGGTAACTGGATGCCGACGATGGAGGCTGACATTGCCCCATACCGCGAAGCTGGCACCGTCGACACCGTGCGCGCTAATCTTGAGGGCGCGAAATACACGCTGGCCGTCAACAAAGCCGCTGCCGATCTGGGTATCACTTCGTTTGACGCAATTGCCGCACAGGCCGAGGCGCTTGAAGGCAAAATCTACGGCATCGAGCCAGGCAACGATGGCAACCGCCTCATCCAGTCAATGATCGACGAAGGGGCGTTTGGCCTGAATGACTTTGAGGTTGTCGAAAGCTCCGAGCAAGGCATGCTCGCCCAGGTCGCCCGCGCAGATCGCCGTGGCGAGCCTGTGGTTTTCTTGGGCTGGGAGCCGCACCCGATGAACGCCAACTTTGAGCTGACATATCTTGAAGGCGGTGACGACTGGTTCGGCCCCAACCTTGGCGGTGCAACCGTCTTTACCAACACCGCCGCCGGTTTTGCCGATGAGTGCCCCAACGTGGGCAAACTGCTTGGCAACCTGGAGTTCACGCTGGCCATGGAAAACGAGATCATGGGCGCCATTCTGGATGATGGCGAAGACCCAAGCGATGCCGCAACAACATGGCTTAAGGCCAACCCAGACGCACTTGGCGCATGGCTTGATGGTGTGACGACAAAAGACGGCGGCGACGCCATGGCTGCAGTAAAAAGCGAGCTTGGGCTTTAGTCAGGCTGAACAAGCAAAGCCGAGCCCTGAGACAACAGGGCTCGGTTTTTTCAAAGCCGCGGATCGACAGGCTCACTTTCAAGCGCCAGCACAGCCAGGACGCATTCGTGCACTTTTGAAAGCGGCAGACCCTCTACAAAACGGTGCAACCCCTCTAGCCCCAGTTTGAATTCGCGTTCAGCGAGCGAAAACTTACGACCCAAGCCGCGTTGGCGCAGTCGCTCTATATTCTCGGGCAAATCATAGTCGGGGCCATAGATGATCCGCAGATAGTCGCGCCCGCGCACTTTCATCGCCGGTTGGATCAGGCCCTTTTCAGCACGCAGCAGAAACGCGTTGGGCTTAAAGACCAGCCCCTCTCCGCCCTTCTGCGTGTGGTCCATCCACCAATCCACCACACCTTGGCGATCTTCCGCAGCGCTCAGGTCAATCTGACGCCAACCTGTGGTTTGCAGAATAGGATCAGCTTCCGCCAATAGCGCCAGCGTTTCCATGTGCCACGTGTGCGGCTGATCTGAATGCACGCGCCCTTCGGTGGCCAGAATGTGAAACGGCGCAATACGATAATCCTCAATACTGACTGCCGCCCAGCAATACCCGTCGATGGTTTGCTCCATCAAAGTGGCGTTCGACAGTCGCACTTCGGATTGTGCCCGCAGCTTATCTAGACCCTCGACGTTCCCTGCCCGCGATATCGCCTCCAGCAGCGCTGAAGCCGAGGATTTTGCCGCTGCTACTGTTGGATAGTACTGCCGTTTTAACAGGTCCTGCGCCTTGGCCGACCACGGCATCACCTCTGCATCGAGCAAGACCCAATCGGTTTCCAACGTGTCCCATAGGCCAGCCGATTGCATGGCCGCACACACGCGAGCGATGACTGCGGCTTCTTCAGAGTCGACTTTGAAAAACGGACGACCGGTGCGGGTGAAGACCACGCCCGCTTTGCCGTCTTCGACGCCAAACCTTGCTTGCGCCGCGTCGGCATCCTTGGCCACCACCAGCAAGGCACGGGACCCCATGTGCTTTTCTTCAACAACCAGATCGCTCACGCCACGCCCTACAAAATAATCCATGGCTTGATCGGGATGCTCCAGAAACGGACCATCGGTCGCAGTGGGACACGCCGCCATTGTCGGGGGCAAATAGACCAGCCATCGCGGATCAACCGCAAAACGGCTCATCACCTCCAGTGCGGCAAGGCTGTTTTCTTCGGGGATTTGCAGCGTAGATTTGAAGCGCGTCTCAATGCGCATTTTGGTGGCGTAATCATCGAAATAAAGCAGGCGGTCATGATCTTGCTGCGCCGACAGAGACTGATCCGACTGAAGCGGCTTTGCAGGCACTGCGTATTGCGTCTTGGCCGTAACCGAGACAGTTTCCCGCTCGGGCCAGCGCAGGGCGGTCAGCTTGCCGCCAAAAACACAGCCCGTGTCAATGCACATAGTGCCGTTCAACCACTCCGCTTCCGCCATCGGCGTGTGTCCAAAAACCACATCTGCCTTGCCGCGGTAATCGCGCGCCCATTCCAGCCGCACCGGAAGGCCAAACTCGTCCACTTCGCCGGTGGTCTCACCAAACATTGCGAAATTGCGCACATGCCCTGAGCCACGACCGTGCATTTCTTCTTTCAACCCGGCGTGGGCGATGACCAGTTTACCACCCGCCAGCCAAGCGTGCGAACGCAGGTCCCAAATAAAGTCAGACGCCTGTTTACGGAATGCATCCGAGGTCTGCTCAAGCTCGGCAACCGTCAAATCCAATCCGTGGGTCTGGGTAACGGATCTGCCCTTGAGCCATTTGTTCAGCTTGAAGTCATGGTTGCCAATCACACAGCGCCCCGAGCCTTCGTCACACATCCCCATCACAAGACGCAGCGCGTCCACATTGCGCGGGCCGCGATCCGTGATGTCACCGACAAAAAACGCAATGCGTCCTTCGGGATGGCGCGCGCGGATCAGGTCTTCCGCCCCCACTTCAAACGGGTCAATCTGATATCCAAGATGGGCCAAAAGCTCTGTTAGCTCATCGAAACACCCATGAATATCTCCGATGATGTCAAAGGGCCCTTGTTCGGTCCTGTTGTCGGTCCAAAGCGGTTCGCGGGCAATCTCAAGGGCATCAACCTCTTCAGGCGATTTCATCACCTGAACTTGCCGGAAGCCCTCTTTTTGCAATCCCCGCAGGCCACGCCGCAGGGCTTTGGAATGATTGCGGGCAACGTGCTCGCCAAAAGCGCGGTTCGGGCGGTGCTGATTGCGCTCGTGACAGAGCTTGGGGTCGATATCCAAAACAAGCGCTACGGGCAGCGCATGGTACTTACGGGCCAGCTGCACCAACTTGGCGCGGTCTTCACGTTTGACAGAGGTGGCATCAATCACCGTCATCAATCGCCGTTTCAGGCGGATTGAGGCGGTGTAGTTCAGCAAATCAAAGGCATCAGCGGTCGCTGCAAGGTCGGTTTCATCGTCCGAAACCAATGCCCTGCAGTTGTCAGACGACACAATCTCGGTTTCCAGAAAATGCTTGCGTGCAAAGCTGGATTTGCCAGAGCCTGTTGACCCAATCAGGACAACCAAGGCGAAGTCGGGGATGGAAATCTTGGTCATGCCGCAACCTCGTCTGCCGCATCACTCTTATCTCCCACGCGCAGAGAAAAGACAGCCATCTGAGACGGCCCGCCGTGAACTTCGTCCACGGGTCCAAGGGGCGCAAAGGTCACTGC
>JABDJX010000236.1 GCA_013003245.1 Silicimonas sp. | reverse complement strand
GTCAACAATGCCGGCACAATCAAGCGCAAGCCGGCGACAGAGCATCCTGACGATTGGTGGGATGAGGTGATCGAGGTGAACTTGTCTGCGCAGTTCGTTCTAAGCCGCGAAATTGGGCGCGGCATGGTTGAACGGGGCGCAGGCAAGATCATTTTTACCGCGTCTTTGTTGACGTTTCAGGGCGGGATTACCGTGCCGGGATACGCAGCTTCGAAAGGCGGGATTGGGCAATTGACCAAGGCGCTGGCGAATGAGTGGGGCGGCAAGGGCGTCAACGTGAATGCCATCGCGCCAGGGTATATAGCCACCGACAATACCCAGGCATTGCAGGACGACCCGGACCGCTCAAAGGCGATTTTGGAGCGTATTCCGCAGGGGCGCTGGGGCACACCCGCAGATTTTGGCGGGCCTGTGGTGTTTCTGGCCTCAGGCGCATCCGACTATGTGAATGGTGAGATTCTCGTGGTTGATGGCGGCTGGATGGGGCGCTAGCGGATCAGATTTGGACGTAGTTTCAGCTTGCGGCGATGCTCTTGCGGCAGGTGGCGATTGAGGTGTCGGTTTATCAGACCAAAGATGCCGATGACCGTCAGTGTCAGCAGCACGAAGTAGAAGGCTACGATCGGGTAGGGGATAAACGGGTTGAACGTTTTATCGGCGAAGTAGGACGCGTAATAGAGCGCGTCTCCGCGCTGTTGCCATGCCGGGAAGCCTGAGAAAAAGACGAGCGTCGTGGCGTGGAAGAGAAAGATGGCTTCGTTCGTATAGGCAGGCCACGCAAGGCGCAGCATGGTGGGCCATGTGATGCGGCGGAAGCGGTTCCAGCCGGTCAAACCGTAGGCTTCCGCTGCCTCGATATCGCCCCGGGGAACGGTCTTGAGTGCACCGTAAAGGATCTCTCCTGAATAAGCGGCGGTGTTGAGGACAAGAACCAAAAGTGCGCCTGCCTGCGCCGACGTCATGAAGGGCAGCACGCCGATTTGCTTAAGTTCAAGAAAGACAAAATAGGCGAGAAAGAACTGGATAAAGAGCGGCGAGCCGCGGAAAATCAGGATGAACCATTCGGCCGACTTGCGGGCGAACACGTTGGAGCTTGCTTTGCCCAAGGCTGCCGCATGGGCGATGAAAAAGCCGATCATCAGGGCAAGTGCGCCGAAATAGATGTTCCAGATCATACCTGAGCCGATCAGGGTGAACTGCTGACAGACGGTGAAGTCGTCGCGCGGTAGCAGGCGCTCACCGATACCGATTGAGCGGAAGGCATAGGCCTGAACTGTTTCAAGGCAGCTCATGTGGCACCAACCGTATCCTGCCCGTGCGCCAACTTCATGGTCAGGCGGTCAAGGACGAGTTCTGAGAGCTTGGTGAAACCGAGGTAAAAGACCAGCAGGCCAAGGAAATACCAGATGCGCCAGTCTCCGTGGGGGTATTCGGTAAAGCGCGGCAACTTGGTGCCGCCCAACTCGCGAGCCCAGAAAACGATGTCTTCAACGCCAAGTAGGAACAGCAGTGGCGTGGCCTTGATCAGGATCATCCAGAGGTTGGAGAGACCCGGCAGAGCATAAATCCACATTTGCGGCACTAGAACGCGCCGGAAGGTTTGCGCGCGCGTCATGCCATAAGCTTCGGCTGTCTCCAGTTGCCCACGCGGCACGGCGCGCATGGCCCCATAAAGGACGTTTGCGGCAAAAGCTCCGAAGACAATGGCGAAGGTCAGGACTGCAAGGAAGAAACCATAGACCTCGTGTATCCATTGCGGCGCATTTCCCAAGGGCAGTTTGGCGGCGGCGCAGACGACAAAGTCATTGCCTTGACGGATCGGCTCTGTCCAGTTGGGACAGTAAATCTGATGGCGAACCCATTCGAACGCCTGATCCAGGGCGATGACGAAGAAGAGAAAGAACGCGATGTCCGGCACGCCGCGGACAACGGCAATATAGATTTTACCCAACCAGCGCAGCGGCGCTATTGTACTGCGCGCGGCGGTGGCACCTGCGAACCCAAAGGCGAGCGCTGTGGGGGCGGTGATGGCCAGAAGAGTGAGGACGGTGACGAACGACCAGTAGAGCGAGAGATGTTTGCCAGTGGTCAGATAACACGCGAGCCACTTGGCTTGCGCCAGTGTGTCAGGATCGGTGCAAAAGCTGAACATTCACTCTCCTTGGGAGTGGGGATATCGGCGCGCTATCGCGCGCCGACCAACCGGGGGCTTTGCCCCCGGACCCCCAGCATATTTGTAGACCAATGAATTGCCATTGAATTCAGAAGGTCGACGCGACTTCCCATTTGGTTATGAGTTCGTTGAGGGAACCATCGTCTTTCATTGACTGGATTGCTGCATCGAACTTGGCGCGCAACTCTGCGTCGGACTCGCGGAAGCCCATGCCAACGCCGCCGCCAATCATCTCGTTCTTGTCGAGCAACATCAGGTTGGCGTCCTCATTAGCAATGGCTGCGAGGTAGGAGTTATCGGCTAAAACCGCATCAGCTTCGCCGTTACGCACGGCAGCGATGGTTTCTTCCGGCGTGGCAAACTCGACCAGCGTCATGCCTGCTTCCGCGACGAAAGCGGCCTGAATGGTATTGGTCTGCGCGGCAATCACGGCTGACTTCAGATCGATGTCTGAAGAGGCGGCCAGGTAGGACGATGGGTCAGGCGGTGTGTAACCTTGGGTGAAATCAATTACTTCATCGCGTTCATCGGTGATCGACATGCCCGCGATGATGGCATCGTAGTTGCCAGAGACAAGGTTCGGGATGATCGAATCCCAGTCGTTGGTGACCCACTCACAAGTTACTTCGACACGCTTGCACAACTCGTCGCCAAGATCGCGCTCAAAACCAGCCACTTCACCGTTGTCGTCGAGGTAGTTCCAGGGTTCATAAGCCCCTTCCGTGCCAAGGCGGACAACGTCCTGTGCCATGGCCATGCCTGCCACAAGGGCAAAGGCGGCAGATGTGAGGATGAGGTTTTTCATGTTTCTTCTCCCATTGAAGTATTTTTAGGCCGCAGTCGTTACGCTTAGGAATTGCTGCAACCGTTCAGTTTCTGGCGCGCCAAACAATCGGTCGGGCGGCCCTTCTTCTGTGATCTTCCCCTGATGCAGGAAGACCACGTGATCAGAGACATCCGCAGCCAGGCGCATGTCGTGTGTGACGATGATCATTGTGCGACCCTCAGTGGCGAGGTCCTTGATGACCTTAACGACCTCTTGTTCCAATTCGGGGTCAAGCGCTGATGTTGGCTCATCGAAGAGAAGCGCACGGGGTTCCATGCAAAGCGCGCGGGCGATCGCGGCTCGCTGCTGCTGGCCACCGGACAGCTGCGCGGGAAAGGCATCGCACTTGTCGCCAATGCCAACCTTGGCCAGATAACCGCGCGCTTTTTCGTCAACTTCGGCACGGTCACGGCCCAGCACGGTGCAGGGGGCCTCCATTACATTTTGCAGGATCGTCAAATGCGACCACAGGTTAAATTGTTGAAACACCATCGACAAATTTGTGCGTACGCGGGTGACCTGTGCCTTGTCGGCGGGCACGCGAGCGTCGCCGGTGCCTTTCCACTTTATGGACTCGCCCTCAAAGACAATCTCGCCCGCCTGGCTGTTCTCCAGCAGATTGGCGCAGCGCAGCAATGTGGATTTGCCAGATCCTGACGAGCCAATCAGCGAGACAACGTGGCCACGCGGGGCTGTCAGGCCAACGCCTTTTAAAACCTCCAGACTACCAAAGGCCTTGTGGAGGTCGCGGATCTCGATCACTGGTGTGTCGTTTTGGGTCACTGGCAGCACTTTTTAGGTCGCGATGACGAAATAGGCCGGAATTTTTGCTGAATTGCAACGCTTTGGACGTCTGTGCCTTGCTTTTACCCAGCGTAAAAGGGTGCGACCACCGCGTTTCAAGGCGGTGGCGCATTGGTTCATCTCGCTTAATTCAGCGCTTTGTCGGTGATCATGCTGGTCCAGGCACCCTCAGGTTGCTTGGAAATCACCGGATCAGAGCCACCTGCCAGAAGCGTATCAACCGTGCGCTGGAAATCGGCCTCGTCCAGAGTACCGTCCGAGCCTGCGGTCAACTTGGCAATCTCGCCCATCATGCGAATCTGGGCTTCTTCCGATTGCGCACCGGTTTCATCGTTTTCGGTGATGATGCGACCCGCTTCTTCCACGTTCTCCTCGGCATACTTCCAGCCTTTCATCGAGGCGCGCACGAAACGCACCATTTTGTCGACAAAGACCGGGTCCTCAAGGCTTTCTTCCAGCACATAGATACCGTCTTCCAGCGTGGCAACGCCCTGATCTTCGTATTTGAACGTCACGAGATCATCGGGGCTGACGCCTGCATCCAGAACCTGACCGTATTCGTTGTAGGTCATCGTTGAGATGCAATCGGCTTGGCGCTGCAACAGTGGATCAACGTTAAAGCCCTGCTTGAGAACGGTGACACCGTCTTCGCCGCCATCGGTCGAGATGCCTTCCTGGCTCATCCAGCTTAGGAATGGGTATTCGTTGCCGAAGAACCAGACACCGATGGTTTTGCCTTTGAAGTCAGCAACGCTCTCAATGCCGGTGTCTTTCCAGCAGGTTAGCATCAGGCCCGAGGTTTTAAACGGCTGCGCGATGTTTACGACTGGCAGACCCTTTTCGCGGGCAGCCAAAGCGGACGGCATCCAGTTGAGCATGGCGTCCGCGCCGCCGCCTGCCAGAACCTGAGGTGGCGCGATATCAGGGCCACCGGGTAGAATAGTGACGTTCAGGCCTTCTTCCTCGTAGAAGCCCTTTTCCTGTGCCACGTAGTAGCCTGCGAATTGGGATTGGGTGACCCACTGCAATTGCAGCGTCACGTCATTTGCATGGCCGTCGGCGAAAGCTGCGCCGCCCAGACCCGCAGCAAGAGTTGCTGCCATCATCATCTTTTTCATTTTGACCTCCAAGTCAGTTGCTTCTTTGCTTTTATCTTTGGGATGGGTGCCAGAAGGTCACCCGTTTTTCGAGCCATGCCATGGCCCCGTAGAAAGTGGAGCCAGCGATGGCGGCCACGATAATCTCGGCCCAGACTAAGTCCAGTGCCAGTTGGCCGACAGATGTTGAGATGCGAAAGCCCATGCCAACAGTGGGTGAGCCGAAAAATTCAGCAACAATTGCGCCAATCAGGGCCAGTGTAGTTGAAATCTTGAGCCCGTTGAAGATGAAGGGCATCGCCGCCGGAAGGCGCAGTTTCAAAAGTGTTGGCCAGTAGCCTGCGCCATAGGTGCGCATCAGGTCGCGCTGCATGGCGGAGGTGTCTTTCAGGCCCGCAACAGTGTTCACAAGGATCGGAAAGAACACCATCACACCGACCACGGCGGCTTTCGATTGCCAGTCGCTGCCCAGCCATTTGACGAAGATCGGCGCTGTACCAACGATGGGTAGGGCGGCCATGAAGGCTCCGACAGGCAGGATGCCTTTTGTCAGGAAAGGCGAGCGGTCAGCGAGGATGGCGACTGCGAAAGCGGCCAGTGCGCCAAAGAGGTAGCCGGTCATTGCACCTTTCAGGATGGTCTGGACAAAGTCGGCCCACAACAGGTGAAGCGACGCTGCGAAGCTTGCTGCGATTGCGGAAGGCGGAGGCAGGATCACCGCAGAGATATCCAGCATCTGCACGAGGATTTCCCACATGATGATGATCGTCAGGCCAAAGATGGCCGGGATCAGCAGGTTGAAGGTGCGTGTATCCGATTGCGCCGAGTGCGACAGACGACCATTCAGCCACCAGCCTGTAATCCATACACCTATGGCCAGCACATACGCCATTATGCTGCCACCATGCCCATACGTCGCAATGTTTGGCGCTCTAACAGACTAAGTATCGCGACCAGAGCGGCGGCGGTGATGGCGGCGGCGAAAAGTGCGGCCCATGTCACCAGTGGTTGCCCGTATTGATCGCCCACCAGCATGCGCGCGCCGAAACCTGCGCGTGCGCCTGTCGGAAGTTCTCCCACAATGGCACCGACCAGCGAAGCCGAGATGCCGATTTTTAGCGAGGCGAAGAGGTATGGGATGGATGCAGGCAGCCGCAGTTTCCAGAAGCCCTGGTTTGCGTTGGCACTGTACGTGCGCAGTAGGTCCAATTGCATCGCGTCGGGACTGCGCAACCCTTTGACCATGCCGACGACAACCGGGAAAAAGCTAAGGTAGGCAGAGATGATCGACTTGGGCAGCAGGCCCTGTATGCCGATGGATCCCAGCATCACGATGATCATTGGCGCAAGGGCAAGGATCGGGATGGTTTGCGAGGTGATCGCCCATGGCATCACCGATTTGTCCATTGTGCGGTTATAAACGATGCCAACCGCCAGCAGGATGCCCGCCATCGTGCCGATGACAAAGCCCAACAAGGTAGCCGAAAGCGTGACCCAGCCGTGATACACAAGGCTCTTTTTCGAGGTGATGCGAGTGCCGATAACGGTCTTGTAAAGCTCGCCAATAACTTGGTGCGGCGACGGCAGAAGCGGGCGTTTCTGCACATAAGTCAGTGGGATGATGGCGGGATTTTTGAAAGCCAGCAGAGTGCCGGAATACGCAAGGCGGTCTTTTGGAGCCTCGGGTGTGATTGCCATACCTGTGCGTTGCGCCTGATCTGCGGTGATGTGCGCATTCATCGGGACGACCGCAATCAACCAGAAAACAAGGATGCACAGCACAACTGTTATGACGGGAACGATCCGCGTCATCTGTGCCATTCCATGCGTAATTCTGGCAGCCCATCACCGCCTTTTTCGTTGCGCTCGACCACGCTGAAGCCTTCGCGTGCATAAAACCGTTGCGCGGCTCTGTTCGGCTCGTGCGTCCAAAGTTGCAAAGTATCACGCCCGGATTTGGCGCAATCCAGCAACGCCTTACCAAGGCCGTGGCCCGGTCTGTCGGTGTAGAGCGCGCCAATGTGGTTTGTCTCGGGGTTGAGCGAGAGATAGCCCTCGGGAGGATCCCCAATCAGATAGATCTCGCGCTCTGGAAGGGCATCGGCGATAAAACTTTGCAGCACCTCTGGCGCTTCACCGCGCGGCATCCAGTCGGTGCGATCAACCCAGTCATTCACGATGCGTGCGATGTTGGGCACGTCGTCTTCATTTGCGAGGCGAATTGGGTGCTCTGCGCTCACAACTCATCTCCATGACCCGCACGCAGCCCGTCGCGAACACGGTGGGCGATCTCAATGAATTCGGGCGTGTCGCGGATATCAAGCGGGCGCTCTTTGGGCAGCGGGCTGTTGATTACGTCCGAGATGCGGCCCGGACGCGGGCTCATGACGACGATCTTGGTCGACAGGTACACCGCCTCGGGGATCGAATGCGTGACAAAGCCGATGGTTTTTTCAGTACGCGCCCATAGATCAAGCAGTTGCTCGTTCAGGTGGTCGCGCACGATCTCGTCCAGCGCGCCAAAAGGTTCGTCCATCAGCAGGATATCCGCATCGAACGCCAGCGCCCGCGCAATGCTGGCGCGTTGCTGCATGCCACCAGAAAGTTGCCAAGGGAACTTCTTCTCAAAACCTTCCAGATCGACAAGTTCCAGCACGCGACCAACACGTTCAGATTGTTCGGCCTTGGAAAACCCCATGATCTCGAGCGGCAACTTGACGTTGCCACCTATCGTGCGCCACGGATAAAGACCGGCGGCCTGAAAGACATAGCCATAAGCCCGCGCCCGCCGCGCATCATCCGGCGTCATATCATTGACAGAAATCTTGCCACCCGTGGGCGTTTCCAACCCTGCAATACAGCGCAGAAAGGTGGTCTTGCCGCAGCCTGACGGACCGATAAAGCTGACGAAGTCACCCTTTTCGATGTCAAGCGAGACATCTTTCAGCGCGTGAACTGGACCGTCATTCGTTTCAAAGGTCAGATCAAGATCGGATGCTTGGATAACAGTTGATGTCATCAGTCTGATGATCTCCCGTCAACACATTTGATCACTTTCTCCGTGTGCCATTCCACCAATCGTCGAAGCTTTAAAAGGCCGCCCGCGGCCTTATCTATCTCTGCCCTCAGTTTTTGATCGTGGCCTGGCAGAAAATCACCACCTTTTGTTGCGGCTCCACAACCGCACTCACAGATTGGCATCAAACCCCCGTTGCCGGAATACCTGTCCGCTCAACCGGACGTGGGGCGGTCAGCTCTTTCCAAGACGACAGCGCGCGGTTCACCGTGCCATTGCCTTCGCGTTTGATAAACTTGCCGTGGCCCTCCTGCGTTCGCATCTCGCCATCGTGCACGGCCACGTGCCCGCGTGTCAGGGCAAAGCGCGGCAGTCCTTTGACGTGCTTGCCTTCAAACACGTTGTAGTCGATTGCCGACTGCTGTGCGCCCGCAGTGATCGTTTTTTCCTTTTCAGGGTCCCAGACGATTAGATCGGCGTCTGCCCCAACAAGGACAGCCCCTTTCTTGGGATAACAGTTGAGGATCTTGGCGATGTTGGTCGAGGTGACGGCGACGAATTCGTTCATCGTCAACCGCCCCGTGGCCACACCGTGCGTCCAGAGCATCGGCATACGATCTTCAAGCCCGCCGGTGCCATTGGGGATCTTGGTGAAATCGCCAACGCCAAAGCGTTTCTGTTCGGTGGTAAAGGCGCAATGGTCGGTCGCAACGACGCTCAGTGAGCCGCTTTGCAGACCAGCCCAAAGGCTGTCCTGATGCTGCTTGTTGCGGAACGGCGGACTCATCACCCGGCGTGCGGCATGGTCCCAATCCTTGTTGAAATACTCGCTTTCATCCAGCGTCAGGTGCTGAATGAGAGGCTCGCCCCAAACGCGCTTGCCCTGCTGGCGCGCGCGGCGGATGGCCTCGTGGCTTTCCTCGCAAGAGGTGTGCACCACATAAAGCGGCACACCCGCCATATCGGCGATCATGATCGCGCGGTTGGTTGCCTCGCCTTCAACTTGAGGAGGCCGCGAATAGGCGTGCGCCTCAGGCCCAGTGTTGCCCTCGGCCAGGAGCTTGGCAGAAAGCTCGGCCACCACATCGCCATTCTCCGCATGAACAAGGGCGATACCGCCCAGTTCTGCCAAACGGTTGAAAGAGGCATAAAGCTCGTCATCATTCACCATCAGCGCGCCCTTGTAGGCGAGGAAATGCTTGAAGGTGGTGATGCCTTCGTCTTCGATCACCGTCTTCATCTCGTCAAAGACCTGCTCGCCCCACCATGTGACCGCCATGTGATAGGAATAATCACAACTCGCGCGTGTCGATTTGTTGTGCCACATCTGCTTGGCATCCAGCAGGCCCTGACCGGGGCTGGGCAGCACGAAGTCCACAACCATCGTCGTCCCACCAGACAGCGCCGCACGCGTGCCGCTCTCAAAGTCGTCGCTGGAATAGGTGCCCATGAACGGCATCTCAAGATGTGTATGCGGATCGATCCCGCCCGGCATGACATAGCAACCCGTGGCGTCCAACTGCTCATCGCCCGTCAGGTTCTCACCAATCTCGATGATCACCCCACCGTCGATCAGCACGTCCGCCTTGTAGGTCAGATCATGGGTAACGATGGTTCCGTTTTTGATCACTGTGGTCATCTATCCATTCCCTGTCGTTTTCATTGGTCCAAAAATATGGCGGGGTCCGGGGCAGGGCCCCGGCGCTCTCAATCCTTGTAATCCGGTTCGTTGCGATCCAGTACACGCTTCATTTCCGCAAAATGCGCAAACCGCTCGGCGCGCCCCTCTTCCCAGGCCTGTGCGACGCTCTCGGCCATCTCATCGCTCAGCACGTTCAGCGGCTGGCCCGACGCATATGCCAGCATCAGCGTCTTGCCCGCACGCTCCATATGATACAGCGCGTCATAGGCTTCGGCCACGGTGGCACCCAAGGTCGTCACGCCGTGGTTCGCCATCATGACGTATTCATGGGGTCCGATGGTCGAGGCAATCCGAGCGCCTTCCGCCTCAGAGGTCGCAACACCGCCAAAGTCCATGTCATAGGCTGTGCGATTGAAAAACCGCGCCGTGACCTGCTCAATTGGTTTGATCGTCGGGTCTTTCAGACAACAAAGTGCTGTGATGTAAGGTGGATGCATGTGCAGAGCGACACGCGCCTGAGGCAATGTCGCATGCAGCGCCGAATGGATCGCCCAGGCGCTCGGGTCCGGCGCATCATCGCGTTCCATCGTGGCTGGGTCATCAACATCGCAGAGCACCAGATCAGAGGCCTTCACCCGGCTCCAATGCACCCAGCGCGGATTGATCACAAACTTACGGCCGTCAGCAGAAACAGCGGCAGAGAAATGGTTCGCGACGCCTTCGTGCCATTCGGCGCGGCAAGCGAGACGGAGCGCTGCGGCAAGGTCGATGCGGATCGCGGTTTCGTCGAGGGTAATGTCGTGCTGGGTCATTGCATCCACTTCTTCCAGAACTCAGCCGGGCTTCTACGCCCTGGCCGAGTGTCAGGGATTCCGAATTTCCAAGTGTCTTCTGCTAGATAGGCGTCGAACTCCAGATAGTACCGAAGGGCGATCTCAGGATGCGGCAGCGCTTTGTTTGGAAAGTGGTTGGGCAAAGCGGCAACGACGTCTTCGATGGACTCCTGTGACAACTCCACTGTGTATGAACGCCCACAGTGCTCGATTTGATCTATCTCACAGTATCCGTCGGTTTCTAGCAACAAGACGTCGTGCGCAAATTCGCCGTTCTCTTTTCGAAATCCGAAATTAAAACTGCGCCCACTGGACCTAATGGGAAATTCAGAAACCATTGCGACTACGTCTCGAAGCGACGTCAGTTTTGTCGAGATAAGGCCTTCTTTCACCCTCACCCCACAATCTCCGCCGTCTCAACAACCGCATGGAACAGCACATCCGTCCCAGCCGTCGCCCATTCCTGCGAAATCTCCTCAGCTTCGTTGTGGCTCAACCCATCAACACACGGGCACATCACCATCGCCGTTGGCGCCACATCATTGATCCAGCAGGCATCGTGACCAGCCCCCGAAACGATATCGATGTGAGAATAGCCCAACCGTACCGCCGCATCGCGCACGGCTTTTACGCAGCCTTCATCAAAGGCAGGTGGGTCGAACTGGCCAACGATCTCGGCCTCGAAACTCACGCCAATGTCCTCGCAAAGCTTTGGTGCGCGCTCCATCAACTCGTCGACCATGGCGTTCAGCTTGTCCAAGATATGCGTGCGCATATCTACGGTGAAAACGACCTTACCGGGGATGATGTTCCGCGAGTTGGGATAGACGTCGATGTGCCCGATCGCGCCCACGGCATTGGGCTGGTTCTTCATCGCAATCTCGTGCACCAGTTCGGTGACTAGCGCCAATCCGCGCCCTGCGTTCTTGCGCATGTGCATCGGCGTCGAGCCGGTGTGGCTTTCCTTGCCGGTTATGGTGCATTCGATCCAGCGCAAGCCCTGGCCGTGGGTGACAACGCCTATGTCCTTGCCCTCGGCCTCCAAAATCGGCCCCTGTTCAATGTGCAGCTCGAAAAAGGCGTGCATTTTGCGGTCGCCCACGATTTCCTCGCCCTTCCAGCCGATCCGCTCCAACTCGTCGCCAAAGCGTTTGCCATCGGCATCGACCTTGTCATAGGCCCAATCCTGTGTGTGCTTGCCGGCAAAAACGCCCGAGGCGAGCATGGCGGGCGCGTAGCGCGTGCCTTCCTCATTGGTCCAATTAGTGACCACGATGGGGTGTTTGGTTTGATGTCGAGTTCATTCAGCGTGCGGATAATCTCCAGCCCGCCGAGCACACCGAGAACGCCATCGTACTTGCCACCCGTTGGCTGGGTGTCGAGGTGACTGCCAACATAAACCGGCAACGCATCGGGATCGGTGCCTTCGCGACGCGCAAACATGTTGCCCATCTGATCAAGGCCCATGGAACAGCCTTCGGCCTCGCACCATTTCTTGAACAGGTGCCGCCCTTGGCTGTCTTCGTCAGTAAGGGTCTGGCGATTGTTGCCGCCAGCAACGCCGGGGCCGATCTTGGCCATCTCCATCAGGCTGTCCCAAAGACGCTCACCATTGATTTTGAGGTTCTCACCGATGGCTGCCATGCGCCGTTCCCCCGAAGTTTTGAAGCGACCTCCGGCGGGCCGCTTTATTATTTGACCAACTGGTCAAACAGACGCTATCAGAGAGACCTTGCGAGTCAAGAAATATGCTGCAGGGCACTGCGGCCTGACGCTGGACATGCCGCGTCACTAAGCGGCACTGTTAAAAAAAGGACTGAGCGGTGAGTGACGGTCATGAACAAACCCGAAACGCGAATTCAAAAGAAAAACCATGCCGTGATTTTGGACGCAGGTTTGAAGGTGTTTTCGCAGTATGGGTTTCGCGGATCAACACTTGACAACATTGCCAAGGAAGCTGGTCTGTCGAAGCCTAATCTGCTTTACTATTTCTCCTCCAAGGATGCGATTTACAAAGCGCTTTTGGCGCAGCTTCTGGAGAACTGGCTGGCGCCGGTAAAGGCGATTGACCCAATGGGTGATCCTGTCGAAGAGGTTTTGAAGTACGCCAAGCTCAAATTGAAGATGAGCCAGCATTTTCCGCGAGAGAGCAGGCTTTTTGCCAATGAAATTATCCAGGGTGCACCTCAGATCGGAGACGTGTTGAGGGGCGAGTTGCGGGATGTGATTGACGCTTTGGCAACTGTGCTGAATAGCTGGGTTGAAGGGGGCCGGATCCGGCCAGTTGACCCCTACCACCTTGTGTTTTCGATCTGGGCGGTGACGCAGCACTATGCGGATTTTGAAGTTCAAGTAACTGCGATATTTGGCGAGGGTGATCCGTTTCCAACCGCTGAGGTTCATCTGGAAGACATGCTGCGCCGGTTGCTTGCGGTGTGATTGCGCCGACTGCGTCGCCGCCTCATGCGAAGGGCTCTGCCCCTCGCGCTGCCAGGAGTATTTTTCAATAGATGAATGCTTATTCCGCTGCGACAGAGCCGGGATTATTAGGGTGCGTCGTCCAGTTTCCGTAGTCCTTCTCGACCACCGTGCCAGTGCGCGGATCTACGATGCCGGGTTCGAGTTGCACCATGGTGATACAGTTTTCAACCGGGCAAACTTCGACGCAGAGGTTGCATGCGACGCATTCCTCATCCTTCACGGTGAACGTACGGTCAGCTGACATGGCGATGGCCTGATGAGACGTGTCTTCGCAGGCGGCAAAGCAGCGGCCGCATTTGATGCAGTCGTCCTGGCTGATCTGCGCTTTCGTAATGTAGTTGAGGTTAAGGTACTGCCAGTCGGTGGTGTTTGGCACAGCGGCGCCCATGAAATCAGCGATAGAGGTGTGGCCCTTTTCATCCATCCATTGTGACAGGCCCGAGATCATTTCCTGCACAACTTTGAAGCCATAGGTCATTGCCGCGGTGCAGACCTGCACGTTGCCGCAGCCCAAGGTAATGTACTCTGCCGCGTCGCGCCATGTGGTCACGCCGCCAATGCCTGAAATGGGCATGCCTGCCGTGGCAGACGCGCGGGCGATTTCCGAGACCATCGACATGGCGATGGGTTTGACCGCCGGACCGCAATAGCCGCCGTGGCTTCCCTTGCCGTCGATTGAGGGTTCGGGGCTCATGGTGTCGAGGTTCACCGAGACGATGGAGTTGATCGTGTTGATCAGAGAGACAGCATCGGCCCCGCCTTTGCGCGCGGCCTCGGCTGGTTTGCGGATGTCAGTAATGTTGGGGGTCAGCTTCACGATGACCGGCTTGGAGTAGTACTGTTTGCACCAGCGCGTCACCATTTCGATGTACTCGGGTACCTGCCCTACAGCCGATCCCATGCCGCGTTCGGACATGCCGTGCGGGCAGCCGAAGTTCAGCTCGATCCCGTCTGCGCCTGTGGCCTCGACCTTTGGCAGGATCGCTTTCCATGCCTCTTCCTCACAGGGCACCATGATCGAGACGACAACGGCGCGATCGGGGTAATCCTCTTTGACACGGGTGATTTCCTCAAGGTTGATCTCAAGCGAGCGGTCGGTGATCAGCTCGATGTTGTTCATGCCCAGAACGCGGCGGTCGGCCCCGTGGACGACGCCATAACGGGGTCCATTGACGTTGACGACTGGCGGGCCCTCTTCGCCGAGGGTTTTCCAAACCACACCGCCCCATCCGGCCTCGAAGGCGCGGCGGACGTTATATTCCTTGTCGGTGGGCGGGGCGGAGGCGAGCCAGAACGGGTTTGGGCTTTTGATGCCAAGGAAATCAGTAGTGAGATCAGCCATGAGTCAGGTGCCTCCGTTCAAAGTTGCGTGGATGTCCATTGCGGCGTCGCGGCCTTCGGCCACGGCGGTGACGGTCAGATCGTCGCCGCCCGATGCGCAGTCACCGCCGGCCCAAACCCCGTCGCGGCTTGTGCGGCCCGCGCCTGTAACGGCGATCTTGCGGCCCTCCAGCGTCAGTCCTGCATCGGTGATGAGTGTTTGGCCGATGGCGCGAAATACCTGATCGGCAGGCAAGCGGATGGCCTCGCCGGTGCCTTGCAAGCTGCCGTCTTTCGTGGCGGTATATTCCAGTTCAATTTCTGCGACCGACCCGTTGCCGTAGACGGCCTTGGGCTGGACGTTGAACATCAATTTGACGCCGTGCGAGGCGGCAAGGTCTTGTTCATAGCGGCTCGCGCTCATCGCGCTGCGGTCGCGTCGGTAGGCGATGGTGACCTGTTCGGCACCAAGGAGCTTGGATTGCACGGCGGCATCGACCGCTGTCATGCCGCCCCCGATAACGACAACGTTGCGACCCACGGGCAGTTTTCCGAGGTCGCTGGCTTGCCGCAATTCTTCGATGAAGGACACTGCGTTGGACACGCCGTTCTTGTCGTTGCCGTCAATGCTCATGGCGTTGACGCCGCCAAGGCCCACGGCAAGGAAAACAGCGTCATTGTCCGCGGCCAGATCGTCGAGGGTGAAGTCGCGCCCCAAGGCCTTGTTGTTCTCAATTGTGATGCCGCCAATAGAGATCAGCCAATCCACTTCTTGTGCGGCGAAGTTATCGGTCGATTTGTACGCGGCAATTCCGTATTCGTTCAGCCCACCTGGTTTTGGCTGTGCATCATAGATGACTACGTCGTTACCGAGCATGGCCAAGCGATGTGCGCAAGCAAGCCCAGCGGGTCCGGCACCGACGACTGCGACTGCCTTACCGGTGCTGGCTGACCGTGTGTAAGGATGTGTGCCTTTCGCCATCATTGCATCGGTGGCATAGCGCTGAAGCCGCCCGATCTCGACTGGTTTGCCCTCGGCCAGCTCGCGCACGCACGCCTGCTCACACAGATCCTCGGTCGGGCAAACGCGCGCGCACATGCCCCCGAGGATGTTTTGATCAAAGATTGTCTTGGCCGCAGCCTCGGGCGTACCGGTGCTGATCTGGCGGATGAAAAGCGGGATGTCGATGTCTGTGGGGCACGCCGTGACACAGGGCGCGTCGTGGCAGAAATAACAGCGGTCTGCTGCTACGGAGGCTTCGTGGGGTTCAAGCGGTGCGTGCAGATCTTCGAAGTTGTGCGCAAGCTCTTCCGGGCTGAGGCGATCTGACACGATGCCGGGCGTGTGTTGGCTGTTCATGTGCTCTCCGTCGGTGGTGATCTGGAATCAGCATTGCACAAAACAGATTTTTATCAAACGGTAAAAATTTGAGCAGTGCGATGCACAGTTGTTGTCAAAGTAATGCTGCGGCTTGAAGGCCCTTCAAACGGTGCTACTGTCGAAGACTGTTTAAAAAGGATGCTACCCGAAAATGACTTTTGATTTCGACACGCAGCGCGATCTGCGCGGCACGCATTCATCGAAGTATGATGGCCTGAAGCGTGTCTTTGGAACGGACGACCCTGACGTGATCCCCATGTGGGTGGCCGACATGGATTTTCGTGCGGCACCTGCGATTGTTGATGCTTTGCAGGCTGAGGTTGACATGGGTGTTTACGGGTATTTCACCGACCCAAGCGCCGTAAACACGGCCTTTGCGACCTGGATGCGCGAGCGGCACGGCTGGGATTTCGATCCATCTTGGACGCGTTATACGCACGGCGTGATCAGCGGCTATGGCGATGTGATTGCGGCTTTCAGCGAGCCGGGCGATGGAGTCATCGTGTTTGCACCTGTCTATCACGCCTTTTATCGCCAGATTCAGGCCATGGGGCGCGAGGTACTGGAAAGGCCGTTGGTTCAGCGAGACGGTTGCTTTCATATGGATCTTGATGCGCTGGCGGCCTCACTGACCGGGCGCGAGAAGATCGTTACGTTTTGCAGTCCGCATAATCCGGGTGGACGCATATGGAGTGCCGAAGAAATCCGCGCGCTGGCTGATTTTTGCAAGGTGCACGATCTGGTGTTGATCTCGGATGAGATTCACATGGATCTGTGCTTTCCCGGTGCCAAATTTGTACCGACAGCAGTTGCAGCACCTGAGTGCAAGGATCGATTGGTTGTGCTGACGGCGGCTTCGAAGGGGTTCAACATCGCAGGGGCGGAAACAGGTATTTTGGTGGCCCCTGATGCGACACGGCGCAAAGAACTGGATCGCACAATGTTGGACCGCGAGTCATCGCCAAGTCGTTTTGGCATGGCGATGATCACGGCGGCTTTTTCTGAAGGCGGCGAATGGTCGGATGCGGTGCGCGATTACATCGCCGAGAATTTCCGGCTTTTTGCAGATCGCATTGACGCACTGCCCGGCGTGTCAGTGATGGACATGCAGGCGACTTATCTGGTCTGGGTGGATTTTTCGGCGCTTGGGATGAGCGATGCCGAATTATTGAAACGGCTGATCGAGGTGGCCAAGGTTGCGCCAAGTCCCGGACCATCCTTTGGGACTGGCGGTGAAGGCCACTTGCGGTTCAATGTAGCCTTGCCGCGTCCAGCTTTGCTTGAGGCACTTGATCGGATCGAGGCGGCATTTACCGATATTCAGTAGGCTTTGTCGTCGGGCGCTCTGACGTCAGCATATTTGGACCACGCGAGTAGCGCCAAACACAGAAGAACCGTCAAACCTGTTGAGATTTTCAGGATAGCCTGCGCTGCTGAGAGCGTTGCGACGACTTCTGTCTCGGTGAAATAAACGTCCTTGAGCGCCAGAAAGATGGCGTATTGTGCGGGTCCGCCTTCAAGCCGATAAACCGGAATGGTGCCAAGTCTTTCGTCGATGGCTTCCAAAACGATCGGGCCGAACATGCGACGCCTTGTCTCAAATTCGCTAAAGGCCGCCTCTCCTTCGCGCGTCCGGATATCTGCAGCAGCCTCATCGAGAAAAGTGTCCAACACCTTTTTCCAGGCGAGCAATTTCGCTCGTGTGCCAAGGCTTGGCTTTAACTCGAAGTCATCCAGAGTAAGGTCGCTGAGGTAAAAGGCGCCGTTTGCGTAGCGGACCCCGGTTGTTGTCTTGGCCGAGCCCGATCCCTTGAGACCAAAGCCTGACAAGTCAACGTCGGTCTCTAGCCTGACCATTCCCTTCTCGCCTTCCTCCAGAAAATCAATCTCAGCAGACGCGATATAGGCTTCGATCCCATTGGGATCGCCGTAAGTTTGAGGAATGCGCTCGGATATTGCGTTACGCACCGTCTTTTCCGGTATGCGCACATCAAAATCCGGCACAAAGGCAACGGCAATGATAGTGATCGACACAATGATGCCGATGCTCCAAAGCAGGACTTTGGCAAGACGCGCGTTCATCAGTCTTCGTTGATGTCGCGATCCCAGACTTTCACCTGGCCCTCGCGCACGCCGACCATGCGGCGAATGGCGATCCATGCGATAAGTGACAGAATACCGAACACCACAAGTGCAAAGGGCAGCGACGTTGATAGGCCTGGAATACCAATCAACAGCCCCAGACCGACACCGGCGGCGCCAGCTGCAAACCCAAGGAAAATTTGCGCGGGCGCCAGGACCTCAAGAATAGCCAAGGCAAGCGCGCCAACCATCCATATCCACCAAAGTGACCAGGTCATGGGCGGCCTCCCCTCAGCATTTTGAACGCATCGCCAAAGGCCTCAAGCGCATTGGCAGGCACCACAATCGTGCTGCTGGACGGGCTGGACCCAAGCGCGTTGAGCGATTCAACCTGTTTCAAGGCTACCTGATACTGTGCCGCCTCAAGACCGTTGTCCTGAATAGCCTGTGCGACCACGCCTGTAGCATAGGCTTCGGCGTCGGCCTGCACGCGGCGCGCCTTGGCAACCTGTTCAGCTGCGTAAAGCTCGGCGTCAGCGCTCAGTTCAACCGCGCGCTTTTCACCTTCGGCGCGGGTCACAGCCGCACGACGCTCGCGTTCTGCGTTCAACTGCTGCAACATCGCATCGCGTGTCGCCTGATCAAGGTTCACGTCCAGAAGTTCAGCACGCGTCACCTCGATGCCCCAGTCATCGACCTGCTGCTCCACAGCTTCCTTGACGGTGGTGATCAACGTCGCGCGGTTTGATTGAACTTCGTCAAGCTCCATCTTACCGATTTCGGCACGCACGATACCTGCCACGGTGGTGGCAATTGCAGCATCGACGTCACGGATGCGATAAACGGTCTTTTCAGGTTCGGTGATCCGGTAGAACACCGATGTTTCCACCTGCACGAGCACGTTGTCGGCGGTGATTGCATCTTGGCTTGCGTTGGGAAGCTGACGTTCGAGAATGGAAATCTGGTGCGCCACCCGATCCAGAAACGGCACGATAAAGTTGATGCCGGGCCCCAAAACCGTGCGCAGGCGACCAAAACGTTCGACCACGTGTTTTTCGGATTGCGAAACGATGCGAACGCCTTTGTAGACAGAAATAATGATAAAAGCCGCAAAGAGCAGCGTCGCAATACCGCCGCCGCCAAGCGCTGAAATTATCTCGTTCATAGACCTATCCCTTTTCGTCCCCCGTAAGGTTAAATGGACATCGAAAGGTGTGTTTTCAATAACTTGTGATCACAACACGGTGGCCCCGTGACGTTAAGAGCACAGACGAGTATTGGTGAAAACAGCAATAGGGGATGCCGTTCGGAAGGGGGGCGATTTCGGGCCTGTCCGAGCATTTGAGGATTTCAAATTGGGAGTTCTGTATCTGCCCTGCGGCACTAAGGCCGCGTGACATGACCGCAAAGGGGCGTTAATACGCGCGAGATAAGATTTACGGAGCCCTATCATGGCAGACCATCAGCACGGCGAAATGGACATTACCTCGCAGGAAATTGCCTTCAACGGCTTTATCAAGTGGGTCAAAAATGGTGCGATCGTCAGCATCTGTATCCTGATCTTTCTTGCGATCTTCAACTCCTGAGACCGCTGTCAAAGCTTCTGCTTCTTTTTTCTTTCGCGGGGCTAAGCGCCTGCGGAGGGCCGGCAGATCCGATCTGGGCTCCGCAAGACGCCATCCAGAAATACAGCTACCGCCACAATGGCCCGCCGATGATCACGCTTTACACAGTGGTCAGCACCAAAAGCGGGTCTGGCGCGCACTCCGGCCTTTTGATCAACGCTTCCGAGCGTATCATTTTTGATCCCGCGGGCACCTTTGAGCTTCCATTTACACCCGAGCGCAATGATGTGCACTTCGGCATGACTCCACGTGCAGTGGCCGTTTACATCGACTACCACGCACGCGAGAGCTACAACGTCATTGAGCAGCGTCTGCCCGTGACCGCCAAGCAGGCTGAAATGATTGCCAAACGTGCCAAGGAGTACGGCGCCGTTCCAAAGGCGCAATGTACTCTCGCCATCACTCGTATCCTCAAGGACATCTCCGGATTTGAAACCATTTCCGTTGGTTACTTCCCCAAGCGGGCCTCTGAATGGTTTGATGCCCAGCCAGGTGTGCAAACCCGTTTGATCACTGATGACGACGCGGACAAGAACCACAATGTTCTTTTTGAGGCGTCACGATAAGGCGCTTAGAATTCCAAAAGTGAGTGCACCCGCAAACGCGCCCCAAAGCATATTCCCACGCCACCACGCCACCACAACGGTAACAAGCGCTGCGGCCAGTCGGATGGGGTCAGTCTGTCCACCCGTTGCCTCGGGCCAGACAACCAGCGGTGCAATCAACCCCGGTAGAACCGCCACTGGTGTATAGCGCAGATGGCGCAACACCCAATCGGGCATCTTGCGATCACCGACCAGCCCCAAAAACGAAAAACGCACCAGATAGGTCGCCACGGCCATAACTCCGATGATGGTCCAGATATCAATTTCCGAATACATCATGCGGCACGCCTGCGCTCAATCTCGGCGCCCACGGCCATGGCCAGAAACGCAGCAAGCAAGATGCCGACACCGGCTGGCAAAAAGGAAAAAACCATCGCCGCAATGATCGACGTGACTGCAGCCCCCAAGTGGGCAAGCGTACGCACCATCGGAGCAACGACGGCCAAGAACATGATGGGCATGGCAAAATCAAGCGCGATGCTTTCGGGCAAAGAGTCTCCTGCCAGCGCCCCAATATATGATCCCAGAGGCCAGAGCGGGATCATGAAAATGATTGACCCAAAAAAATATGCCACCCTATTAGGGACAGACATTTCTGGCGCCTTTTCAAATTTTTGAATGCTGATTGCATAGCTTGCATCCACGTTGACGTAGGCGATCAGGACCCTTTGCCAGAGCGGTGCTGCACCCAGATGCGGTTGCAGGCTGGCTGAATACATCGCCATACGCAGGTTCACCGCCATCGCAGTGGCGATCACAATCCAAACAGGGGCGGCCTCATTCATCATCTGCAACGCGGTTAGCTGCGACGCGCCAGCAAACACCACGGCAGAAAAAGCCAGCACTTGCGTTACGGTGAATCCAGCCTCGGCCGCGACGACCCCAAAAAGCAACGCGAAAGGAAATCCGATAAGGGTGAAAGGCAGCCCAGTCAGAAGCCCTTCCCGAAAGGCCGATTTAACAGTGGAGATGGTCATGGAGAAACCCTAGTTTAACGGCAAAGGCTTAACCCACCAAACAAGGAGCCGCAAATTATGGGTCGTGATGCAACCCATCAATATCTGATCGCCCCAGACCCGCAGTCGGCGCGCCTGACACGCGCGGTTGACGGCGTGGATGAAACAGGTGCGGTCACCCAGATCAACGTGGTTGAAGAGCGCCCTT
Organism: Silicimonas sp.; assembly: GCA_013003245.1. Lineage (GTDB taxonomy): Bacteria > Pseudomonadota > Alphaproteobacteria > Rhodobacterales > Rhodobacteraceae > JABDJX01. The sequence continues at coordinate 604 of JABDJX010000236.1, read as the reverse complement.
TGACGATCTTTCTCAATGGGCAAGAGATCGTCACCGCGATGACCATTGGCGATTATCCTGAATATCTGGCACTTGGCTTTTTGCGCAATCAAGGCATGCTTTCGGTCAATGAGACGGTCACCGGCGTCGACTATGATGATGATCTGGAAACGGTCGTTGTTCGCACCGAAAGCCAGACGACCTACGAAGAAAAGCTACAGAAAAAGACCCGCACCAGCGGTTGCGCTGTTGGCACGGTCTTCGGCGACATGATGGAAGGTCTCGAGGGCGTCACCTTGCCGGAAACGCAGGTGCGAACCTCGTGGCTTTACGCGCTTTCAACCACCATCAATCGCACGCCTTCGCTTTATCTTGAGGCGGGTGCCATCCACGGCACTGTGCTTTGTCAGCAGGACAAGCCGCTGGTCTACATGGAGGATGTTGGTCGCCACAATGCCGTCGACAAAATCGCAGGCTGGATGCTGTCCGAAAAGGTAACCGGCGAGGACAAAATCCTTTACACAACCGGGCGGCTGACCTCTGAAATGGTGATCAAATGCGCACTGATGGGCATCCCTGTTCTGGCCTCGCGTTCGGGGTTTACTGCATGGGGTGTCGATATCGC
>JABDJX010000183.1 GCA_013003245.1 Silicimonas sp. | reverse complement strand
CCATTGCAGCCGGCACGGCCATCAGTTAGCTGGGAGCACCGTTCGCTTCGGTGGTCCTGATGCTATCCAAAGCGTCGGGATACCCGACAACAACACTGACCTGGACTTGGAATGGTCTTTATACGGTGTTGAGCGTGGCGGCGTTGGGCCTACTCTATGTGGCCTACACTGCGATGAGTGTCTAATAACTGTCCTCGGTTTCATAGCGAAGAATCTTGAAGGTATCGACCTCATCAACCATGCGCTTGTGAAACTCCACAAGATCCTTAGTGTTCATCGAAAAGCTTTGATCGTAAATCTTCTGGATAAGCGAAATCATCTCGCTATCCACCAATTCGGGGTACTTCACGAAAAACGTATCCATTGCCCAGTCTGAGAATGAGCGTTCTTTGATGGGCTTGTCCACCAGGACTTTCAGGTTCGTGTGACGGGGATCTTTTTTGATCCGTTCCAGCGTGCTGCGCATCGCATCCTCTTCGCCTTCCAGGGCTTGGATGAAGTTGCGGTTCTCAAAAAACAACACACCGGTTATGCCATTTTCTTTGTTGTGCACATTGCACGCTCTCACGATGTCGGCGAGATTCGCTTCGATTTGGTCATGGGGCAAAGTCGTCTGGCTGGTGTAAAATATTAGATGCATGCCCGAACTCCGGGTCCTTATCGTGGCAAAGAACGAAGATATACCATATTGGATTTAACGGTTTTTTGTCCCGGATCAAAGAAGACCGTGTTTTCACCGAGCACAGTTGACGATAACCTTCGGCTACGCTCAGTTAAAGGTCGTCTCAAAAAAATTTACTGGATGAACAGTTAGCGCCGCATGTTCGTTGAACAATGGCGATTAGCGCAACTCTACACTAACGGCAATAGTGCCCTGATCTTCACCGGTCAAAAATGTGGCCCCGGCCTGCTCAAGTGCGCTGCGAACGGCGTCGATCGTTGCCGAACGGGCCGGGTGTAGCCCAGCTTCCAGTCTCACGATCGTCGCCTTGTTCACGCCGGCCAATTCGGCGAGGTCTCGAACAGACAGTCCCAATCCGCTGCGCGCCATGCGGATATGGCGCGGTTCGATGAACTTTGAGTCCGTGAACGTTACGTTCATTGTCTGAACTCGAGGCATTCAATGCCAAGCGTATCCTGAACAGGGTTCCTTAAACTAAGGGCCGAGATATACATGGGTTATTGACCTGGATTCCATAAAAACGTACAATGTACGTATTTCGTATACACAGTGTACGTTCAAAGGAAACAGAATTCAATGAAAACCGTTAGCCAATTGAGAGTGACGAGCGTTGACCACCAGTAACTCCACCTCAACAACCGAGATGCGTGAGATGCTACAGGCGCTTGAAAAGCTGCAAGCTGAAGCGGTATCGAACAAGCACCATTTTTTGGCCTATTTGCTCGATATGGCCCGCATAGAGGCAGGCTTGCTTCTCAACCAACAGCGTCAAGAAACAAATTCCTGAAAACAAAGCGCGCTTGACGCATTGCGTTCGCTTAGAATTTGCTGATCCTGCGCGCGATCCCCGCCTTAACCTTCAATCTTCACATACTCGAAATCGCCAGGTTTGCTATCGATGCCAACCTTGGGCGGTGAGATCCAGTTGGCGAACTTTCCAGGTTCCCAGCACGGTTTCATGAGCGACGCGATATAGTCACCGTCTGCCTTCGTGGGCAAGAAGTCGTCCCTGACGCTATCCCACGCGCCATTGCTCAAGACCTTGCCGCACGGCGTAACCTTGGCGCCTACGAACTCGCCGATCTGGCGGTGGAAGCCCACATGGGGCAGGGTGATCTGGAAGTCCACACCTTCCTTGCGGATGGTGTTGTTCCAAAGTGTGATGCCCTTGTCGCAGTCTTTCACATAATCGTCGCGCAGCCGGGCGTTGAGAGCCGACAGCGCTGGTTCGTCGACCAACTTGATTTCGCTGTCGATGAGCCGCATCACCTTGTAGGTATCGTTGACCAACCGGTGGTCATCTTCAATCCGGTTCTCCTTGTAGCGTCCTTTAACGCCTGCGTTGAACGCATTGGCGGCATTGGTCGACAACTCCGACCCAAAAAGATCAAGCGACAGCGAGAAGTGCAGGTTACATTTCTTTTGAATGGTCGGAAGGTCGATCACGCCAAGTTTACGGACACCTTCAATGTCGTAAGGATCATCAATGCCGGCTTCTTTCATGGCCGCACAGGTGCGCTTGATTACCCGTTGTACGCCGGTGGCGCCAACGAACATGTGGTGGGCTTCTTCTGTCAGCATGAAACGGCAGGTGCGAGACAAAGGATCAAAGCCAGATTGCGCCAGCGATTCCAGCTGCATCTTGCCGTCGCGGTCTGTGAAAGTGGTGAACATGAAGAACGACAGCCAGTCCGGGGTCGCTTCGTTGAAGGCACCGAGCATGCGTGGATGATCTGCGTGTCCGGACTGACGGCGCAACAACTCTTCAGCTTCTTCACGTCCGTCGCGGCCGAAATATTTTTGCAGCAGATACACCATCGCCCAGAGATGTCGGCCTTCTTCCACGTTCACCTGGAAAAGGTTGCGCATGTCGTAAAGGGACGGGGCGGTTTTGCCCAAGTGGCGCTGTTGCTCAACTGAAGCTGGCTCCGTGTCGCCCTGGATCACGATCAGCCGCCGAAGCATGGCCCGGTGTTCGCCTGGCACCTCTTGCCAAACCGGCTCGCCGGCCTGTTCGCCGCATGGAATGGTGCGGCCTTCTTCTTGCGGCGCCAATAATATGCCCCAGCGATATTCCGGCATGCGCACATAGCCAAACTTGGCCCAGCCATCCAGATCAACACTTACGGCGGTGCGCAGATAAACCAGTTTTTCCTGGAACCCGTCGGGGCCCATGTCGTTCCACCAGTTAAGATAGCCAGGATGCCAGCGC
>JABDJX010000169.1 GCA_013003245.1 Silicimonas sp. | reverse complement strand
GCTCTGCCCCCGCACCCCCGGGATATTTATAAGCCAATAATGACAAAAGTGCCTTTCGTGGCTACATTCCCAAGGCTTCTTTGTACATGTCGAGCACGGCTTCTTCTTCGGCTATATCCGCGCTGTCGCGTTTGCGTAAGGCAATCACCTTGCGCATGACCTTGGTGTCGTAGCCACGGCCCTTGGCTTCAGCCATCACCTCTTTTTGCTGTTCGGCGATGTCTTTTTTCTCGGCCTCCAAACGCTCGAAGCGTTCGATGAACTGGCGGAGTTCGTCTGCGGTGACGCGGTAGCTTTGCTCGGTGACTTCCATTTCATGCTCTCGTTGGGCTTAGGCTTGGAAGCGCTTCGATAGCGTCAGGCCCGACAGGCTGCAAGGGCTTGAAGCCGGGCTGACCGCAGTTTAGGCGGATGCGGGATGAAAATGGAGGAATGCGGTGGGAAACCTGATCTGGATCGGAGCCCTTGTGACACTGGTCGGACTTGCCGGGCTGGTCTGGTGCATTCTGATCGTGGCGCGCGCGCGCAAGCAAGCCTTGGACGAGGCAGCGATGAAACAGCGCCTGCAAAAGGTCGTTGCCGTGAACATGGGCGCGCTTTTTCTCTCGGCCATCGGTCTGATGATGGTGGTCGTGGGGATCTTGCTTGGCTGAGAATCAGCCGTTGAGATCGGCAAAGCTTTTTTTCGAGCGGATCAGGTCTTGCAGCATCGGCGGTGGCGCGGTGATGCGCGCGCTTTGCGACGACTGCTCGGCCAGAAGCGCGCGCACCACATCGAGGCTCAACTGGTCGGCGGCAAACATCACGCCTCCGGTGCGGCGGGCAAATCCCAGTGCGTGGATAGCGACAAGATCGATGTCGGCCGGGCGTTTGGCAACACCCTCGGTCAGCATCTGAGCCCCAACACCGGCCATCGCAGCCACGCATCTTTTGCGGATTTCCCCATCAGAGAGCGCGCGTACATTGATGCGTTTGGCGCCCCGGTCGGCATCCACCATCTGGGCCACTTCGTGATCTTCAATGCCTGGCCTGCCACGGTGTCGATAAAGGTAGTAGCCGCGCCCAACGGAAATGCCCAAACGGCCAACGGATGTCAGAACGCTGTCCAGACCACCGCCGCGCGCGCCTTCGGTGTCGCGCGGGCCGGTAAAGCGATTGACACCTTGCAGGTCGCGCCAAGCAAACGAACCATAGGGAATGCCCCAATCGCGCAAGGCCGCATCGATTTGTCCTATGCGCGCACCGTCTTCAAGGCAGAGGTCTGCTGCGGCGTGCAACGCCTCGCCAAGCCGGGTGCCGATGGCTTCTTTGCCGGCACCGGTCTCAAGGATCAGCCTGTCCAGCTTGCGGGCCAATTGGCGCGCCGTGGCCACCGCTTTTGGAGCAGTGCCTTCGACGGTTGAGAATTCGATCAATCGGTTCTTTGTGACGCCCTGGGAAAACCGCATGCCGATCACGTCAGAAGAGCGCCCGGTCATCGCGGCCACCTGGGCGAGCGACACCTTTTCTCCACCGACAACCAAAATCGCCCCTGCCTTCATCACTGCATCAAGGGCGGCAACGCGCTTTTTGGTCAACATCGGGGCGGGATCGATGACCACGTCAGCCTCCGAGACAAACTTGTATCCTGCGACCGCCTGCATCCGGTCGAGAACCTTTTCGACGTCGTCTTCGCTCATCTTACCCAAAGCTACGCGTGCGTCGTAATGCTCGATGATCCGCGCCACGCCCTCTTCCAGCGCGTCATCGCTTTCTTCGGCCACGACCACGTCAAAACCGGCGTCAAGACACAGCACCGATACTTCGGCTCCAAGATGGCGCGCGCCCACGACCGCGATGCCTTTCAGCGGACGCGACTCCACTTTGCCGGTCCATTTCGTGGCGGCCTGAAGTTGGCGCTCGGCCGCAAAAAGATGGCGCAGGGCCTTTGAGTGTTCTGACCCCACAAGGTCTTCGTAGGCGGCTTGCTCCATGCCGCGCCCGATGTCGAAGGGCAAAAGCAAGGCGGCTTCGATGCATTCGATCATCCGCATCGGCGCATCCAGCGCCGAGGCAAGGGCGGCTTTGCGGTGAACGGCCACCGCCTCAAGAAAATCAGTCCCCTCGCCCAGACGATCCCGGCGAGATGAACTGCGTCGCAAGGCGCCACCGCTTTGTGCCAGCCGCATCGCATGCTTTACCGCCGTTTCAATCACGTGGCCTTCGTCAAGCGCATCGACAAGCCCGATCTTGTGCGCCGTCGTGCCATTGACCGACCGACCGCTGAGCAACAGCTTTAACGCCGCCACACCGCCAATGACCTTGGGCATGCGCTGCGTGCCGCCTGCGTTTGGCACAAGACCCAGTGTGATCTCGGGGCTGCCCAAACGGGCGTTGGCATGGGCCACACGCAGGTGCGCTGCGAGCGCCAGTTCAAGCCCGCCCCCCAAGGCCGCACCACCGATGGCGGCAACCACGGGTTTCGTCATGTCTTCGATTGTGTGGCACAGTGTTGCCAGATCAGGTGCGTCAGTTTTGGCTTCACGTATCCCCGCACCTGTGGCAAAGGCCCCATTGGCACCCGTGATGACGATCGCTTTGACCGCGTCGTCATTGGCCGCCTTTTCAAGTTCGGATGACAAGCCTGCGCGCACATCCGCAGATAATGCAGCGGTGGGTGGATTTGACATCGTAATAACTGACACAGCACCGCGATGCGTGCTTCGTACTTTCTCAGCCGGTATTACTTGGTCTTCCATGCCCATGACTTTTCATACGCCACCGGGACGGAAAAACAAGCGTTGTTCAGCAGAAGTGCCGCGTTAGACCGGAACGTTATCCCACATGTCATCGTCGTCGTTGGCGACAGGCGCGTTTACGGGAAAAGGCAAAACAGCCGCGCGCGCTTTCAAGGTCGCACGCAGCAACGATTTGGCATGCGAGGCCTTTTCAGGATTGGCAGCAACAGAATCTATAATCGCATCAATCCTTTCCGGATCGGGCGTGGCGAAGCGAGCGGTTTGAGCCATGTTGTCCTCCCAGGAGCTTCTCGGTTGTCGATTTATTCCTTACCAACCGCATAGCACGAATTCATGTCGAAAGCTTAACACTCCTTTAACAAATGTACTACGCAGCCAAGTTTTGCCCATTTTTTTGGCGCTTCTGGCGGAAGTCTGCTTGTAAAACATTCAAAAAAACGCATATTTTGGCATAACGGCTTCAAAGGAGAGATCTCCATGACACCAGACGTAAAAGCATTTTTCGACACCGCGACGAACACCATCTCATACGTGGTGCGCGACCCGAATGGCTCGTCGGCTGCCATCATCGATAGCGTTCTTGATTTCGACTATGCGTCCGGCACGACTGATACCGCTTCGGCAGACGAGGTCATTGCTTACGTCAAGGATCAGGGTCTGAGCGTGGAATGGATATTGGAAACCCACGTGCACGCCGATCACCTGAGCGCGGCCCCCTATCTGCAAGAGCGACTTGGCGGCAAGATCGGGATCGGCGATCAAATCAAGACGGTGCAGGACACATTCGGCAAGGTCTTTAACGAAGGCACCGAGTTTCAGCGTGACGGCAGCCAGTTTGATGCCCTGTTCAAAGAGGGTGAGGCGTTTCACGTCGGCCAGATGCGCGGCGATGTGATGCACACACCTGGCCACACACCGGCCTGCATGACCTATGTGATTGGTGACGCGGCCTTCGTGGGTGATACGCTTTTCATGCCCGACTTTGGCACGGCACGCTGTGACTTTCCCGGAGGGTCGGCTGAAAACCTTTATGACAGCGTCCAGCGCATTCTGTCGCTACCCGACGCCACGCGCATTTTCGTCGGCCACGACTACTGCGCGCCTGGCCGCGAGGACTATGCGTGGGAATCCACGGTGGCCGAGCAAAAGGCGAAGAACGTGCACATTGGCGGCGACGCCAGTCGCGAGGCCTTTGTCAAAATGCGAAACGACCGGGACGCGACCCTGGCAATGCCCAAGCTGATCGTGCCTTCGCTTCAGGTGAACATGCGCGCCGGCAATATGCCCGAACCGGACGGTCAGGGCGATGTTTTCCTGAAAGTCCCCATCAACAAACTTGGCAAATAACGGAGCGTTTTCATGCCTCAGGATTGGATTTTTGGCCTGATCGGCGGTGCGCTGATCGGATGTGCGGCAGCAATGTACCTGTTGATCAACGGGCGTATCATGGGCGCCTCGGGTATTGTTGGTGGGCTGATCGATGGCACAGGGCGCGGCCATGCGCGCGAACGGCTGATGTTTATTGTCGGGCTGGTCGGTGTGCCCGGCATCGCGGCTTATGCCACGGGCGCGGCGCAGTCGCATCTGACGGACAACCTTGCCATCCTGGCCGTGGCGGGCCTTTTGGTTGGCATCGGCACACGGCTGGCCAATGGCTGCACCTCGGGTCACGGCGTGTGCGGGATATCGCGCTTTAGCCTGCGCGGGATCGTCGCAACTGTCTTTTACCTGATGGCAGGCGGTCTGACCGTTGTTCTGGCACGTCATATTTTGGGAGTAATCTGATGCGGTCTCTTTGGTCTTTTCTGGCTGGTGGTCTGTTCGGCGTCGGCCTTCTGATCTCTGGCATGACCGATCCGCGCAAGGTGATCGGCTGGCTTGACATTTTTGGCGAGTGGGACCCAACCCTGGCCTTTGTGCTGGGCGGTGCTGTTGGCGTCATGATCATCGCTTGGCGCATCGCCGATGTGCGCACCACGTCGGCCCTCGGCGACCCGATCCCTGCCCGGCCAAAGCCCCGACTGGACCGCAACCTGCTTCTGGGTTCTGTCCTTTTTGGAATGGGCTGGGGCTTGGCGGGCCTGTGCCCCGGCCCCGCCATGGCATCAATCCTGTGGACTGGCACCGGGGGTCTGGTCTTTCTGGCGTCGATGGGCGCTGGCATGTTTGCCGCGCCAAGCCTTGGCAAGATAGGTGCCCCGGCACCCTCTTAAAGATCGGGCAGATCCGGTAGCTTGGGCAAATCTGGCAACTCGGGCAAGTCACCTTCACCCGGCAGATCTGGCAATCCGCCTGCTTCCGGTAAGTCGGGAAGTTCAGGCAAATCACCGATGTCCATGTCCAAGGGCGGTAAATCCGGCAATTCAGCGGGCTCCGGCAATGTTTCCATCGCTGGCAGGCTTCTTAGCTCTTCCATGTTCGGTGGCGCGCCCATTTCTGTCGTAACCGTTGGAGCCGCAAGCGCTGGATGGCTGGCGCTGCCTCCATCCAGGTTCAGGCGCACCGCGCGCATCCCGCCCATCTGACCAAGCCGCCCTGTTCCGATAGCCGTACCGTCGATCCCCTCAAGCTTGACCGACGTCAAAGCTTCGAGCGGCACATCAATCACGTCACCCACAGCCATATCACGCACCCGCTCCATTGGCAGCGAAAGTCGGGTCAGCACCACCCGCATCGGCGCTTTGACATCGACAAGGTGCATCTGCAACTGAGTCGAAAACTGCTGTGGCGTTGCTTTTGATTGAGCTTGCAGCGGCCAGGCAAGGCACATCGTACCGGTCTTGGCATCATCACCCAACGTCATCTTGATCGTGGCCGTCGCATAGCGTCCCGGCTCAATCAAAAGCCCCGCATTCCGGCGGTCCAATACACCATCCTGCCGCGTGAAACCCGCAAATGGCAACGGCTCCATCCCTTCGCGCTCTGCAACCGCATGCGCCGTTGCAAGCCACCCATCCACCAGCGAGGCCACGACGATGCCATCGGTACGCGTGGGCTTGCGGTCGACCACTTCAGTCTTTGGGACATAGCCATAAAGCTGCACCTCGATCAGACCTGCCAACAACTCGGGCGAGACGATGCACAAACCACCCGCCCCTTTGTCGTTGGAAAGCTGATAAACCAGTTCCTGCGGTGACAATGCGTCGATCAACTGCCCCTTGTCAGTCTCTGAAAACGTCACATCATCAACGATCAGGTCCAGACCACACAGTCGGTCCGCATCGCGCGGAATTGTCTTGCGCAACAGCGTCTCAACCGCGCAATCGGCCAAAGCCTTTTCCAGCCTTGGGGCCAGCTTGCGTTTCAGAACCGAAGCTTCAGACATCAGGTGATAAAGGATCCTATTGCGAGATCCCTAAAATCCCCTGCCAAGGTTACAATTTCGTTGAGATTACTGCGCTGCCATCGCAGGCCGGTCAGGCAGAAAAACCCGAAACGCCGCACCACCCTGCCCCGGCAGATAGGTGATACTGCCGCCCAGCCGGTTCATGATCTCGCGGCAGATCGCCAAACCAAGTCCGGCGCCGCCGGCTGCGCGCGCGTCTGTGCCGCGTGAAAACTTCTCGAACAGCACCGCCTGTGTCTCGCTCGGTATACCCACACCGTTGTCGGCGAAATCAACAAACTGTCGGTCGCCTTGGGTCCCCACCGAAATGGTAAGCACCGGATCTTCGGCCTCACAGTATTTCTGCGCATTGGCGATCAGGTTGATAAAGACCTGCGTCAGCCGGTCTCCGTCGGTAAAAAGAGAGACGCTTTCAGCCGATATGTCGCGCAAGATCTCAAGTTCGCGGGCATCTTTGGGTTGCTCCGTTGCGGCCAACGCACGGTCAATCACGCTCGACAACATCTGGTTGCGCATATTGAGCGTGACCTGCCCGTTTTCCAACACGCTGAGATCCAGCAAATCATCCAGTAGCCGGGTCAGGCGGATCGCCTCATCGTGGATGATCTGGCAATAGCGCGCACGGTCCGCGTGATCCATCTGGCCATCCGCCATCAGGATCTCGGAGAACGACCTGATCGAGGTCATCGGCGTGCGCAACTCATGGCTGATCTGGCTGAGAAAGCTGTCTTTTTGCACCGAAAGGGCGACAAGTTTGGCGTTTGCCTCCTGCAATTGCCGCGCCGTACGCTCAAGTTCCTGCGATTTGGCCTCAAGCTGAAGCGAATATTCCAGCGTTTGCTGTGCTTCATCGGCCACCCGCATCAGGTCTTCGACCGACACCGACGCACCGCCCACCATCTGTGCCAGCATTGCATGTGCGGTTGCCGCCCCAACCGAGCCGGTCAGTTCACGCTCCAGCCGTTCCAGAAATTCCGACGTCACATCCGGCAGATACCCGACCTTGCCTTGCCGCAAGGCCTCGGCCTCGAAAAGCCCCTGCGCCTCGGTGGGCCCGATAATGCGCTGCGACATCATCAAGAGGTCCTCCGCCTCGGCTGCTCCACCAGACCAGCCACGGGTGCCTTCCGAGTAGCGGAAGACGTTCACGAAAGCCGCCCCCTGCAGCCGCTCCATCGGGCGTGGAAAGCTGAGAAGCGAAAAAATGATGAAGGCGGTTGTGTTCAACAGCAGCGACCAGAACACCGCGTGCACCAGCGGGTCGATCCCTTCGATGCCAAACAGTGCCTGCGGGCGCAAAAGTCCTAAGCCTAACGGTCCGTCGGCAAAGGTCTGAGCCGAGATCAGGCCGGTGCCGAAGCTGGGCAGAAACGACGTCCACATCCAAAGCGCAAAGCCCACACTCAGGCCAGCGGCGGCCCCGATGCGTGTGGCCCCGCGCCAAAAGATGCCGCCGACAAGTGCCGGCAAGACCTGCGCCATGCCAGCAAACGAGATCAGACCGATGGCCGCCAAAGCCGCCCCGCCTTCAGAAAGCTGATAGTAAAGATACCCCAGCCCGACGATCGCCGCGATCGACAGGCGGCGCGCCAAAAGCACGATGTCGCGCACATCACCCGACACCGTCGCCCCACCTTTGCGCGCTTTCAGCCAGATCGGCATGACGATGTGGTTCGACACCATGGTCGAGACCGCGATGGCCGCCACAATGACCATCGAAGTGGCCGAAGAAAAGCCGCCAAGAAAGGCAAACATCGCCAGCGCGCCCTGATCGAAGGCGAGCGGAATAGTCAGCACGAAAAGATCGGGGTTCGAGCCTTTGGGTAGCACCGACAGCCCGACAACAGCGATGGGCACCACGAAAAGGCTCATCAGAAACAGGTAAAGCGGGAACGCCCAACTGGCGGTCATCAGATGCCGCTCGTCATCGTTTTCCACCACCATCACCTGAAACATCCGCGGCAGGCAGATAAAGGCGGCGGCTGAGAGGAAAATCAGCGTCGACCACCGCTCGGCGCGAAGCTCCCAGTCCGAGATGGGCGATGCTTGTATCGCCTCAAAGGTTTCGCCCGCGCCGCCGCCGACCCAAAAGACCACGAACATACCAACCGCCAAAAGGGCAAGCAGTTTGACGATGGCCTCAACCGCAATTGCTGTGACAACACCGTGGTGCCGCTCGTTTACATCAAGGTTGCGGGTGCCGAACACGATGGTGAATAGGGTCAGCCCGGCCGCCACGAAAAACGCCGTCTGCGTCAGGCTCTCGCTGTTGCCGGTGGTGCCACGATGGGCGAAGACGTCAAAACTCAGGGTCACCGATTGCAGTTGCAGGGCGATGTAGGGCGTCGTGCCAACTACTGCGAGAAGCGTCACCAGCACACCCAGTGCGTTCGATTTTCCGTAACGCGACGAGATAAAATCAGCGATGGAGGTGACCCGCTGCGTCCGCCCAATCCGCACCATGCGGCGCAAGAAAACCCACCAGCCGATCATCACCAGCGTCGGGCCAAGAT
>JABDJX010000119.1 GCA_013003245.1 Silicimonas sp. | reverse complement strand
AAGATCACGACCTACCGCAAGCTTGCCGAAGCGGCGCTTGAAAAGATCGATGGCGCATTGGATCGCATGACCAATGAATGGACGTGCCGCATTCCTTTGCCCGGCGGCGATTTCCCGGTGCGCGACGTCGCCAAACAACGTGCCACCCTTCAAGCCAAGCTGCCTTTCTTGGACGCCAAAGTGGTTCATCGCCTGTTTCGTCAATATGGCACACAGGCGGAAAGCATCTTCGAAAGCGCAACTTCGCTCGACCATTGCGGCGCAAATCTTGGCCACGGCGTGACAGGCAGAGAGGTGGACTGGGCGATAGAAAATGAGTGGGTGTGCACAGCGGACGATTTCCTGTGGCGGCGCAGCAAGCTTGGCCTCCACTTTTCGCCCGATGAGGTCGCCAATCTGGAAGACTACATTGCTGGCAAATTGGCCGCTTAACTTTAATGCATACGTAATCTAGTCTCTCCCAAAAGGAGCGGCAGATGACACTGCGCGTGGCAACAATAGGCGCTGGCTTTTTCAGCCAGTTTCATCGCGGCAGTTGGGCGCGCATCGATAGTGTCGAGCTTATCGCAGTCGCCGATCAGGACATCGAGCTGGCACGTTCAACCGGCTTTCCGGCCTACACATCGCTTGATGACGTTTTGGCAGACACCACACTCGATATTCTGGACATCATCTTGCCGCCCGCCGCCCATGCAGCGACCATTCGTACCGCACTTGCAGCTGGCATCAGAAATATCATCTGCCAGAAGCCGTTTTGCACTTCGCTGGAAGAGGCGCGCACTATCACCTCAGAGGCAAAGGCTGCCGGGTCCACGCTGATCATTCACGAAAACTTCCGCTTTCAGCCATGGTACCGTACGATCCACACCGCGATTAAAGACGGCAAGCTTGGTGAGGTGCAGCAAATGACCTTCCGCCTGCGCCCAGGCGATGGCCAGGGACCACGCGCCTATCTTGATCGACAACCCTATTTCCAACAGATGGAACGCTTTCTGGTGCACGAAACCGCCGTCCATTGGATCGATACTTTCCGCTACCTGTTCGGCAATCCCCTGGCCGTTTACGCTGACTTGCGCCAGATAAACCCTGTGATTTCAGGCGAGGATGCTGGCGTGATCCTGTTCGACCATCCGCAAGGCGTATGCACCATTTTTGACGGCAATCGCCATCTGGACCACGCCGCAGACAACCATCGCCGGACCATGGGTGAAGCCTTGGTGGAAGGCACTGCAGGCACGCTAACTCTGGCGGGTGATGGGTCCGTTCGTCATCGGGCATTCAGTGACATTAACGAAATCGAACTCTTGTCCCCCGATACCCACGACGGGTTTGGCGGAGACTGTGTGCACGCTTTCCAATTGCACGCTATCAATGGGTTCCAAAACGGTGGCACCTTGGAAACTAAGGTTGAGGATTACCTGACCGTTATTGAAATTGAAGAAGCGATTTATCGGTCCGCCGACACGAGTTCCAAAGTGGCACTTCTTACTTGATCCGCAAGTCGGCGTAATCGCCCGTACCCTTGTCAGACGTAAACCGAACGGTGTTTCCGTTGACCTCAACCAATTGACAATTGCCAAGATCAAGTTTGCTGCCACCCCAATACAGGTCGCGGCAAAAGTAGCCGTCCTTCCATGACCAGTCGCCTGTAACATTCTGCCCGAAAGCACGTCCGACGATCTGCCCACGGTCGGTTACCTTCACCCGGATCCCCAGTCGTGTCAGATCGCGATCCTGCACCACGGACAGAAATCTATCGCGCCCCTCGACACGCTGAAAACCTTCCGCGAAAGCTGGCGAAACAAGTGCAAGTGTCGTTGCAAGAAAGGCCGCTAGCCGCATGTGGATAACCCATTCATTGTGCGTTGTTAGAATTATATACGCACAATCATTGCGATTGGATTACTTCAGGCCCAGCACATCCAGCATGTCATAGTGGCCCGGCGGCTTGTTCTGCCCCCACACGGCGGCTTTCAGCGCGCCGCGGGCAAATATCTGCCGGTCGGTCGCCAGATGCCGCAGAACGATCCGTTCGCCAGCGGCCGCAAAGATCACATCGTGCTCGCCCACAACATCACCGCCTCGAATGGCGGTAAAGCCGATATCCCCACGTTTGCGCGCCCCGGTGATCCCATCACGTCCACGATCCGACACATCCGCCAAAGCCACGCCGCGCCCGTCTGCTGCGGCTTCGCCCAGCATCAAAGCCGTGCCTGAAGGTGCGTCGACTTTTTGGTTGTGATGGGCCTCTACGACCTCGATGTCAAAGTCCTCGTCCAGCGCCGCCGCCACACGTTTTGTCAATTGAACCAATAGGTTGACCCCAAGACTCATGTTGCCCGCGCGCACGATCACGGCATGCCGCGCCGCCGCGTCGATCTTGGCCAGATCATCCTCCGACAACCCGGTTGTCCCAATCACATGCACCGCGCGCGCCTGTGCAGCCAGGGCCGCGTGCGCTACGGTCGCCGCTGGTGACGTGAAATCAATCACCGCCTGCGCCCGTGCGAAAGCTTCCAGCGGCTCATCTTCGACAGTTAAACCAAGCGCTGCTGCGCCCATCGCTTCGCCCAAATCTTGCCCGATCCAAGCGTGTCCAGGCCGCTCAATGGCGCCCACAAGCCGCAGTTTTTCCGATCCGGTCAATTCATGGATCAAACTTTGGCCCATACGGCCAGATGCGCCTGTGATCACAACGCCCTGTGTGTCAGTCATGAAAGTCCTCCACCTTTCCCCTCATATGCCCAAGCGCGCAGCCCTTGCCAAGGTGCGCTTGCGGAATAGGCGCCAAGGGCATACATCCGAAGTTATGGCAAAATCCCGTTTCAATGATGGGCCTGGTCCCTCTCAGCGCCAGTTGCGCGTCGCCGAACTGATCCGGCGGCGGCTGTCTGATGTCCTGAATCAGGGCGACATCCACGACCCGGACCTCAATCGCATGTCGATCACAGTCGGAGAGGTCACCTGTTCACCCGATCTCAAGGTCGCCACGGCCTATGTCCTGCCCTTGGGCGGCAACAACCGCGAAGACGCCATCGACGCCCTTAAACGCAATGCGCATGAAATCCGGCGAACAGTGGGCAAAGGCCTTGCCCTGAAATTCACCCCTGCTTTCAGGTTCCAAATTGATGAAACCTATGACCGGCTGGATGACACCCGTACTCTATTCGCAGATGAAAATGTTCGCCGCGATCTCGATAGCGATTAGCCTGATCCTGTGGGCCGGCACCGCAGATGCCGCCTGCAAGACGATCAGCTTTGAAGACACCCCGTTCACCGTGTGCAAGGCGGACCCCACGCGCGATGACATCCGTCTTTTTCTAAACGACGACGAGGGGGCACCGCTGGGCACCTTTGACAACGTCGAAGCGGCGCTGGGTAATAGCGAACTCACATTCGCAATGAACGCTGGCATGTACCATCCTGATCGCAGGCCGGTTGGTCTTTACATCGAAAACGGCATCGAGCTTGCCCCCATCGTCACCCGCGCGGGGCCCGGCAATTTTGGTCTACTTCCCAACGGTGTCTTCTGCCTGACCTCAGACGCGGCCCTTGTCATCGAGTCTCGCGCTTTCGATGCAAACCGTCCTGACTGCACCTTCGCCACCCAATCCGGGCCGATGTTGGTAATTGATGGCAAACTACACCCGCGCTTTTTGCCCGACAGCACCTCGACTAACATCCGAAACGGCGTAGGTGTACGCGCTGATGGCGCCATGGTCACCGCAATTTCGGATACTCGCGTGACGTTTGATCACTTTGCCCGCTTGTTCCGCGATGTGCTCAACACACCAAACGCGCTTTTCCTCGATGGCTCGGTTTCGCGCCTTTATGCGCCCGCGTTGAACCGCCATGACCTTGGCTTCCCGATGGGCCCGATCCTTGGCGTCGCCAATTGACAAAGGCGCAGGCAAACCGCTAGCAGACGCGCCTTGGCAACTGACGGATCACACCCATGGCACGACGCAAAAAAGGACGCGACATTTCTGGCTGGCTGGTTCTCGACAAACCGGCAGGGCTCAGCTCGAATGCGGTCGTCAACAAAGTACGCTGGGCGTTTGATGCGAAAAAGGCCGGGCACGCAGGCACGCTTGATCCGGAAGCAACCGGCATTCTGGCCGTCGCCTTGGGCGAGGCGACAAAGACCGTGCCCTTCGTGACAGATGCGCTCAAAGCCTACGCCTTCACCGTCCGCCTGGGGCAGGCCACCAACACCGACGATGCCGAAGGTGAAGTGACCGCCACCTCAAAGGCGCGCCCCACGGACGACGAGATCAAGGCTGCCCTGCCCACCTTCACCGGCGACATCATGCAGGTGCCCCCGGCCTTTTCTGCCGTGAAAATCGATGGCGAGCGTTCTTATGCCAGGGCGCGCGCCGGCGAAGAGGTCGAGCTTGCCGCACGTCCGCTCTTTGTCGAGGAATTGAGCATGGTCGCGCGCCCCGATGCCGACCATGTCGCCCTTGAAATGATCTGCGGCAAAGGCGGTTACGTGCGCGCCATCGCGCGCGACCTGGGCGAGGCTCTTGGCTGTTATGGCCACGTCACCACGCTGCGCCGCGTCTGGTCTGGCCCGTTCGAACTTGAAGACGCCGTGACGCTGGAGCGCATCGAGGAACTTGCCAAAACCCCCGAGATTGACGCTCTGTTATTGCCGTTGGAAGTCGGCCTTGCGGACTTGCCAGAGTTGCCAGCCACGGCTGAGGGCGCAGCAAAAATGCGCAACGGCAACCCCGGCATGGTCATCGCCTCAGACGCACAATTCGGTGACCTCGCATGGGCATCGCACCAAGGCGTGCCTGTTGCTGTTGGCATCTACAAAGCGGGTGAACTGCATCCCAACCGCGTCTTCCAACTGTGAGCCTGATCACCCGAACGCACGAAGCAAACGGCCGGATCAGCGAAGCTGTCTACTCGGATTGCGAACGCTATCGCTACGCTCTGACCCGACTGTGGGAGCCAAAGGGAAAACGCCTGCTTTACATCATGCTAAACCCTTCGAAAGCGACTGAACTGGCAAACGATCCAACAATCGAACGCTGCGAACGGCGCGCCAAGATTTTGGGCTATGGCGCGTTTCGTGTCTGCAATCTTTTTGCCTTACGCGAGACCGAACCGGCGCGGCTGAAAAAAGCGAAACGACCCGAAGGGCGGAACAATTCCGAGCAGTTGCTTTCTGCGGTTGACTGGTGCGATGACGTGCTCTGCGCATGGGGCGTTCACGGGACACATCGCGATCAAGCGAAAACTTTGATACCGTTTCTGCTTCAAACTGAGCGCCCCTTGCTTGCATTGGGCGTCACAAAAGAGGGTCATCCCAGACACCCGCTTTATGTGTCCTACAAGACGCTTCCCGCACCTTTTGCAGCAAATTAATGAAGTGCGGTCAACGCACGCAATGCTGAAAAGAGTGTCGGCGGGACGGCAACACCCTCAGGTTGCCGTCTGCTCCAGGCACAATGCACTGGACCGCCGCCCCTTCCAAGTCTCGCGACTCCATTCTGGAGCGGCCACCCCACGTGGCAATGTCTCAATGCTATGCAGAAATAGATGAAGAAACCGCTAACGGCTTCATACCGGAGCGATATCAATCACAGTCACATTGTCTAACGTCACAACTGCGCCGGAAGTTCCCACAGGGATCAAAACAATTGGATCCCCGTCAAAGGTGACAACATAGGTAACCGATCCACCAACCATGCTGGACGTCACAGCAACCGTGCCCGGCTCCACGCTGCTGTCGAGATAGAACTCGATCTCATCAACACTCGGATCAAAGTCGTGGATCGTTGCCGGTGTGTCGCCAATCCAACTGCCCACAATAAAAGTATCGCTTGCGCCATCCGCTGTTGCCGCAGCAAATTCACCATAAGCCTGATCGCCAGTGCCCAGAACAATTCTGTCCGATCCGGCCCACCCTTCCAGCGTATCAACGCCATCATCACTGCTGGTGGGCACATCTTCGTAATCACCGACGATGCCGATCAGCGTATCGTCACCTGGCCCACCCTCAAGCGAGTCATTGCCAAGGTTGCCGGTGAGAAAATCCTTTCCGGGACCGCCCCTCAGAGTATCGTTGCCACCGTCACCTTGCAGAAAATCGGCGTTTTCCGCGCCTTCCAGCAGGTCATCGTCCGCCCCACCGCGCAGAGTGTCATCGCCATCGCCGCCGCGCAGGAAATCAAGGCCAGTGCCGCCGCCAAGCAGATCGTTGCCAGCACCACCCAAAACGGTGTCGTCGCCTACCTCGCCGAAGACCTCATCATCATCCGCATTGCCATCAAGATAATCGTTGCCGATATTGCCTCTGATCGTGTCATTGCCCTCTCGTCCAAAGATCACATCGTCAAATTCCGTCCCGAAGAATGTATCGGGATCAACCGTGCCCTCACCGCCATCTGTGGGAGCAGGCGCGGCATCGCCACCGCTGCCAGAGTCGCCACTTATCAAAGCGCCGATCAGGCCCGCACCTAAAATTGCCAGAAGGAGAAGTTCCATAAGCCAATATCCAAGTTGAGTTGCTTATAATTATCACCTGCTTGGGACAATTGCTCAAGCCAAGTAGTCTGCAGAACAAAAGGGCTTTTCAACGTGGCAAGCTTGCCCTATACGCGCGGCTTCACCCTCCAAGGGCCTCGCTGGACGACATCCCGGCCTGCGCCATTCATTCTTACCAAGGAGACCCCGATGTCGATTACTGCTGAAGAAAAAGCCCGCGTGATCAAGGAATTTGGCGCTAAGGACGGCGATACCGGATCCCCGGAAGTTCAGGTTGCCATCCTGTCCAGCCGGATCGCGACCCTGACAGAGCACTTCAAGACCCACAAAAAAGACAACCACGGTCGTCGTGGCCTTTTGAAAATGGTCGCTCTGCGCCGCAAATTGCTCGACTATGTCAAAGGCAAGGACGAGGCACGCTATCAGGACCTGATCAAACGTCTGGGCCTGCGCCGCTAAACGGAAAATCAACGACAACGAAGCAAGCCGCGTTACCCGACGCGGCTTTTTTCATGAAAGTGGGGCCATGACATCCGAACCCAATGTCATATTCACTTACGGAACTTTGCGGCCCGACTTGGGAGACCGCCCCGAGGCGCATGCGTTTCGTGCAAGTGCCACGCACCTTGGCCCGGCGTCGTTTCAGGGCAAACTCTACGCCATTTCCTGGTATCCCGGCGTTGTTGACAGCACTGATCCTTCCGACCGCGTCACCGGTGACCTCTATGAAATAGGCACTGGTCCCGATTTCTTCGAGAAACTCGACACCTACGAAGGGTGTGCGCCGCCGTGGCCAGAACCCTACGAATACATCCGCGCAATCCGGGACGTCACATTCAATGGGCGTACAGAGTCTGCCTGGATTTACCTATTCAACTGGCCCATCACCAACCAAACGTGCATTGAAAGCGGTGATTTCGCCAATCACACTCCTCGATCCCGTTAACTTTTTTGCAAAATCTTACCCGCAGCACGCCCTAATTCCGCCCCAGCGCTCGCCTCTAATGCGATAAAAGAGGTGAGTAGTAGTGTTTTACAAGAAACAAACCCCAAAATCGGGTCACGTGCGGCTGCAAGTTGAGATGGCCAGCATCACGGATCAAACCTTGGCCAATGCCAAAGCATTGCGGGGTGGCCAGCCGATCACACCGATTGAACACGCCGAAACTGAGACGCTCTTTTCCGAAAAGAACCGCGATGGTGAAACCGTCTATAACCATTACCATTTCACCGAAGACATGAGTCAACTGGACCCAAAGGCTCAGGTGCATCTCATGCAGCTTTTTGGGCAGATCCTTGCATTCAATGAACTGATGGAGCACCCCGGCGTTGAAACCCGGCTCGACTGGATCGCCGCAAACGCCTGCTTTTTTGAACGCTACTTTGCCCGCGCAGATTTCAGCTCAGCGCTTTTGGCCGAGACGCCTGAACAGGACATGCAGGCGCAGTTGCAGGATATCCTCGACGCCGACAAAGCCCGGATCAAGGACACGCAGGCAACACTTTTTGATCCCTCCCAAAGCGCGTCTCTTCTGCGCCAGCCAATCCCCCTGATGGTCGCCGTCGGCAAACCCTATCAAGAGGGCCAGAAGTTCATCAACGGTGTTTACTTCTCGGCAGAGGCCGCACCGGCGGTAATGGACTGGATTGCCAGCCTGCAAGCAGCCCCGGCGCAAGATTACAACCCCGCCCACGCTTAAAATCTTGCTGTCAGTCGCTCTGCGCGCAGGTTAGCGTGCGGGCATGCAGACCGCTCCAAAATCCGTCCTGCTTCTTGGCGCGTCCGGCACCATCGGTCGCGCTACAGGTCTTGCCTTACTGGATGCCGGCCATAAGGTCAGTGCGCCTGTGCGAAGCTTGGATAGTATTCCGCCAAAGCTTAGTGGGCACGCTCTGAAGATCGATATCAACGATGCGGAAAGACGCAGATGGATCATCGAAAGCGGGCGCTTTGATGCTGTCATTTCATGTCTTGCCTCGCGCACCGGCGCGCCGGGCGATGCGTGGGCGATCGACCACGCGCTCAACAGCGCTGTCTTGAAAGACGCGCAAGCTGCGGGCATCGGCCACTTCGTTCTTCTCTCCGCAATCTGCGTACAAAAACCGAAGCTTGCTTTCCAGCACGCCAAGCTGGCCTTCGAGGCAGAGCTTCGGTCCTCGGACCTTGTCTGGTCGATCGTTCGCCCCACGGCCTATTTCAAATCCCTCTCCGGCCAGATTGACCGCCTGCGTGCTGGAAAACCCTTCCTGCTTTTTGGGAATGGTGAATTAACCGCCTGCAAACCCATCAGTGATGCCGATCTCGCTCGCTATATGACCCTATGCCTGACCAATCCCGCGCTGCAAAACCGCATCCTGCCCATTGGCGGCCCCGGCCCTGCCATCACGCCCCGCGCTCAGGGCGAAATGCTTTTCGACGCCTTGGGGCTGAAACCCCGTTTCAAGCGCGTGCCCGTCGCGCTGATGTCCACCATCATCACAGGTCTTTCACTCGCCGGCAGCATTTCTCCTCGCCTCCGTGCCAAGGCCGAACTCGCCCACATCGGTCGTTACTATGCCACCGAGAGCATGCTGGTCTGGGACGAGCAAACCGGGCGATACAACGCCGATGCGACGCCCGAATTCGGCGCCGACACCCTTGCCGCCCACTTCCTGCGCCTTGCCACGGAAGAGATCGCCGACGACCGCGGTTCGCACGCGGTTTTTTGAATGAACCAAAGTCTCAAAAAACAATGCGCAATGGTTCAAGCCGCATGCCCACGCCCAACCTCCGGAGCATCTCACAGCCAGCGCGCCCATTGAGCCTCTCGCCACAAAAATGCCAAATCAATGATGACACAATGCTTCGAAGGTAACGGAGAGCGATGCATGTTGGCGAGATATGGATTAAAATCCGTAGAAGTCCTTTTCTATGCATTGGCGGCAGTGTCTGCGTTGCCACTGCTGAAATCTGACTGGATCAAACTCGGCACACCCACTGATGTTACAGGCATTGTCTTTGTCCTGATCGGTGTCGGCGTTTTGGTTCCACGAGCCATTGCATATAACCGCTGGAGAAGAGTTGGCGCCAATGTTGGCCCCTATCGCGGGACCTGGGATGGAGAGCGCAGCGCCACATACAGCTATGAAATCGACAGGCAGGTCTACACTGGTTCCTTTCGATCAATGTACGGAACCCCAAAGCGAATGGACCTGGCAGTCTGCGTCAACCCCTACGCCCCATGGATCAGATATCCGGTTTTCTGGAATGTCTGGCTATTCGGCGCAGTAATGCTTGGCGTGGGAGTTTTCTTCCTAATCAGTGATCAGAATATCATTGGCTAGCGAACTCAACGAACTCAAATCATTAATCCCGCGTTCGCTGCTCTGTACGTTTTGGAAAAACGGGTTGCCAAAAGCTGTACAGTTGCAAATCTTTTCTCGAAACAGCGAACGTACAACGCATGTCGCGTTAGCTTTTAGCGACGCAGCGAACGCTCTTTCCAAACCCTTACATCTGCTGTATGGCGCGCCTATCTGAGACGTGACGCTAGGACCCTGGCGCATGAGATGATGACTAAGGGTCGGCGGCAATGGGGCCGCCATATCAACGGGTTAGGTGGAACGCCATACTAACCCGAGAAGGATGCTAAATGTTCAATCAAGTAACAAAATCAATCCAGTGGGGCGAAGAAAAGCTGACACTGGAAACCGGCAAGGTTGCCCGACAGGCAGACGGCTCGGTTATCGCCACCTATGGCGAGACCAGCGTTATGGCTAACGTGACCTTCGCCAAAAGCCAAAAGCCCGGCCAGGATTTCTTCCCGTTAACAGTGCATTACGGTGAAAAATACTACGCCGCAGGCAAAATCCCCGGTGGTTTCTTCAAACGCGAAGCCCGCCCAACCGAGAAAGAGACGCTGACAAGCCGCCTGATCGACCGCCCGATCCGTCCGCTGTTTGTCCCCGGTTTCAAAAACGAAGTTCTGGTCATCTGTACCGTTCTGTCGCACGATCTGGTCAATGACCCCGACATCGTGGCGATGATCGCCGCCTCTGCTGCCCTGACTATTTCAGGCGCGCCTTTCATGGGCCCAATCGCAGCAGCCCGCGTTGGCTTTGAAGATGGCGATTATGTTCTAAACCCAACCGTCGATGACATGCACGACCTCAAGAACAACCCAGACCAGCGTCTGGATTTGGTCGTGGCTGGTACCAAAGACGCAGTGATGATGGTTGAATCAGAAGCCTATGAGCTGTCAGAGGCGGAAATGCTTGGCGCTGTGAACTTTGCCCATGAGCAAATGCAGCCCGTGATTGGCCTGATCATTGATCTGGCAGAAGAAGCAGCAAAAGAGCCGTTCGACTATCAGCCGCCGGATTACTCCGAGCTGTCTGCCGCCGTGAAAGCCGCTGGTGAAGATGCCATGCGCGCAGCCTATGCGATTACGGACAAGCAAGAGCGGACCGCTGCCGTGGCTGCCGCCCGCGAGACGATCAAGGAAGCGCTGAGCGAAGAGCAGCTTGAGGACGAAAACCTTGGCTCTGCTCTAAAAGGTCTGGAAAGTTCGGTTCTGCGCGGTGATGTCGTCAAGCACGGGCGTCGCATCGACGGTCGTGCAACGGATGAGATTCGCGACATCGTTGCTGAAACGGGCATGCTGCCCCGGACGCACGGGTCCGCGCTCTTTACGCGTGGCGAAACCCAGGGTCTGGTTGTGACCACCCTTGGCACCGGCGATGACGAGCAGATGATCGACGCGCTGCACGGCACCTACCGCAGCAATTTCATGCTGCACTATAACTTCCCGCCATACTCGGTCGGCGAAGTGGGCCGCTTTGGCTTTACCGGACGCCGCGAGATTGGCCACGGCAAGCTGGCATGGCGTGCGTTGCAGGCAGTTTTGCCATCAGCAACAGACTTTCCGTACACGGTGCGCGTGGTTTCTGAGATCACCGAATCCAACGGCTCATCTTCAATGGCGTCGGTCTGCGGCGGCTCTCTGTCGATGATGGACGCAGGTGTGCCGCTGAAAAACGCGGTGGCTGGTGTGGCCATGGGGCTCGTGTTGGAAGAAGACGGTTCCTACGCGATCCTGTCGGACATCCTTGGCGATGAAGACCACCTTGGCGACATGGACTTCAAAGTGGCGGGTACCGAAAACGGCATCACGTCGCTGCAGATGGACATCAAGGTCGCAGGCATCACATCCGACATTATGGAAAAGGCCCTGGCACAAGCCAAAGACGGCCGGATGCATATTTTGGGTGAGATGAACAAGGCGCTGTCAGAAACCTCTGACTTCTCCGTTCATGCCCCGCGTATCGAGACAATGACGGTACCTACGGACAAAATCCGCGAAGTCATCGGCTCGGGCGGCAAGGTCATCCGCGAGATCGTGGAAACCTCTGGTGCGAAAGTCGACATCAACGACGACGGTGTTATCAAGATCGCCTCGCCTGACGGTGAATCGATTAAGAAAGCCTATGACATGATCCACTCGATCGTGGCCGAACCCGAGGAAGGCGTGATCTACAAAGGCACGGTCGTAAAGATCGTCGACTTTGGTGCCTTTGTGAACTTCTTCGGCAAGCGCGACGGCCTTGTGCACGTCAGCCAGATCGAAAACCGCCGTTTGAACCACCCATCGGATGTCCTCAAAGAGGGCCAGGAAGTCTGGGTCAAACTGCTGGGCTTCGACGACCGCGGCAAGGTGCGCCTTGCGATGAAGATGGTCGATCAGGCG
The DNA here is from genome assembly GCA_013003245.1 of Silicimonas sp. Lineage (GTDB taxonomy): Bacteria > Pseudomonadota > Alphaproteobacteria > Rhodobacterales > Rhodobacteraceae > JABDJX01. Next base: position 5,649 of record JABDJX010000119.1, on the reverse strand, counting down.
ACCGGCGAGGAAGTTAAGGAAGAAAAGAAAGAAGAGGCGGACGGATAAGTTCGCGCCTCTTTTAGAAGAATAAAGACGCCCTCGTATTCACGGGGGCGTTTTTTTCAAGTGGTACGTAGAAATAGAAGCACCGTTCGACACCAAACGGCCGAACTGGAAGACTGGCGCAGATAAATCAATGCCGTGGCCAGCGCGCCTTGTCATCCACGCGCTGACTGTGCGTTTGATACCTAAGCCGCCTTCGTCTCTGTGAACCGCTGGTAGAACGTCTCGCCTTTCTCAGCCATCTCCCGCAGGAGGGCAGGGACGGCAAAACGGTCGCCTTCAAGACTCTCACAAATCTCTACCGCGCGGGCGGCGCCTATCATGTCGAGCCAACTGAACGGGCCGCCAGACCATGGGGCGAAGCCCCAGCCCAGGATCGCGCCCACGTCGCCTTCGCGGATATCTTCCAACACGCCTTCTTCCAGCGCACGTACGGCTTCCAGCACCTGGGCCATCATCAAGCGGTGTTGCACCACTGACAAATCGGGGTTTTCGGTGTGGGGATATTTGTCAGCCAAACCTTCCCAGAGTCCTGTGCGCTTGCCTTTGTCGTCGTAGGCGTAAAAGCCTTTGCCGACCTTACGGCCCAGACGGCCTTCTTCGGCCATCCAGAACAGCACGTCATCGACTGCACTATCTGGGTAAGCATCGCCCATGGCGGCGCGGGTGGCCTTGGCAATTTTCACGCCCAAGTCCACCGATGTCTCATCAACCAGTTGCAGCGGGCCCACGGGGAAGCCGAGCAGCTGCGCGGCATTGTCGATCAGAGCGGGCGTTACGCCTTCGCCGACCATGCGGATGCCTTCGTTGATGTAGGGGATGATGCAGCGGTTGGCGTAGAAGAAACGCGCGTCGTTGACGACGATGGGCGTTTTGCGAATTTGGCGCACGTAGTCCAAGGATTTGGCAATTGCTCGGTCACCAGTTTCAGCGCCCTTGATGATCTCAACCAGCAGCATCTTGTCGACGGGCGAGAAGAAATGGATACCGATGAATTGTTCTGGGCGTTTGGACGCCTTGGCAAGTTCAGTGATAGGCAGGGTCGACGTGTTGGTAGCAAAAATTGTGTCTTCGCCCACGATGGCTTCAACCTTTTGCGTGATCTCTGCCTTGACGCCGGGATCCTCGAAAACTGCCTCGACGATCAGGTCGCAGCCTTTAAGCGCCTGCAGATCGGTGGTGGCGGTGATGCGACCGAGGATTTCGGTTTTCTTGTCTTCGGTCACCTTCTTGCGAGCGATGCCCTTGTCGAGAATGCCTTCAGAGTACGCCTTGCCTTTGTCGGCGCTGGCCTGTTCCTGATCGATCAGCACCACGTCGATGCCCGCCTTCGCAGAGACAAAGGCGATGCCTGCGCCCATCATGCCTGCGCCCAAAACGCCCACTTTAGTGACTGTTTCGTCGGCAACATCGGGGCGGTTTGCACCCTTCTCCAGCGCTTCTTTGTTGAGGAAAAGCGAGCGGATCATCGCGGAGGATGTTGGGTCGTTGAGGATTTGGGTGAAATACCGCGCCTCGACACGCAGAGCAGTGTCAAATGGCACAAGCGCACCTTCATAGATGGACGAAAGCAACGCTTTGGCGGCGGGATACACGCCCTTGGTCTTTCCGTTAATCATAGCGGAGGCCCCGACGAAGGTCATAAAGCCTTGAGGGTGATAGGGCGCGCCGCCGGGCATTTTCCAGCCCTTTTGGTCCCAGGGTTTGACAATGTCGGCGTCACCCGCCTGCAGAACCCATGCTTTAGCGTCTGCCATCAGGGCATCAGGAGCTGTGACTTCATCGATCAGCTGGGCGCTTTTGGCTTTTTTCGGATCCAACATACGCCCTTCCAGCAGGACTGGGGCTGCGGCCATGGCACCTACCATGCGGGAATAGCGCGTTGTGCCACCTGCACCGGGGAAAAGGCCAAGAAGAATTTCAGGCAGGCCGATTTTGCCCTTGGGCGTGTCAGCCATAAAGCGGCGGTGACAGGCCAGCGCAATCTCGGTCCCGATACCCGCACAAAGGCCTGGAATGGCGCAGGCGATCGGTTTGCCGCCCTTGTTGGTTTTCGGATCCATGCCGGCGCGTTCGATTTTGCGCAGGATGCGGTGACCGTTCATGATGAAATCAAACAGAGCAGGGGCAGGGTTGTCGCCGGATTCAGCCCGGATCGTGGCCAGAACGCTGAGGTCCATGCCACCTGCAAAGGTGTCCTTGCCGGATGTGATCACAACGCCTTTGACCGCGTCATCCTCAAGGGCTGTATCAAGGTGGCCTTCAAACGTGCTGAAAGCCTCGCGCGTCAGCACGTTCATCGATTTGTCGGGCACGTCCCATGTGATGATGGCAATGCCATCGCTGTCGAGATTGTATATAAAATCGCTCATGCCCGAGCCCCTTTCCAAGGGGCAGCCATAGCCCCGATTAATGTATGATGCGTTCGGCGTCTTCCATTGAGACGGCCATTTCGAGATATTCCAGCATCTCTATCAGCCAGACATTCGGTTCTTTTTCGTAAAGAAAATAGCGCACCAGACTGCTGGTCAGCGGCGTGTTGTCTTCGCCAAACTCGTCCCAACGTGCGGTGACGCGCATCCGTTGATTTACCGCTGGATCGCGCTGAACGATACGGCACTCGCTGCGTGTTATCGGAAAGGCCGACAAAATCTGATGATACCTGTCTGCAAAAAGTTTGATCTCGTCGTGGTCTTTTATCGCCACAACGCCAGCTGCGCTGTAGACAACAAGCGGCAGGGCGCAGTGCCGAGACAATGCGTCGTAGTCTTCCACGAAAAAGGCATCGCGCACCTCTTTCAAGAAGTTTTTCAAAGGATCGTTCAACACATTTGTCCCCTGCGTCGCTTGTGTTTGTGACCCCGAATCGACGAAACCAGTGCGCCATCTTACACCCGTTCGATGATGGTGGCCGCGCCCATTCCGCTAGCAACACATAATGTTGCTAGACCCAAAGACTTATCGCTCCGTTCCATTTCGTCAAGCAAAGTGCCTATAATTATGGCACCTGAAGCACCGAGTGGATGGCCCATGGCAATCGCACCGCCATTTACATTGACAAGATCATGATCAACATCGAACGCCTGCATGAACCGCAGGACAACGGAAGAGAAAGCTTCGTTTACCTCAAAGAGGTCAATGTCACGGATGCTAATGCCGCTGTCAGCAAGGATTTTCTGAGTCGCGGGTACCGGACCGGTCAACATGATTGTCGGGTCGGTGCCAATTTTCGCAGTGGCGCGGATGCGTGCACGCGGCTTCAAACCGTGGGCCTTTCCGAACTCTTCCGAGCCGATCAGAACGCCAGCGGCTCCATCTACGATGCCGGATGAGTTTCCTGCATGGTGGATATGGTTGATCTTCTCCAGATGCGGGTACTTCATCAGGGCAACGGCATCAAAGCCTGGCATAACCTCGCCTTGGTCCTTGAAGGCGGGCTTAAGTGCACCCAACGCCTGCATATCTGTACCGGGGCGCATGTATTCGTCACGTTCCAGAATGGGCAGGCCATTTTGATCCTTTATCGCAACGATTGACTTGGAGAACCGGTTGTCTTCCCACGCCGCTGCAGCGCGGTTTTGGCTGGCAACCGCCAGAGCGTCTGCGTCATCACGGGAGATCCCGAATTCGGTCGCGATAATGTCGGCTGAAATGCCTTGCGGGACAAAATAGGTCTTCATCGCGACAGACGGATCAACGGCAATGGCAGCCCCATCCGAACCCATCGGCACACGGCTCATGCATTCGACGCCGCCCGCAATATAAGCATCGCCTGCACCGCCGCGCACTTGGTTCGCTGCAAGGTTCACCGCTTCCATGCCGCTTGCGCAGAAACGGTTGATCGAAAGGCCGGGGATGTGCTCGTCGAGGTCCGAGGCAAGCACCGCGGTGCGCGCAAGACAGCCACCCTGCTCTTTGACTTGGGTCGCGTTGCCCCAGATCACGTCTTCGACCGCGTGACCCTCAAGCCCGTTGCGTTCCTTGAGCGCATTGAGCATGTCCGCGCTAAGCTTCACTGGTGTCACCTCGTGCAGGCTGCCGTCGGCACGGCCCTTGCCACGTGGAGAACGAACGGCGTCGTAGATATAAGCTTCGGTCATGATCATTTCTTCCTTGGGAACGCAGGTTCCATAAGATCGTAGGGGTGTTTCCATCCGGGCAGGGCCGCGATGCGATCCATCCAGGACTCAATGGCGGGCCAGTCTTTGCGGTCAAACCCAAATGGCTCTTGATAGAATAGGTAAGAGCAGCAGGAGAAATCGGCATTGGTAACGCTGCGTCCAACAATCCAGTCACGCTGCGTAAGATGGGTGTTGAGGACGTTGTAGGAGACCTTGAGGCGCGCCTGATGAAACTTGATCACCTCGTGAGGTCGCTTTTCGGGATCAAGGAAGTTCATCAGGAAACGAGTCATCCCAATCTGGCCGGATAGCTTTGAGCTGTCCCAGAGGATCCAGCGCAGGACTTCGCGTTTCTCGTCCGCATCCTCACCGCCGAACTTGCCACTTTTCTCGGCGATATAGATTTGGATCAGGCCGGACTGGCTGAGCTTAATGTCACCGTCGATCAGGACAGGTACTTCGGCCATCCCATTAACGTTCTCAATGTAATCGGGCGAGCGGGCTTCTCCATTGAAAAAATCAACAAAGATCGGTTCCCATTCCAAACCGGAAAGCTCTAGCGGAAGAGCTGCTTTGTAGGCGTTGCCGCTTTCGCCGAAACAGTAGAGTTTTAGTGTCATTTGCGCGCATTCCCTTGTGCCGGACCGGGGGTTTCACACCCCCGGACCCCCGTGGAGTATTTCTGAATAGATGAAGTTAGGAAAAATTTAAAACAAATGCTGTTTTCCTTGGCGTGCGGTACAGGCTGGAGAGCCGATGGCCGTAATAGGTGAAGCCCCGTCTTGTGACCCATTCAGGGTGCAAGCGGGGTGGACCGCCTTCGGCTTCATCTATTTATAAATACTCAAATACCCATCTTATCGTTTTCGTGCATCCAGTTCGGCGTTGAAGAGCCTGAGCCGTGTCTCGAGGTTTTCGTGATCCATCACCGAATTGAAGTTTTCAAAGATAAATGACAGTGCTTCGCCTTCGACAAGTCCCGCTTCCTGGCTGAATTTCTTGAGCCGACGATAGCCGTCTTCTGTCATTGCAACAGGAAATCGTCGGGTCAGGCGCAGGCGTTTTGGCATATGATCCTCACAGTTTTTTTTGCAGACGCCCTGCGATGATGTTCACGACAACGGCGATGGCGAAAACAAGCCCTGCGGTTCCGACGTTGCCGGAGACATCAAAGCTGGTGTTTCCGAACTCGGGGCTGCCTGAAATGAAAGACATACCCGCCCAGAAGAGTGCCCCCAACGCAACCAAAAGTGAAATGATTTTGATGCCTTCCATAGGGGCACTTTTTGTTCAGAACTGCTCTGCGTCAAGGGCCATTACGGTATCTGCGCCAGACGTGATGCGTGCCAGATGCATTGTTGTAGCCGGAAGCTGGCGTGCCATGTAGTAGCGGCCTGTCGCGATCTTGGTCTCGTAGAACACACGGTCCTCTGCGCCGCTCTCAAGCGCGTCCATCGCCGCCTTGCCCATGCGAGCCCACATC
>JABDJX010000114.1 GCA_013003245.1 Silicimonas sp. | reverse complement strand
CCGGTGATCAGGCCCACGCCGAACCCCTGCGCCTGCAAGTCGTTCAGAACCGACACTTTCTCGGCCCTGGTTGCGCGCGCAAGTGTGTCAGCGTCAATCGACCAGTCAAGGTTGGTCAGGGTGCCTTTGCCATCGCGCACAGGCCCCGCAATCGCCGCCGCCGCCGCGGTGCAATCGACCTCTTTTTCCTGTACGTAAAGCTCAAGAACGGTGTCGAGACCGGGATAGTCGCTGTTGCGGTACTTCTTCACCGTCTCGGGCAGTAAAACTGTGCCTTCTGCCAGAGCAACGCGGGTGTTTGTGCCGCCAACGTCGGCAACCAGGGAAAGCGTGTTGGCAGGGTATGCAGACATGGGGCAGGCTTCCTGACTGAGCGACGTTCCTGTTGACTACGCCACTTGCCGCGCGGTCTTCAAGGGCAGGTATGTGAACAATTCTTCGCTCAACCGCCCGCCGCGCGCAGCAAATGGCGCTCTGCGGCCCTTTTCATTCCGCACCACCCGTGAGATAGGGACGTGCCAAATGATATCCCCATGAAGGAGCAGCCAATGGAGATTCGTGAGGCCCTTACCTTTGATGATGTCCTCCTGGTGCCAGCCGCGTCGTCCGTGCTGCCATCAACCGCTGACACCCGCACCCATGTCACCAAAAACATCGCGATGAACATCCCGCTTTTGTCGTCGGCGATGGACACGGTGACCGAGGCGCGCATGGCCATTGCGATGGCGCAGGCCGGCGGCATGGGCGTTATTCACCGGAATCTGGACGTAGACGAGCAGGCCCGCGAAGTGCGCCGAGTGAAGCGCTTTGTCAGCGGCATTGTCTATAACCCGATCACTCTGACGGCAGATCAGACGCTGGCCGACGCTAAGGCGTTGCAGGAACGCTATCGCGTCACCGGTTTTCCGGTGGTGGACGGCAGCGGTCGCGTGGTGGGGATCGTCACCAACCGCGACATGCGGTTTGCCGAGGACGATAAGACGCCGGTCAAGGTCATGATGACCACCAACAATCTGGCGATTTTGCAAGAGCCTGCTGATCTGGACGAGGCCCGCAGCCTGATGAAGGCGCGGCGGATCGAAAAGCTGCTGGTCACCGACGGATCGGGCAAATTGACGGGCTTGCTGACGCTGAAAGACAGCGAGCAGGCGGTGCTGAACCCGCAGGCCTGCAAGGACCAGTTGGGGCGTTTGCGCGTGGCGGCTGCGACCACGGTGGGCGATGCGGGCTTTGAGCGGTCCGAGGCGCTGATTGATGCGGGCGTTGATATCGTGGTGATCGACACCGCGCACGGGCATTCTGAAAGCGTGGGTCAGGCGGTTGAGCGTGCCAAGAAACTATCGAACGAGGTTCAAATCATCGCCGGCAACGTGGCCACTGCCGAGGCCGCCAAGGCCCTGATCGGGGCGGGCGCTGATGCGGTGAAGGTAGGGATCGGGCCGGGCTCGATCTGCACCACGCGGATGGTGGCAGGCGTGGGTGTGCCGCAACTGACCGCTATCATGGACAGCGCGCGCGGGGCAGGGGATGTGCCTGTCATCGCTGATGGGGGCATCAAGTTTTCGGGCGATTTCGCCAAGGCCATCGCCGCCGGTGCGTCCTGTGCCATGGTCGGCTCGATGATCGCGGGAACAGACGAAAGCCCTGGCGAGGTGATCCTCTATCAGGGACGCAGTTTTAAGTCCTATCGCGGCATGGGATCGCTGGGGGCGATGGCAAGCGGATCGGCTGATCGATACTTCCAAAAGGACGCTGCCAGCGATAAATTGGTGCCCGAAGGCATCGAAGGCCAGGTCCCCTACAAGGGCTCTGCCGCGACAGTTGTGCACCAGATGATCGGCGGATTGCGGGCCGCCATGGGCTACACAGGTTGCGCGACGGTCGAAGACATGCGAAAAAGGTGTGAATTCGTGCGTATTACAGGTGCTGGATTGAGCGAAAGTCACGTTCACGATGTCCAGATTACGCGTGAAAGCCCCAACTACAGGTTGGGGGTGTAACGAGGTAAAGAGCTATATAGCGCCCTTTCGGGGGATTTGTTGACCAGTAACCATGTGAGGGGACATGGCTGATCGCGCCGTTTCAGACGATGGCTCTCCTGAGAGCATCGTCGATCTTTTTGACAGTGATCGCTGGCAGGCCCGGCTTGAAGAAGCACGCGCGCGGCGTGAAATTGCACTGCGCGAGAAGGGTAAAGACCCCGCTGAAGCTCAGAAGCGCAAATTAATGCCTTGGGAGCAGGACGAAGCGACAGCGCCGCCTGGCGCCAAGATCAAGCCGATCGTCCAGGCGCCGGACACCAATCGTGTCGACTTTGCTGATCGTGTTGATGTGATGCGTGAAAACATCAAAAAAGAAGACGAGTCCGAAGTCACGCAGGCGCAACCAGAAAGCGCCGACGTTTCGCCTTTGCCTGCGTCTTTCGACGAGCTTTTGACCTTTGATGCCTTTGAGGAAGAAGACGAGGCCGACTGGGCCCCGCCGCCAAAGAAAGCACATTCTGCCGTTGAAGAGGATGCCCCTGATGTTGTTGAACTGGCGTCGCGTTATGCCTCCACTTTGTCCGCTGTGCCGACTGAGGAGCCACCCGACGAGGATGTTGAAACCGAGACAGTAGTTATCGCTCCGGTTAAGGTCAGATCTCATCCGCCTGCGCTTTTGATCGTGGGTATTGTTGTGCTGGCCGCGCTGCCGTTCACCGAAATCGTGCCGCCCTTGGCCAAAGGGCCGGATATGCCCGCTGTGCCAACACTGCGTTTGCAGCCAGCCCTTGGGTTTACCACCGCAATGCTATGGCGGCCTGCCGAAACCACTTCGGCGGACTGGACACCGGCCGCAACGTGGTCCTTGCCGCTCTCAACCGTCTACAGTCCGCCGATACCGCAACGGCAGACTGCGCCGGATATGTTTTTGGCTTCACCCGGCCTTGGACAAGTGACGCCGGAATTCAACACGCCCGCACTGGCGGCAGCTGCGACGCGCGGCAGCGTTCCTCTTACCTTGGATGGTGCCTTTATTGACCGTCTGCCGGGCGCCTTCTTGCGCCGTCCAGAGCCAAGACCAGTTGCAGGCACACCGATTGCCGAAACGCGCGCGCCTTCGCGTCCTCCCGATGTGGCGTCTGGCAATGATGCCTCGCCACGCGTCGCTCCGGCACAGGATGCCGACGCCACGATGCTGGGCATTACCGCGCTGGAAACGGTGCGCTTTGATAGTGCCCCCGATCCTGAAAGCATGCTGCCTGCACTGAAGACGCCCGAGACGGTATTGCAGCTGACAATTCTTGTGCCGCGGCAATTGGAGAGGGAAATCGCCACGCAATACGCTGACGACGCCACGGCGCGTGGGCACGAGATCGCCTCGATAAAAGACGTTGATCTCAGTATCAGCACGCGGAACTTGCGCTACTTTCACGACAGGGACCGCGCCGAGGCCGAGCGCCTTGCAGCGACGTACGGCGCCGAAGTCCGCGACTTTACGTGGTTTTCACCGAAACCTGCACGAGGCACGGCGGAACTTTGGCTGGAAGGGCGCTCGGCGCCGCCGCCTGCACGTGCGCGCGCAGCACCGGTTGTGGCAGAGCCGACGCCTGAGCGCGTGGCACCTGCCCCAACAATCATCGTTGTTCAAAAATCCGAAGGGCTGCTGTCTCGAATGTTTTCAATTGTGAGCAGTGGACTCTCCTCTGGCGGTGGCATTTCAGACAGTGGGTCTGACGCGGTCAGCGAATAATCCTGTACGATGACGCCTCAAGCCCGTGTTGCTGCAGCCATAGACGTGCTTGAGCACATTTTGCATGGACAGCCCGCCGAAAAAACATTGACAACCTGGGCGCGCAAAAACCGGTACGCTGGCTCGAAAGATCGTGCAGCGGTGCGTGATCTGGTGTTTGATGCGTTGCGCCAAAAACGATCGTTTGCGCACATGGGGCATGCCGAGACTGGTCGCGGCATCATGATCGGGCAGACCCGCCTGAGCGGCAATGATCCCTCTGATATCTTTACCGGCGAGGGGTATGGCCCCCCGGCACTGACCGCCGAGGAAGAGGTTAAACCGCCACCACTGGCTCAGGCCGAGGACGGAGTGCGCCTTGATTGCCCCGATTGGCTGCTGCCGATGATGTGCGCGTCGCTGGGAGAGGCCGCAGAGGCCACGCTTTTGGAACTGCGCAAGCGCGCGCCGGTCTTTGTGCGGGCGAACACGGCGAAATGCAGTTGTGACGAGGCGATTTCGGCTTTGGGACGTGATGACATTGACGGACGGGCGCATCCTTTGAGCCCGACCGCCATCGAAATAACCAAGAACCCACGCAAACTGAGGCAGTCAAACGCCTTTCTTGATGGGCTGGTCGAATTGCAGGACGCGGCATCGCAAGCGGTTGTAGATATGCTTGTCAAAGCTGTGCCCAAGGGGCGCGTGCTTGACTATTGCGCAGGGGGCGGTGGGAAATCGCTGGCGATGGCCGCTGCAGGCCTCGACGTGAGCGCGCATGATGCGGATGTCGATCGGATGCGCGATCTGCCCGACCGCGCGCGCCGCGCCGGTGCGGTGATTAATACCATCTCCAAGCCCTCAGCGACCTATGATGCCGTTTTGTGCGATGTTCCGTGCTCCGGCAGTGGCGCGTGGCGGCGGCAGCCCGAGGCAAAGTGGCGGCTGACAGCAGAAGTGCTTGCGAAACTGAACGAAACGCAGGACGCCATCTTGGATTCTGCGGTTGAATTGGTGCAGGAGGCGGGCATTCTGGCCTATGCCACCTGTTCGCTTTTGAAGGAAGAAAACGACGCGCGTATCGGGTCTTTCTTACAGCGACACCCAATGTGGACACTGCGTTCGAGGCAGCAATTTACACCGCTTGACGGTGCGGATGGATTTTTCATAGCACTGCTGGAAAAAACTTAACCCATTTTATGTCGCCGTTCATACTTCGTTAACCATTTGCTTTCACCCCTGGTGCCCGAAACCTTGTAGGCTTGGGGGGCGCAGGTATCGGTCTGTTTTCAAACATCAACCAACCCGTGGAAGAGCATCGGCCCTTTCTCTATCTGGGATTGTCCGGGATAGCCTTGATCTTGGCTCTCTTCTTGCCGGTTCCGGGGATGATCGCCCTTTCCCTGGGCAGCGCGTCTGGCCTTTTGGCATTAGCGTGCATTCTTGCCGTGCAGCAGCTTTGGCTGCGGCTGCGGCGTCTGCCTGCTCATGCATCGGTCACCCAGGCGCTGCACGCGGCCCCGTTGCCGGCCCTTCTGAGCGATGAATTTGGACGGTTTGTGTCAAGCAACGCCGCTTTTCGGTCGGATCCGAACTTTCGCGAAGATAAGTACATCGCGGGCTGTTTAAGCCAGATCGCTGCCAGCCCTGAATCCATCGTCGAGCGCTTGACTGCTCACGCCGTGGACGCGGGCGAGGCAGAAGGTGTGATCGGCGTAGGCGCGCGGACTAAGGTCACGGTGACAGAGCTGTCGCCCGGGCGCTTGTTGTGGACCTTTGCACCGGCCCCCGAGGTCTCTGTCGAGGCCTTGCACCCTGTAGATGACACCGATCCAGACGAGTGCACGATCCTGTCCAAGCCGGGTCTGCTTGAGGCCCTGCCGGTGCCGATGCTCAAGATTGCACAGGATGGCGCTTTGCTGGAAGCCAATGCGCAGGCGCGCGCCATCCTGTCGATTGATGACGATGACCTGCCACCGCTCTTTGAACTGGTAGAGGGCATGGGACGCCCGATTGCCGACTGGCTTGCGGATGCGGCCGAGGGCAGGGGACTTTTGAAGCCCGAGATCGTCCGTGCGGTTGTGCCCGGGCAAGAGCTTTACCTTCAGATCGCACTTGGGCGCGTCGTGGAAGACGACACACCGGTTTTGATCGGTATCCTGAACGATGCCACAGAGTTGAAAACGCTTGAGGCGCAGTTTGTGCAAAGCCAGAAAATGCAGGCCATCGGACAGCTGGCTGGCGGTGTTGCGCATGATTTCAATAATTTGCTGACCGCGATCAGCGGCCACTGCGACTTGCTTTTGCTGCGCCACGATGCGGGCGATCCTGACTATGCCGACCTGATCCAGATTGCGCAAAACGCCAATCGCGCGGCAAGCCTTGTCGGTCAGCTTTTGGCGTTTTCACGCAAGCAGAACCTTAAGCCACAGTCGCTTGATATTCGTGACACCATGTCGGATCTGGCGCATTTGCTGAACCGGCTGATCGGCGAGAAAATCAGCCTTGAAGTCAGCCATGCGCCAGGCGCGCAAACCATCCGCGCCGACCGCCGGCAGCTTGAGCAGGTGATTGTCAATCTTGTGGTCAACGCCCGCGATGCCATGCCCGATGGCGGCACGATCAGCGTGATTTCTGATCTGCAAAGTTTTGACGAAGACCTGGAGCGCGACCGCGCCCGCGTGCCAGCTGGAGATTATGTGCGGATCCGCGTTCTGGATGCAGGTGTCGGTATCCCGCAGGACGGCATCAGCAAGATATTCGAGCCATTCTATTCGACCAAGAAAACCGGTGAAGGCACGGGGCTGGGGCTTTCGACGGCCTATGGCATCGTGAAACAGACCGGCGGGTACATCTTTGTCGACAGCCGCGTTGATGAAGGCACGCTTTTCACCCTTTATTTCCCGTTCTGTCCGCAGCCGGTTGAGGTGGCATGCGTCGAGAAAGACCTGAAACCGGTAACACCAAGCGCCGGGGATGGCATTGTTCTGCTTGTCGAGGACGAGGCGCCCGTACGCGCCTTTGCGTCGCGCGCCTTGCAATTGCGCGGCTATACCGTGATCGAGGCGGAAGACGCCGAAGAGGCGCTGAGCATCCTTGAAGATGATGCTTTGCAGATTGACCTTTTCCTGAGCGATGTTGTGATGCCGGGAATGGACGGCCCCACCTGGGTGCGTCAGGCGCATAA
>JABDJX010000112.1 GCA_013003245.1 Silicimonas sp. | reverse complement strand
GGACAAAAGTCTGTTGGGCGCCGCTCAAAAACTGACGAACGATGCCGATGCTACTGTTGCCGATGCAGCCCGCTGGGCGGTTGCTCAGCTGCGCACCAGTTTTTCATAACCTTCTGCGATCTCGCGGGTGATTGCGCCGACCTCAAAGTTCCAATCGCCAATCTGACCGACGGGTGTCACCTCTGCCGCTGTACCCGTCAGCCAGCATTGCTCAAAGCCTTCCAACTCTTCCGGCATGATATGGCGCTCGTGCACCTTGATCTGACGGTCTTTTAACATGCCGATCACCGTTTGGCGGGTCAGCCCGTTGAGGAAGCAATCGGGGTCAGGCGTGTGCACTTCGCCGTCTTTGACGAAGAAGATATTGGCGCCGGTCGCCTCGGCCACATACCCGCGGTAATCCATGAAAAGTGCGTCAGAGCAGCCCTTCGCCTCGGCGGCATGCTTTGACGTTGTGCAGATCATGTAAAGGCCCGCCGCTTTTGCGTGCACCGGAATGGTCTCGGGCGAGGGGCGCTTCCATTTCGAGATGTCAAGCTTTGCACCTTTCATCTTGGCATCGCCGTAGTAGGCACCCCATTCCCACGACGCGATGGCCAGATGCACAGGATTGCGCGCAGAAGCGACGCCCATGTCTTCGCCAGCACCGCGCCAGGCAACCGCACGGACATAAGCATCGGTCAGACCGTTGGCTGTCAGCACCTCTTGCTTGGCTGCTTCGATCTCATCAACCGTATAGGGGATCTGGAAATCCAGCTCTCCTGCCGAGAAATGCAAACGCTCGGAATGCTCACGCGATTTGAAAATCTTGCCATTATAGGCACGCTCGCCCTCGAACACGGAACTGGCATAATGCATGGCATGGGTCAGTACGTGTACTTGCGCCGAGCGCCAATCCTGCAGTTTTCCATCCATCCAGATGAATCCATCACGATCATCATATGCGCCAGCCATGTGCCTATTCCTTTGCGAAAGTTGCGCGTTTTGGTCCGCATCGGTCATAAAGTTGCGGAAAATTCGAGATTTGCTACCAGTTTGGTCTTGGAATGTCAACAAGGCTGACATAAATTGAAAGAAACCGGAGAGTGCGATGGCAGAAACCACAGACGGAGCGCGCAGCGAGAACCTGCTGTTCCTGACCGATGACCAACTTCGCAAGGGGATCGAGGCGATGTTCTTTGCCTATCGCGGCTTCACCGCTGATCCCGACCGGATTTTATTGGACAAGGGATATGGTCGCGCGCATCACCGTGCCGTTCATTTCATCAACCGATCACCCGGAACGACGGTGAACAATTTGCTTTCCATCCTGGGCGTCACCAAGCAATCGCTTAACCGGGTGTTGCGCACGCTGATCGAAGACGGGCTTGTCAAAAACGAAGTTGGCAAGCGCGACAAACGCGAACGGCACCTGTATCTGACAGAACTTGGCCAAGCGCTTGAGGCCGAACTGTCTAATGCGCAACGCGACCGCATGCGCGCAGCATTCCGTCAGACGGGGCCCGAAGCTGTCGCCGGGTTCAAACAGGTTCTGGAAGCGATGATGGACACGGACATGCGAAAGCATTACGCCCGACTTAAGGAAAGTGGTGGTTAAGGCATGGATCCCGACGCACATCTGCTGATTGTCGACGACGACGAACGCATTCGCGGGCTTTTGCAAAAGTTCCTGATGCGGAATGGGTTTCTGGTGTCAGCCGCGCGCGATGCGGCCCACGCCGAACGCATTCTGTCGGGTTTGGATTTCGACCTGATCGTGCTTGATGTAATGATGCCGGGCGAAGACGGCGTGAGCTTTTGCAAGAGACTACGCGCAGAGCGTGATGTGCCGATCCTTTTGCTGACTGCCAAGGCCGAAACGTCGGAACGGATCGCGGGGCTAGAAGCGGGGGCGGACGATTATCTTGCCAAGCCCTTTGAGCCAAAGGAACTGCTGCTGCGGATCAACTCGATCTTGCGTCGTGTGCCACCGTCTGAGCCTGCGGATGCGACGCCAAAGGTGCTGTCTTTAGGGGCGCTGCGTTACGATGTGGAAAAAGGCGCGATGTGGGATGGCGATACGCCAGTGCGATTGACCGCAACCGAAGCACAACTGATGCGGATTTTCTGTGGTTCTTTAGGCGAACCACTCAGCCGGGGCAAACTGGTTGAGGATCTTGGCCGTGATGGTGGCCAGGCACAGGAACGCGCCGTGGATGTTCAGATCACACGGCTGCGCCGCAAGATTGAAGCTGATCCGAAACAGCCGCGCTATTTGCAGACGGTCCGTGGTGCGGGCTACATGTTGGCCCCGGACTAATCGGTGACCTCTTCGACTTTTAGAGCCGGGGCAAACCGTCTCAACTCTGCGACCATCGCTTCAAATTTTTTGCGCACATCCGGGCGGTGACTGCCTTGAGCAAAAACGACGTCTTGGCCGGGCGTTCGTAACAGAGCGGTGTACCAATACCCATCATTGTCCGTGGTCCGGAATACCGCCGCGTCGATATCGGTGGCTGCAAATCTCTGGCGATCGTTTCTGACGGGCGCGCGCGATGTCACAGATACCTCGCCAGTTTTGCGGTCAACGGTGATAGTGCGCGAGCGTGCGATCAGGACCGCGCGTATCAACAAAGGTACGCAGATCAGGAAGATGCCTGTGAAGGGCAGTAAAAAATAAAGCGGAACAGTTTCCTGCGGCCCCTTCCAAAGTGCAATGATCGCAATGGGAAAAACGATCAGAAAAATTGCGCACAAGACGGCTTCTGCCCAGTCTTTTCCGTCCTTGAACTCAAGATTGCGCTCGCTCGAAATGCTCATTTACGTGCCTCAGTGGTCTAAGGTGCCAGAGTAAATCAGCATGCCTTCACCTCCAATCTGTCGCGTGATCTGCAAGCAAAGACGTGATCAGAGAAACACAGCGGGGCTTGTGTCTTGGCCGCAGATTTCCCAGACAGGACTTATGACACTTATTTACACGCATGACGCCGCTTTGAACCATGTGACGCCTCCGGGGCACCCTGAACAGGTGGCCCGGATCGAAGCTATTTTGCCCGCATTGAAGAAGTTGGAAGGTCTGGAATGGCGCGAAGCTCCTGAGGCGGACCGGGCCGATGTGCTGCGCTGTCATCCTGAGCGCTACATTGCGCGGATCGAGGCGGCGGTTCCGGCGCAATCCTACATTTCACTTGACGGAGACACGCACCTGTCTGCTGGTTCGCTCGACGCAGCCATGCGGGGTGTCGGAGGCATTTGCGCCGCCGTAGACGCGGTTCTGGCGAGTGATGCGAAAACGGCCTTTGTGGCGATGCGTCCGCCGGGGCATCACGCGGAAACCGAGACGCCGATGGGATTCTGCCTGTTTGGCAATGCTGCCATCGCCGCCAAGCGGGCTTTGGAGCATCACGGGCTTTCACGCGTGGCGGTGCTGGATTTCGATGTACACCACGGCAACGGGACACAGGACCTGCTTTGGAACGAGGAGTGCACGCTTTTTGTTTCGTCACACCAAAGCCCGCTTTGGCCCGGTTCTGGTGGACCCCATGAAACCGGGGCACATGACAATGTCATCAACGTGCCTCTGGCCCCCCTGACCGGCGGTGCCGAGATGCGGCGGGCGTGGGGTGACATCATCCTTCCTGCGGTCGATGATTTCGCACCCGAACTGGTGATTATCTCGGCTGGTTTTGATGCCCACGCAGCGGACCCGCTGGCGAATTTGAACTGGCATGAGGACGATTTTGCATGGGTTACGGAGGCCATTTGCGAGGTGGCCAAGGCACACGCGCAGGGCCGTGTGGTCTCGACACTGGAAGGCGGCTATGATTTGCAAGCGTTGGCTGCTTCGACAGCCGCGCATGTGACCGCCCTGAGGGAAAGCGAATGACCGAGACACCCGTTACCGAGATGAGCTTTGAGCAAGCGATGAAAGAGCTGGAAGCGGTGGTTGGTCGGCTTGAGTCGGGTGACGTGCCGCTTGAGGATTCGATCAAGCTTTACGAGCGCGGGGCGGCCTTGAAGGACCATTGCAAAAAGAAACTCGCGGAAGCCGAAGAGAAGGTTGCGCAGATCACATTTGATGAGGCGGGTCAGCCAAAGGGCACTGCGCCGCTTGATGTATCGTGAGCTTTGACGCGCAGCTTCGCGCAACATCGGATGAGATCGGCGGAGCGATAGAAACGGCCCTTGCGCGCCTTCCGCAGAGCGAAATCAAGCTAGCGATGGCGCATGCAACAAATGGCGGCAAGCGCCTGCGCGGGTATCTGGTGACGGAGAGTGCGGGGCTTTTTGATGTGCCGCGCGAGGTATCGGTGCAATCCGCGGTCGCAATTGAATGCATGCACGCCTATTCCTTGGTGCATGATGACCTGCCTGCGATGGACAATGACGATCTGCGCCGCGGGTTGCCGACTGTGCATGTAAAATGGGATGACGCAACTGCGATATTGGCGGGCGACGCGTTGCAGACACTGGCGTTTGAGATCTTGGGCGGGTTGGATGCGTCCGGTGAGATCCGCACTGACCTTGTCGTTCGGCTGGCGCGCGCTTCGGGCGCGGCGGGGATGGTTCTGGGGCAAGCGCAGGACATAGCTGCCGAGTCTGCTGGCGGCCCTTTGTCCCTTGCGGACACCACCGAGTTGCAGGCCAATAAAACAGGGGCTTTGATCCGGTGGTCGGCCGAGGCTGGGGCTGTACTGGGT
>JABDJX010000103.1 GCA_013003245.1 Silicimonas sp. | reverse complement strand
GTCTTGTAGCTTGTGTGCATCCAAAAATATGAAAGTCTCGCATCAAGCGAGTCGACTGAACAAAAATTGTCGCTCTGCCAAATCCGGGTGCTAATCATCCCAAAGGCGCGATAACTTGCCATCTCTTAGACAAACCGCTTGGCTTTTGCCGCCTCGATCACGGCAACAATCTCGGAACGCGGCCAACGGCTCATGCCGCCGATCTTCACCGGTTTCGGGATCGTGCCATCCGCTACACGACGCCAAAACGTCGCCTTTGAGCAGCCAAGCAGGTCAGCCGCATCGCCGTCGCGGATAAGCACATCTTGCAATTCAGAAGTCATCTAAGACACCTCGCGATTGTTTGCTGCGAGGTGAGATACCTCAGTTCAAGGACGCAGTCATAAACAGCAAATCACGAAAATGGCGATTTCTGTGAATTCCGCCAGTTATCAAATGATCGAAGAGCAACTGACGCAGATGATTTTTCACCTGCCCAGTTAAGAACTTCCGTCAAGAACTCACCAAATCTCTTTGAAGGAGCATCATGATTTACTGACTTACGAACTGGATCGCTGGGTCTAGCATTTTGCCAAACGGAGTTCGCTGCAAAGGCTACTTGTGCGGCGCGCCATCCCCAGTTTCGGTTTGTTTTTGGCCCCTTCATTCGTTGGAACTGCTCGGATTGGGCGGCGCGCTCCAGGTCATGCAACTCAGAAATCAGTTCATCGATGCGCCCAAAGCAATCCGTCTGGTCTCGCCCAGGATCAATTGCGATCAGTAGCTTTTGACGGTCCGACGACGATAATTTGGACAGTCCAACTCGCGACGATTTTAGCGCTTTCGAAAGCTCTGATGCCTCTATCCGGCATTCGCTAGCACCCAGCAAATCTGGTCCAAGTTCGCTGGCAGTATAGATGGTGGAAGCAAGGACATCAGAACGGCGCTCTATCAATCCTTCGAACCCTCCGGACCATTCCGGCGGAGCATCAACATTCGTTTCAGGAAGATTCCGTTCAATGATTTCGCTGAGTGCCTTGAACTTTTCCGGATCGAAATGCATGGTTTGATCGTCAGGCTCTTGCAATGTGGACAACACTTCCGACAAGACCGGACGAATATTGCGCCCACAAACCCATCAAACTGCGCCTCCGTTCGAACAAGTCGCTTCGTGCATAGGCCCTTTCGACTTCGTTGCCTGTGGCGTGAGATAGTGCCGCTTCGGCTACCTCGCGTTCCGCTCGAACGCTTTCGCTGCACCAGTCGCGAAAAGTGGATCGGAACCCATGCACTGTGAACCCTTCTCGGCCCATCCGCTTGAGTAGGGATTTAAATACCATGACGGATTGCGGCCTTGTTTCGCCCTGAGCGCCGCGAGAGGAGCTTGGGAAGACCCAAACAGGGTCCATCTGCCTAACACGCCTCAGAACCGCCATGGCGGAGTCAGAGAGCGGCACACGGTGGGGCAAGCCGCGCTTCATACGTTCACCAGGGACGACCCACTCACGCGCATCTAGATCGAACTCTTCCCAGCGAGCGCCGCGTGCCTCACCCGATCGACTTGCAGTCAATATCAGGAATTCGAGTGTCCGGGCCGAAATGCTTTCACGTCGAGACAAGTCTTCCATGAACCCGGGCAGATCGCGCCAATCCATTGCCGCCATATGCTGCGGTCGCTGCTTGACCGTTGGAAGCGCCTTCTTGACGCCGTTGACAGGGTTCTCGTGCGGATAGTGCCCAGCGCCTTTCGCCCAGTCGAATATCGTCGAAAGGCGCTGCTTCAACCGTTTCGCGGTTTCGTGCTTCTCGGTCCAAATCGGAGCCAAGACTGAGAGAATGTCTGCCGTTCCAATCGTGTGCAACTGGCGCTTGCCGAATCTCGGAAAGACATAACGTTCCAAGGAAGAGAGCCAAGCCCTTGAGTGTTTGTCATTGCACCAGGTCTCCGAGAGGCTCGAATGGACACGCCGAGCGGCGTCTTCAAAGCGAAGGGTTTCCTGTTTCCGTATTGTGTCAGGATCACCACCTTCGCGCGCAATGCGGCGGAACTCGCGTGCCTTTGTTCGGGCGTCGGCAAGCGGCACAAGGAAAGCCGAGCCGAGACCCAAATCTCGTCTACGTCCCTGAACAACGGTTCGCAAAATCCATGACTTCGATCCGGCTGATGCAACCTTGAGATAAAGTCCCTCACCATCGCCGTAAAATCCGGGCTTTCTCAGGCTCTCAACTTTCTTGACTGTGAGCTTCGGCATACGGCCTTCCCAACATTTTTCCCAACATTGATGTTGGGAAGGATTGAGACCAATTGCAAGAGCTTGAAACGCGAACTGCCCATTTATACAGTGTTTTCAATACTATTTGAGATGGTGCAAGACGTCTTGAGAAGCTAGTTAGGCAGACCTACGGGCTGCCACTCTCTTCGAAATTCAGAATGTCATGATGTTGTGTTGTCCAGTTTGCGACGTTTGGTCAAGTTGGCACTGCGCCATTCCCATCGTTCCTGCTTGATTGTAGTCAAGCACTGGGGCGCACTGTATATCCAACTTTCCTGTGGTTCGATCCCGCGCACTTAAGCGAAATCGCCAAGCTAGGATTGGTTGGTCCGGGCTTAATGCGCCATCACAAAGCGCTTTGATCATGTGACAGGATTCAGGGGGATGAAAAGTCCAGATGCACCTTGATCGCAGTTCCGCGGTCAGACGCGGTCTCAAACGCTTTTACCGCGTCTGCCATCGGCACAATCTGTGTAACCAGTGGCGCGACGTCTATGCGTCTGGCCTTCATGAGTTGGACCGCAATTGCAAACTCCTCGTGGAACCGGAATGAGCCCTTCAGCGATAGTTCTTTCGCTGTCATCATCTGAACGGGAAGCGTCATGTCTCCCCCCAGGCCGAGTTGGATGATCGTTCCTTTCGGTCGCATCGCCGGTATTGCAGCGGCAAGTGCTGCAGCGATGCCGCTGCACTCGAAAAGCACATCGAAATGGCCCTTATCGGCCGTATATCCCGCAAGCCCGTCGGGTTGATCGGCAACATTGATCGTGCGGTCGGCGCCAACTTCCGAAGCCTTTGCGAGTGTGAAGGTGGTAACATCTGTGGCAGTGATTTCGAGTGCGCCGCCCGTGCGTGCGACTGTCACAGCCAAAAGGCCGATCGGGCCACAGCCGGTAACAAGCACGCGCTTGCCCATCAGGTCTCCGGCCTGTTTTGCAGCGTGCAGGACGACGGACAGCGGTTCTGCCATCGCCGCTTCGGCGTTGGTTAATCCGTCCGCAGGCACGCATTGCACGGCATCAGCAACCAAACGTTCGCGAAAGGCGCCCTGAATATGGGGGAAAGGCATGGCCGACCCATAAAACCGCATATTGAGGCAATGGTTTTGGCTGCCTTCCACACAATAGCGACAGGACCCGCAAGGGCGCGACGGGGACACAGCCACCAACTGGCCTTCGATCAGACCTGTAACGCCGTCGCCGACGCCGGCGACACTGCCCGCGACTTCGTGCCCAAGGATCATCGGCTCCTTCAGGCGTACGGTGCCAAAGCCACCATGGTTGAAGTAGTGCAGATCCGAGCCGCAGATGCCTCCACGTTCGAGGTGTATCAGCACTTGTCCCGGCCCGGGCAAAGGGTCATCGTGCTCTTCGATGCGCAGGTCCTTGGCGGCGTGGGCGGTGATGGTTCTCATTATGTTTCCTTAAAGCGCCGGGGTTAGCATCGCACCGATCATCGGCTTCAAACCGGCGTCCGATTTCAAAGGCAGGGTTCGACAGTTGACTCTTGTTGTTATCGGTAACATGTTATCCGTAACACTACAGCGCCGTCAACGGCACTCTCAGGGCAAAGGTAAAAAATGGAACTCTTCTCGCTGAATTCGAAACGTGCGCTGATCACCGGCTCTTCGCAAGGTATCGGCTTTGCCTTGGCCACAGGTCTGGCCGAGGCCGGGGCCGAGATTGTATTGAACGGAAGAGATGTGGCAAAGCTAAACGCTGCGGCTGACACGCTCAGGAAAACCGGCGCGACGGTTCACACACTGGCCTTTGACGCGACAGATCACGAGGCGGTGCGCAGCGCGATCGACGGGTTCGAGGCCGAGGTTGGGGCCATAGACATTCTGGTCAACAACGCCGGAATGCAGCATCGGACCGAGCTTGAAAACTTTCCAGCTGATGCTTTCGAGAAGCTATTGCAGACGAATGTCGCCAGCGTTTTTCATGTCGGCCAGGCCGTTGCGCGGCATATGATCGGGCGAGGGGCGGGAAAGATCATCAACATCGCGTCGGTTCAGACAGCACTCGCCCGACCGGGCATCGCGCCTTATACGGCAACAAAAGGGGCTGTGGGCAATTTGACCAAGGGCATGGCAACCGACTGGGCCAAACATGGGTTGCAGTGCAATGCGATTGCGCCAGGCTATTTCGACACGCCGCTGAATGCCGCCCTGGTTGCGGACGCCGAGTTCTCTGCGTGGCTGGAAAAGCGCACGCCTGCCGGACGGTGGGGCAATGTCGAGGAATTGGTGGGCGCTTGCATCTTCCTGTCGTCGGATGCGTCAAGCTTTGTAAATGGTCATACGCTCTATGTCGATGGTGGCATCACGGCATCGCTGTAGTGGGTGAGCGCATCGCACTTGTAGGCGCTGGCGCCATGGGCGTTGCGATTGTGACGGGTGAAATTGTCTGCGCACGTTTTGAAGGCTGTATCCATCACCATATGACCGAACGACATGTATTTCTTGGCTAGTCCGATATGACAGAGCGCGTTACCATGCGCGATGTGGCCAAGGCCGTGGGCGTGTCGCCCATGACGGTCTCGCGTGCACTTCGGAACGACGAAACTGTCAACGCGAAGACACGGGCGCGTATCCAAAAGATCGCGGATGACCTCGGTTATATTTACGATACCACGGCGCAGGCTTTCCGAACCCGGAAAAGTGGCTTTGTCGCGGTGACTTTGCCTTCTATCAACAACGCCAATTTCGCCGAAACCTATTGCGCGCTTTCAAATGGGCTTGCAGATCGCGGCATCCAGATATTGCTGGGCGCCACGAACTATCGGATCGAACGCGAAGAAGACCTTGTCCGGCAATTGCTTGCGCGAAATCCCGAAGCCCTCGTGCTGACCGGAGGGTATCACAGCGATGTCACGCGCGATCTGATTAGGTCACGTGGCTTGCCGGTTATCGAAATATGGGACTTGCCACCTGACCCCTTCGACAAGGTGGTTGGGTTTTCCAACGCAAAGGCGATGGAAATCATCGTTGAACATCTGGCGGAAAACGGGCGCCGGAAGCTGGCCTTTGTGGGTGCCTCCGAAGGCAGCGATCTGCGTGGCGCTGACAGGCGGTCTGGCGCGATTGCCACTGCTGCACGTCTGGGTTTGCCGCCGGTGGCTATTCTGGACGCGGGACCAGCACCGGTCTCGATGCGTCATGGAGCGGCATTGGCGGCGTCGATGGGGAAAGCGCTCTTGGACTATGACGCGTTGGTATGCGTGTCTGACCCCGTGGCTTTTGGGGTGCTGAACGAATGCCGTCGACTTGGCATCGACGTCCCGGGTCAACTGGCGATCACCGGTTTCGGCAATTTCGAAGTCGCCGCAATCTCGGAGCCTCGTATCACCACCGTCGATGTGGATGCCAAACGGATCGGCGAAGTTGCCGCTGAAATCCTGGTCGACATCTTTGACGGCAGATCACAGGAGAGACGTGAAAACATCCGTGTGAAACTTGTGGCAGGCGGAACCAGTTAAGCCTGATGTCGCGGACTAGAGCACGGTTCGTCCGACAGTCGCCCCCGCAGTGTATCGTCATCATCGATGTCAGTGGCAATACTCTGGGCCATCAACTGCCGTGCCCGAAGAGGCAATTCAGAGCTACCTCCAAGCGCCGCAAAAATTGGTCAATTGCTCGGCCTACTTTGTCCCGATCCCGATTGGGCGTAAAGTGTGGTCAGCAGCTTTTGGGGGCCACATGGATTATTATGACATCGACGTTTATGAACGGCGCATTTCCACATCTTCACCGAACGCGCAGCTTTGGTTCAATCGCGGGCTAGTCTGGACCAATGCATATTATCATGATGAGGCCGTGGCTTGCTTTCGCCGTGCAATAGAGGCCGATCCGGAATGCGCAATGGCCCATTGGGGTGTCGCCTATGCCGCAGGCCCGAACTACAACATGCCTTGGGAGCGGCGCGATGCGAACATGCGTTCAGACACTGCCAAAACCTGTTATTCGGCAACACAAGCTGCAATTGCGCTGATCGAGAAAGTAACACCATTTGAACGCGCGATAATTGAGGCGCTGCCTTCCCGGTTTCCTCAGAGCGCGCCGGAAGACTTCGATGTCATGCGCGGATGGAACGACGACTATGCCAACGCGATGCGTGGGGTTTTTGAGGCTTTTCCCGGCGATCTTGATGTTGCCTGTATTTTTGTCGAAGCAATCATGAATCGAACCCCTTGGAATATGTGGGATCAGACGACCGGCCTTGCCGCAAAGGACGCTGGAACGCTCGAAGCTCAAGAAGTTTTGGAGACGATGCTTGACCGTCACGAGGACGCGTGGTCTCATCCGGGCATACTTCACCTTTACGTGCACTTAATGGAAATGTCGCCAACACCGGAAAAGGCATTGAAGGCTGGCGACGCGCTGCGCGAACTGGTGCCGGATGCAGGGCATCTCATGCACATGCCAACCCATATCGATGTTCAGTGTGGGTATTACCGTGATGTTTATCATTGGAACTGGAAGGCCACGCAGGTTGACCGTAAAGCCTTGGAGGACGCAGGTGTCTACACGCTTTACACCGGCTACCGCATCCACAATTACCATTTTGCGGCCTACGGGGCGATGTTCCTTGGCCAATATGAGCCGGCCATGCGTATGGCGCGCGAGCTTGTAGACGTGACACCAAAAGAGTTGCTCTTGGTTGAATCGCCGCCATTCGCGACTTTCTTTGAAAGCTATTTTGCACTTTGGGTTCACGTGATGATCCGTTTTGGAAAGTGGCGCGAACTTATCGCCGAGCCGCTGCCAGACGACCCGGCGCTTTGGGCCAATCTGACGGCGACACTGCACTACGCCAAAGGTGTGGCCCATGCAGCACTTGGCGACGTGCCAGAGGCTGAAGTCGAGCAAAGGCTGTTCCTTGCTGCGCGAGATGCGATGCCAGAGGATCGCCGCCTGCACAATGTGTTATGTCTGGAACAGCTGGCCGTGGCGGAGGCGATGCTGGAAGGGGAGATTGAATACCGGAAGGGCAACTACGATCGCGCGTATAAAAGTCTGCGTGATGCGGTGGCTCTGGAGGACGCGCTTCCTTACGACGAACCCTGGGGCTGGATGCAGCCGACACGTCACGCGCTGGGGGCATTGCTTCTAGAGCAGGGCCATGTGGATGACGCAGAGGCGGTTTATCGGGAAGACCTTGGACTTGGCGGCACACTGAGCCGGGCGCAAATCCATCCAGACAATGTGTGGAGCCTGCGCGGCCTGAACGATTGCTTGAATGCTCGCGGAGAGGGACGAGGTCTTGAGGGCCGATTGATTGCTCAGAAATTGGCGATCGCAGAAGCGCGTGCTGACGGTATCATCGGTGCCTCCTGCTATTGTGCGCAAGCCGCGCAGTGAGCCAGATGCTATCGCTATGCCTTGAACACTAGGCCATCCATCAATTTGCGTGCCGTACGCAGGACTTCGGTGCGAGTGACACTGCCGTTGTCGATGTGCGCAATGATTGTCATTTGACCTGTCGGATGCTCAATGGACAAAACAGGTCTTGATGATCCCTCAAAATGCGCAAAATCCTGAGTGACCGTTCCGGGTGTTAGACACGCCGTGGCGACACTTACAGCGCCCAGAACACCAATCGCTTTGTGACAACGATGCGGAATAAAGGTGCGTGTCGTGATAGAGCCACCCCTTTGCGGCGCTGCAATCAGCGTCATTTTCGGAACTGTCTTTTGCGCGACATCGCCCAAATTCATCATTGGGCCAGCCTCTAATCGAATGGCCTCTAGCTGATCGCGCAGGCTCTGATTGCTTTCCAGCGTGGCAGGGTCCTCGGTCCCGGTTAGACCAAGGTCACCCGCGCGCAGCAAGACGCAGGGCATTCCGTTGTCAATCAGCGTCACATCTGTGCCCAGGATCTGGTCGGTTGGATGCCCGGTTGGAAAAAGTGCCCCACAGCTTGACCCGGCAGTGTCCTCAAATGCGATTGGCACCGCGGCGGCTGTTCCTGGTACGCCGTCGATCTGGGCATCTCCGGCATACGCGACAAAGCCGCGTGGCGTTGCAACGCGTGCCTGCGCAGTCTGGCCGGTGTTGCGCATGAATATGCGAACAATTGTTTCAGGCTGATTGACCGCCACAAGCCCGCGTTCAATCGCAAAAGGTGCCACTCCGGCAAGGATATTCCCGCAGTTTTGCCCGTCAGAAACCAGCGGTTGATCGACGGCGACCTGTAAGAACAGATAGTCCACATCAACACCATCCCGCATGGATGGGCTTACAATGGCAACCTTTGACGTTAGCGGATCCGCCCCGCCCATGCCGTCAATTTGCCGCGCGTCCGGGCTTCCCATGATCGACAAAAGAACCGCATCGCGCTCGGCGACATCCTTGGGAAGGTCTGAGGCCAGAAAGTAGCCGCCCTTAGACGTCCCACCACGCATCCACATGCACGCAATGCCGTCAGACATAAATAAGCCCTGCTTTTTCAAGCCGGTCGCGCATGTCGTACATATCCAGCCCCAACTCACCTTGTTCAAACCGGGCACGTTTTTCTTCTTCGTTGGCGATACGGGCTTGCGCGGCTTTGTTGACCGTTTCAGCTTCACCATGTGCGACCACGCAGACCCCGTCGTCATCCGCTACAATAACGTCGCCGGGGTTTATCGCCGCGCCCGCACAGATAATCGGCACGTTGACGGAGCCAAGCGTTTCCTTGATCGTGCCTTGCGCGCAAATCGCCTTGGACCAGACCGGAAACCCGATGGCTTCCAGATCGCGCACGTCACGCACGCCGGCATCAATGATCAGCCCACGACAGCCGCGGGCCTTCGCTGATGTGGCAAGTAGATCTCCGAAATAGCCTGCATCCGATGGCTCGGTGGTTCCAAGAACAAGAATGTCGCCTGGCTGGAGCTGTTCAATCGCGACGTGCAGCATCCAATTGTCGCCCGGAGGTGCAAGGATTGTAACAGCCGACCCGGCAATGGACGCGCCGCGATAAATCGGCCGGATGTAGCTGGCAAGCAATCCTGTCCGCGCTTGCGCTTCGTGAACGGTTGCCACACCTGCAGCGCCCAGATCCTTTATGATGGCTGGATCCGCGCGTGGGATGTTTTGCACGACAACGTTCATGTTCGTCTCCTTATTCGACAGGCGGCGTGCCGTGGGTATGAAACGTATCGATGGTTTTCAAACCCCAGGCTTGCCCCTTTTTCCGCTCTGTTTCGGTCCAAACGACCGGCTCCCAATCCGGGGCAAGGATCAGCCTTGCGCCTGCATTGGCCAGTTCAACCCGATTGCCTGCCGGTTCCCAGACATAGAGAAAGAACGTGCCTTGGATCGCATGTTTATGCGGGCCGGTTTCGATGTGGACTCCGTTTTCAAGGAAGATGTCTGCTGCACGCAAGATATCTTCGCGCTGATCTGTGGCATAGGTCAGATGGTGGAAACGACCGTCGGCCTTGCCGTGCTCTTCGGTGCAGGCCAGATCGTAGGTTTTGTTGTTAACGGTAAACCAGCACCCGCCGATGCGCCCGTTATCAAGCTGGATCATTTCCGTCACTCGGCTGCCAAGGCATATTTCCATAAACCGCCGAAACTCGGCCACGTCTGTGGCAAGAAGGTTCACGTGATCCAATCGGCGCGGACATGCACCGCGCCCGTGATAACGTTGCGCAAGGTTCTTCAGGGCAGGCTTTTCATCTGGCGGTGCCTGATAGCGCTTGGTGTCCCAGTAAATCTCAAACGTATGGTTGAACGGGTCTTTGAACCGAAAGGCCCGTCCATGCCCGGGGTCGTCATCGACCCAACCATTTGTCTCGTATCCACTTTGCTCAATCAGCGCGACACGGTGCATCAAGGCCTCCTCTGAGGCCGCGCGATATGCGATGTGGCCAACCCCGGTGGTGTGATATTTGGTCAGTTTCAGGGTGTGGAATTCATAGTCGTCAAAGGCGCGCAAATAAGCACTGTCGCCTATCTGCTCGCTAAGTGTCAGCCCGTAAACACGCGTGAAAAAATCGACACTTGCATCGAACTGATCGGTATAAAGTTCGACGTGCCCAAGGTGTGCGATATCACTCATAGCTGGTCCACCGTGCGTGGGAAGACGGATTGAAACCCTTCGGCGTACTGGCAATTGCGCCCACCCGATTGTCCGCCCGAATTGCGCTTGAAGTGGTTGGCCCGTTGTTGTGCCACACGGGTGTAAAACTCCCAAAGGTGTTCCTGGCCCTGCATGCACTCGATGGCGGCACGCTTTTTGTCCCATACGTCCGTGATGTCGAGGAAGGTGTCGGGTTTCCACTCCATGCGCTCGGTTTGATGCGGCTCAAACAGGTACAATTGAGGTGCGCCCAGCACTTGCTCACCGGGGTTGTGCCCCCAAGCCTGTGCGATCATGCGGGCTTCTAAAGTCACTTGTGTCGTATACGAATGATCGGTGTTGTACGGGTCATATTTTGAATGGCTGAGCATGAAATCCGGTTGCACAGCACGGATCACATCCACCAGCCGGAATTTTTCCTCACGTGAAAGCTCTAACGGATAGTCGCCAAGGTCGAAGAACTGAATGTCGTGGACGTCCAGCGCTTTGGCTGCGTTTTCAGCCTCTATGCGTCTCGCCGTTTTGACCTTCTCCAGCGTCATGCCTTCCTGTTTCCACAGTTTGGCACTTTCGCCGCGCTCGCCGTATGACAGGCACACGACGGTGACCTCAAATCCCAGTTTTTGGTGCAGGGCGATTGCTCCCCCGCAACGCCAGACGAAATCGGCAGAATGAGCCGAGATGACGAGAGCGGATTTCTTGTCAGCCATGGACAGATCTCCTAGTTGAACATTGTGTTGGGGAGGAGCAGTGAGATTTGCGGGAACGCAATCAGGATCAAGAGTGTAACGAGCATCGCGCCCCAAAACGGTGCCACACCGCGAAAAATCTCACCAAGTGACACGTTGGGTGCAACGGATTTCACGATAAAGACGTTTATGCCGACGGGCGGCGAGATCAGGCCCATCTCTAACGTCAGAACAACCAAGACACCGAACCAAATGGGGTCGATGCCCAATTGCAGCACGACCGGGAAGAAGATTGGCAACGTCAGAACCAACATCGCAAAACCTTCAAGAAAGCAGCCCAGTACAAGATAAACGAGCAACATTAAGGCGAGGATCCCCAGAACCGGAAGATCAAGAGCCACGAGGCCTCCGCCGACATAGCTTGGCAGGTGGCTTAGTGCCAGAAACGGGTTGATCATATGGGCACCGATCAGGATCAGCATCACCGTGGCCGTTGTGACAACAGAACTGCGTGCGGATTGCCAGAACTCTGCCAGGCCAAGCCTGCGCGTGAAGACCCCGTAAAGGATCACAAGACCAGCGCCGACGCCCGCCGCTTCAACGGGCGAGAACAGCCCGCCGTATATGCCCCCGATGGTGACGATGATCACAGCAAGGATCGGAAATGCGCCCCCCAAAGCCGCACGCTTTTCGCGCCATGACGTGCGCGGGCCGCGTGGTCCGGCTTCCGGCCGGATGTAGCAAATCAGGGTTACAGTCAGCATAAACATCGCCAGCAACAATAGCCCCGGCAGAACACCTGCAAGAAACAAGCGCCCGATGGATTGCTCGGTCAGGATTGCAAAGATAACAAAACCGGTGGACGGCGGAATGAGAATGCCAAGCGTTCCCCCCGCCGCCACAACGCCCGTCGACAAGCGTGGATCGTATTTGTACCGATCCATTTCCGACAGGGACACTTTGCCCATGGTCAGGGCTGACGCGACCGAGGAGCCTGACAAAGCCGCAAATCCACCGCAACCGACAACCGTTGCAGATGCCAGACCACCGCGTATGTGGCCTATTATTGCATACGCGGCGTTATAGAGCTTGCGGCTCATGCCGGTAGACGTGGCAACGTTTCCCATCAGGATAAAGAGGGGAATGACAACCAACTCGGGCGAGGACGCGAGGGTGAACGTCTCTGAACTTAGCAGCCCCATGGCGGCGTCCCAGCCACGAACGCTCCAGATGCCAATGAAACCAACGAGGAACATGGCAAATGCCACGGGAACCCGCAGGATGAGAAGGACCAGCAAAGCCACGATGCCGACAAGGCCCATTTGTTCCGCGCTCATACCGGTGATGCCCTTTCTGCGCGAACATCTCGGCCGGACAAGAAAAGTTCGGCGGCCCGCAAAAGCATCCCCAGTGCGGTGAGTACAGAGAACCCGGCCAAACCCCACTGAAACCACGCTTTGGGCAGGCGCAGCAGGTTGGTAGACAGATTCAGCATCACACTCAGTTTCGCGCTGTCGATGATCGCCCATGCAATGAAAGCAAAAATCACCGCACCCAGTACTGCGGCACAGATATCAATCCAGCGATTGAGCCAACTCGGGTACCGCCGTTCCAGCAGATCAACTGCGATATGGCCGCCGTTGCGATCGCACATCGCCATGGCACCGAAGACCAGCACCGTCA
This sequence comes from Silicimonas sp., assembly GCA_013003245.1. GTDB lineage: Bacteria > Pseudomonadota > Alphaproteobacteria > Rhodobacterales > Rhodobacteraceae > JABDJX01. The sequence goes on along the minus strand of JABDJX010000103.1, from coordinate 34,688 downwards.
TTCCCATGGTGATGATGTCCTGGCTACCAAAAAGCGGGCTGCCAAAGGCGCGTCCCACGACATCGATCAAAATGACAACGACCTCGACCAAAAGGCCGAGGGCGCCGATGTTTGCGGACAGACCGATGAGCCTGTCCGCCCAAATGCGCAACTGCGCAAGCATGTTGGCCTAGTTGCCTTGCATCGCTGCCAGCGTGGCGGCACCGCCGACGTTATCTACATAGGCCCCGGTAACAGCCGAGATTGCCTCGGCGAAAGCGGCTGCTTCTTCTTCGGTCAGGTCGATAAATGTGTTTTCGTCCAAAGCGCGGGCGGTTGCTACGCCTGCGTCTGATGTCGCATTCCAGGCGTCTTCTGCACTTTTGGAAATTGCCGTGTTCGAAGAGCTGTCCAATGCCGCCTTGGCCTCGTCACTTAGCCCGTTGTAGACGCCTTCGTTCATGACAGCATAAAACGACAGCCGACCCAGGTTTGCACCAAAGGTGTAGCTATCGGCGACTTCGTCCAGTTTAAAGTCATTCAATGTCGATGACCCGGTGATGACGCCGTCTATCAGGCCGGTCTGAAGTGCGTTGTAAACCTGGTTGATCGGCATTTGCACAGGTGTTGCGCCAAGTGCGCTGGCAACCTCAGCGGCTGTGGCCCCTGCAACGCGCACCTTAAGACCAGCAAGATCAGCAGGCGTGCGGATCACATGGCCTTTCATGATGAACACGTTGGGCTCTGAGGTCCACATCGCCACCGGAACGGTGCCTGGAAATTCGCCTGCAAGGTGTTCGTCATACGCGGCCCACATCGCGGCATAGCCCGCGTCTTCATTGGTCAAGGTGCCGGGCAGTTCGACAATCATCGTCTGTTCAAACTGTGACGACGTATATCCGGGCAAGCCCCAAGCAATGTCAGCTACGCCTTGGACAACGCGCACATATTGCTCAACCGGTCCGGCGCCCAGTTCACCGCCATGATAGCCGCGCACTGTAACCTCGCCATTGGTCGCGGCCGAGATATCCGCATTCATTTTTTCGATGACAGACGCGTTCACCGTGTGAAATGGCGGGGTAAAGTTTGCAAAGCTAAGTTCTTGCGCCGCAGCGGAGATGCCGGCGGTCGCAGCAATGACCGATGCGGCCAGTAGTGTTTTGAATTTCATGTCTTTTCCTCCCAGTAATCGACACTTTTGGTTGTTAGGCGCGGCGCCTGTCGGATCGCCCGCCCTATGTTATTGACGGTGTTTACCTTGTCCGCCAGCTGTCTGCATAGTTTTCGCGTGCGTCCTTCGCATAAGGTGTTTCGGCCACGCGGACGCGGATGTCCGTCTGTTTATGAGCCTCTGTAGAGGTTTTGCCGGTGCGTTCCGGTTCGCCCCATTTAAGGCTGAGAATATCGCCAACTTGCACGCCCTGAGCCACCACGCCAAGGCTAAGAACACAGCGTTCGTTAAAGCTGTATCCGTTGAACATGCTCATCCCAACCATTTTATCGTCACGCATCACCATATCTGCCGACGAAGATGCATAGTTTGGCTGGGGGAAGTCGATCCATTTGTAAGGCGTGCCTTGCTCGAATGATGATGCGATGACTTTCAAGACGTCCTCGCGGTTCCACTCAAATGTAACCTTTTTCCGGTTTGTGCCGCCCTTCATCTTTTCAAGTGCAGCTTTGCCGACGAAATCGTCTTTCTTCCAGCCGATGTAAAAGTCGTAGCCCAACTCAAAGGGGTTGACGTAGTAGTCTTCGATATTGTCCGACACAAACGATCCACCAATCGCGCCTGCGGCCTCGTACATGTCAGCGCCTAACCAATCGCGATAGTCGGCAAGCATCCCGTCGCCCGTATAAATGCCCGGCAGGGGAGACGGTATCCAGCCGGATTCCAGCGTGTTGGTCGAATAGGCACGGCTGCCGCACTGTACCAAATCAACGCCTGCATCCCGCGCCGCCTGAAGGATGGTAGAGTGTATATAGTCCTTGTCCTTATACGGACCCCAAACTTCCAGGCCCGGCGCGCCGGACATGCCATGGCGCAGCGCCGTTACCTTTTTGGAGCCGATATTTATCTGATCAACGTGGAAGAACTTGATGTCTGGAACAGGTCCACCGTTCATTTTTTCAAAAATCGCAGGCGCATCGGGGCCTTGTATCTGAAAACGATAGTGTTCACGCATTACGCGCTCACCTTCGGGCCTGCTGGGCGAGCGCGGATCATAGCGCAGGCGCACATTCCAGTTTCCGTGTGCCGCACAGAACATCATCCAGTTCGAGGTTGGTGCGCGCCCGACCAGAATGTACTTATCCTCGCGCTCTCGAAAGATGATGTGATCGCCTATGACATGCCCGTTTGGGGTAACCGGCACAAAGTGCTTTGCTCGGTTAAGATCAAAATTCGCGAACGAGTTGATGCCGTGATGCGAGAGAAACTCGGTCGCCTGCGGGCCTTCTACGATCAATTCGTCCATATGGTGCGTTTGGTCGAACAATACCGCTGTTTCGCGCCACGCGCGCTGCTCATCCCGCCAGTTACTGAATTCTGGCGTGACAACGGGATAGACGTACATCCCAATTTTCGAGTTGCGCAGCATCTCTACCGGATTGCTGTGCTGTGCCATAACGGTGCTAAGATTTGTCATTTTTATCCCCCCAAGTTCTATTTCGATGCAACCAAAGCGAGGCCCGGAACCACTTTGGCCAATTCTGGTCGGTGTTCTGTCAGGTAGTTGAAATTGACGAGTGCAAGACGCGCGTGTTCGCGGGTCAACGCTTCGGCGCGTGCGCCTTCGCGATTTGTTATCGCTTCCATGATCGCGCGGTGCTGGCGTTGAGCGTGACGTAAAGACTCCTGAAAATCAGGGATCAGCGCTTGATCGCTTAGAAAAGACGAAGGCGACGCAAGAGGCAACAGGCTCATGCGCTCGATTTCCCGTTTGATCAGCGGACTTGCCGGGAAATCGGCAAGCAGATCGTGAAAGCGTGCATTCTGCTGTACGTATTGATTAAAGGTTTGGCCGTTTGGGACATTGATGGCCAGATCAATCTGATCAAGCGTGGCATTGGCGCGGTCAAGAAGGACCACGTCAACGCCACGCTCGGCGGCCACGCGTGCGGCCGTTCCTTCAATCACGCCTCTGATTTCGATCGCGTCTGCTATGTCGTTTGTTGTAAACGTTGCGACCCGGCACCCACCGGTTGCGATCCGTTCCAGCAAGCCTTCGCTTACCAGTCGGTCCATCGCTTGCCGCAAGGGCGTGCGCGATGTGCCGAGTTGCTTGGCAACCGCCACTTCAGACAGGCGCTGACCCTTGGAAAACGTACCTCCCAAAACCAAAGAGCGCAGGCCCAAAAGGGCGCGCTCAAGTTGACTTAGGTCGGTGGATTTCACGTTTAGTCTCCCAGATGTTGGCAATGCATTTCGATAGACTGTATACAATTTCGGAATCAATCAAGGCATTTCGCTGCCATGATCCGATATTTGACACATATTGTATACAGCGGTCTAAGCTACTGAGAGGCTTCATCCGTCTGAACGCGTACTCTAAGACATCTCAGATCGTACTATCGCGGCACCATCAGCCATTGCCTTCATCTTTCCGAAGGCGACATCTCGTGGGAGGTATTTCAAGCCGCAATCGGGAGCCACAATCACGTTTTCGGCGTCCACGTGCGGCAGAGCGCGCCGGATGCGAGACGCCACCAACTCAGCGCTTTCGACGTTGGGGTCTTTAAGGTCCAGCACGCCCAAAATGATCTTTTTGGAGCGCAAGTGCTCAAGCACGGAGGTATCAAGATTTGACTGCGCGGTTTCGATGCTAACCTGATTGCAATGACAATCCTTGAATTGCGGAAGGAAGGAATAGCCTTCAGGTCGATCTTTGGTCATGGCGGCGTAGCCAAAGCAGATGTGCACAGCCGTGGTGCCTGCCGCCCCTTCCAAAGCCGCGTTAAGCGCGTCCAGACCATAGTCCTCGGCAATCTCGGGGCGTGCCTGCATCCAGGGTTCGTCCAATTGCACCACATCCGCGCCGGCCTCGAATAATTCAGCGATCTCTTCTCGGATCGCAGCGGCATAATCCATCGCTGCCTCGGCAAGGTTGGGATAGTGTTCGTTCACGGCTTGCTGGCTCATCGTAAACGGACCGGGAAGCGTTACTTTTACCATACGATCAGTATGGGCCTTCAAGAATTTGACGCCTTCGACCTCGACAGCTGCCTTGCGACTGATTTTGCCTGTAATGCGTGGTACGGGCACCATTGAGCCCGATCGCGTTTTGACCATGCCGTGATTGTTCAAATCCAACCCGTCCAGCGCTGTTGCAAACCGATTGGAGTAGCTTTCGCGACGGATTTCGCCATCTGTAATGATATCCAAGCCCGCTTCTTCTTGCTCTCTGATCGCGATCCGCGTGGCGTCGTCTTGGGCTTCTTTCAGGAACTCGGGTGCAATGCGCCAGAGTTCTTTGGCGCGCGTGCGCGGCGGGTATTGTCCTGCCAGTTTAGCGCGGTTGATCAGCCAGTCAGGTTGGCAATAACTGCCGACTAGAGACGTTGGAAAAAGCATTAGATGGGGTACCTTTCAGCAGCAGGAGCGAGGTTGTTTTGCAGTGGTCAGGTTGCGACGGATGGATAGTCTTTGCCCTTCCAATGCTGCAGTTTTGCTGCAAATTCCTTTTGGAACGCGAGCGGGCCCCCTTCTTTCATATAGGGTTCATCGTAAATGCCGATGAAGATCGTCAGGTTCAAAAAGAAATGCGCGCCCATCTCAAACAGTGCAACATAGTCGTGGTTTATCAATGCTTCTCGTTCGGCATCCGTAAAGCCGTGAACCGATGACATTTCGGCAGCGTTCAGACGCGGACCAATCGATTGCTCCCAAGTGGCAACAAAATTGCGCGGGTCTTCGGTATAGCGTTTGAGGTATTCCGGGTCACGATCAACGGTGAAAAGGAACTTGTTGACGTAGTACTTGCTCATGCCGCTACCTCCTTGGGGTACCATGTGAAATAGGCTTCCATGGTGTGGAACAGATCAAGGTTGTCAACGTAGTCAGCGCCCTCGGGTCCTGCCACGCCAAGCATCAGGATAAAGTTCAAAAAGCCGTGTGTTGCGTTGCCGCTTTTGGCCATGGAGTCGTGATCGACATTGTCCAAAATGGCGTCAATGTCTCCGTTACGGAGCCATTCGATGGCTTGGTGGTCGAACTCGGGATCTGGCCCTGTTTCCATGAATTGCCGCGGTCCGCCAAGCTCAAGCGACAAATGCCCGGTGCCAATTGCGGCGATGCGCTTGTCCGATGGATATGCGTCGATGGCTTTGCGGATTGCGCGACCCAAATTGTAAAAACGAAGCGGCGAAGGCAGGGGCGGGGCGAAGATGTTGGTGTAGATCGGCACGACCGGTAGGTCGTTATCTGGACGCACTGTTATAATCGGGCAAATGATCGAGTGGTCGATTTTCAACTCGTTGGAAAAGGCAAAGTCAAAGTCCTGATCCAGCAAATTCTGGTGCATGAAGTTTGACATGTCTTCGTGACCTTCAAGCACATATTTGGGCAGCCCGAATTCACGCTCTTCATTGTAGAATGTCGCATCATACCGCGGAGCCTTACCGATCAGAAATTGCGGGCAGTTGTCCAGAAATATCTGATGAAAGTGGTCCGAGCCGATCATTACAAGGATATCCGGCTTGGTCCGCTCCAGCGTCTCGCGATAGGCCTCAATCTTGCGTTTCCATTCCGGCGCTTGCGGCATCTGCTGCTCGGGCGGCATTGTAGTTGCCTTAAGGTAGAATGGATGGTGGGTTGAGGCGAGGGTAGCAACAAGTTGGGCCATGGCTCACTCCTTTCGAGATACTTTTCAGGCGAACAGGTCGCGATCGATTTTTGCGGCTTCAAATATGAAGTTGCGGCTGTTTTCCAATTCGCTGCGCAAACGTGCAATGTCAAAGCCAAGCAATTGACCTTTCCATTTCTTGATCTCCCCTGCGACCATGACAGTATCGACATTGCTCCGCTCCATCAAAGTGACAACGGCGCCCGGCACGTTGTTAAGCGGTGCCACGTTCATTGCCTCGGCGTCCAGCAAGATAATGTCAGCGTCCTTTCCCGGGGTGAGTGAGCCAATCTTGTGGTCCAGCCGCAGACCCTTGGCGCCACCCATCGTGGCGTGGCCGATGGCTTGGATACATTCCATCAACTCGGGGTATTCTTCGCCGGAAAGCGCCTTTTCATTTGCAACCATGCGCTGCAGGCTGACCATCGCACGCATCTGGGTGAAGAAATCGGCAGTCATCGTGCACTCAACGTCTGTTGAAAGCGACGTAGACATGCCCAAATCAAGCGCCTTTTGGATGGGTGGCGTGCCGTGGCGCATGTGCATTTCGATCGGCACTGACAACGAGACGTGTGATCCTGCATCTGCGGCGTGCTTCCAAGCCTCTTCCGACATGCCGGTCATGTGGATAAAGATATTGTCATCTCCGAACATGCCCGATGTGGCTAACTGGTCAAAGGTTTCCTGCATGCCAAAGGTGCCGACGACGTGCAAGGCAATCGGCAGGCCCAGTTCGCGCCCGACTTTCCAGGCTTCCTCGTAGCCGGGCAGATAAATCTCTCCGCCCATGACCATAGTTGTCAGCTGATCATCCGAGGCGAAGTATTGATCTTTGATTCGGGCCGCATCCGCAGGGTATTTCGCGTGGTCGCCCCAGCCTTCGAAATAGCCGAATACGCCCCTCCGTCCGGCGTCGCGAAGTCCTTCGATGGCCGCGTCCGAATGTTCTGGCGAGTGGTGGATTTGGCTGACGTCCATAACTGTTGTCACGCCTGCGTCCAACTGAGAGATGCCTCCGAAAAGTTCATTGATGTAAACGTCTTCAGGCCGATACACCATCGAGAATCCTTGCAGCATCGTCTCGTAGTAGTTGGAGACACTGGAGGGTCGACCGTCATTAATCAAAATTGCATTGGACAACTGACTGCGCAGGGCGGTCTCAAACTGGTGGTGATGCGTGTCAACAAAGCCCGGCATGACAATCTTGCCCGCTGCATTGATCACTTCGGCGTCCGGCGCGTCAATATCGCTGCCAACCGCTGCGATTTTGCCGCCATCAATCAGCACATCGCCAACCGCGAAATTCCCAACTTTGTCATCCATCGACAAGACAGCGCCGCCTTTGATCAGGACTTGGCGACCAGGCGTTCCCAGCCCCTTGGGCAGACTTGCGGCGGCGGCCTTTTGAGCTTCTGCTGTTCCGGTCAGCGCCAAGGTCTTGGCATCGGCGCCGGCCTGCGCACTCATGTTTATCGGGCAGGGCACTTGAGGCTTTTGCGGATCGCACAGTCTGCACATTTTCGGGTCTCCTCCTGAAGGACTTCTTTTCTTTAATTATGGTCCGATGATCGATTCAAGCATCGGGAATCGGGTTAACGCATTGCTTATGCCCGAGGAAATTATGCGCAACTCGGGCAGCCTTGCGTCGATCAGTTCTTCTGGATTAACCATCCCGGTGTAGCCAGATGTATTTAATGCAGCTACCGTTCTGCCATCGATCCCCCTGATTGGAACGGCCAGGGCTGTTATTCCATAGTCAAGTTGATCAACCGTTGTGGCATACCCAGCATCACGAACGGCGGCAATTTCTGTGCGGATGATCTTGGGGTCGGTCAGTGTTTTGGATGTCAGTGCAACCGGTTCAAAGCCATCAAAGTAGGCTTCAAGTCTTTCCTCGCTCAATCCAGCCAGCAGTACGCGCCCCAAAGACGTGGCGTATGCCGGATAGCGCGCCCCAACCACTGCCGCGGCGCGCCGAGCGCGTTGCACAGAACTGTGGGCGATGTAGATGACGTCCTGCCCATCCAAAGTGCCCACCGACGAGGCGTCGCCAAATTTGTCGACCAAGTCGCGCAGGAACGGCTGCAACACTTCGTCTATACGCGCAGAATAATAAAACGCCGATCCCAGAGTCATTACTTTGGGGCGCAGGTGAAAACGTTTGTTTCTTTGCCCGACATAGCCAAGCGCGGTTAACGTAATCAGACTGCGCCTTGCCGCAGCCGGAGACAGACCCACAACGCGGGCGACTTCGCTGAGTGTGCGTTCAGGGTTCGCGGCATCAAACGACTGTAGTATTCCAAGGCCTTTTGCCAAAGCCTCCACAAACTCTGCCGGTCTGTCGCCATCGTTTAAGCCCGGATTTGAGTTCATAACTGACGCTTCCATTCGCAGCTACTGTCCCTTGTTCGCTTCGGGGGTCAGGTTGGGAAGCCCCGGCGATGCACATGCAACTTGACGGAAGGTTACGCCGCGTCATATCGTTCGGCAAGAGAAAAGTATTTCGGTATGCGAAAAAGGGGATTGATATGCGGATTGGCAAACAGGACCAGGCCTTTACTGCAATCGCAACGTCGGATGCCGATTCCATAACGGTTCGCGGGCACAATCTTTGTGACGAGTTGATCGGTGGAATCGCATTTACCGACTATTTCTGGTTGCTGGTCATTGGCGAGCACCCAAGCCCCGCACAGCGCAAAATGTTGGATGCCTGCCTAGTCGCGATTGCAGAGCATGGTTTGGTGCCAAGCGTTCAGGCCGCGCGCATGACACTGGCAGCCGGACCGGATGCATGGCAGGGCGCCATGGCGGCGGGTCTTTTGGGAATGGGCAGTGTGGTTGCAGGCAGCTCGGAAACTGCGGGCAGGTTTCTGGCGGAAGTCATGGCAAAAGCGGAGGCCGATGGAACCGACATCGAAACCGCAGCAATCGCATCTTTGCATAGTCTTAAAGAGCGCCGCGAAAAGGTGCCAGGTCTTGGGCATCCGCAGCATAGTGCCGGCGACCCACGTGCCGATAAGCTTCTTGAAATCGCTGACGAGTTGGACATCAGCGGACCGTATATCGAGACGCTTCGCGCTTTGGCCAAGCACGCGCCCGGGATTATCAATCGCCCGCTCCCCATAAACGTCTCTGGCGCTATCCCAGCCGTCATTTTGGATGCCGGCTGGCCGCTTGAGGCCCTCAAAGCCGTTCCTCTACTGGCGCGCACCGCTGGTCTGGCGGCACATCTTTACGAAGAATCGATGCGCTCTATCGGGTTTATCATGTCCCATAAAGCGGACATTGCGATTTCGTATGACGGCAAAACATCCAAGCGTGATTAGGCCCCAGCTGAAGAAATAGAGGAGCCACAATGGTCAAGATTCTAAAAGATATCAGAGTAATAGAGCTAGGGACGTATATTACAGGCCCAGCGGCTGGCATGCATTTGGCTGATCTTGGCGCCGATGTGATCAAGGTCGAGCGTCCCGGAACTGGCGATCCATTTCGTGCTTTTAAAGGCGGGCTCTATTCGCCTCATTATCAGACATATAATCGCAACAAGCGGTCTATTGCTTTGGATACCAAGAAGGATAACGATCGCGCGGTGTTGCATGATTTGGTCGCTGGCGCCGATGTGTTTATTCAAAATTTTCGCCCCGGCGTTGCCGAGAAACTGGGAGCAGGCGAAGATGATTTGCGCGCGATTAATCCCAAGCTGATCTATTGTGCGATTTCAGGGTTCGGGCAAAGCGGACCCTATCGCGACCGTCCCGCCTATGACACCGTGGCGCAAGCCGCGAGCGGGTATCTGCGGTTGCTGACCCCGCCGACAAACCCGCGCGTGATTGGTCCTGCAATCGCCGATGCGGTTACCGGACAGTATGCCGCGATGGGCATCATGGCTGCTCTGTTGGAGCGCAGCAAAACGGGGCAGGGGCATCGTCTTGATATTTCAATGCTTGAAGCGATGAGCCACTTTAATCTTGATAGCTTCACGCATCACTATTCTGTGGGCGAGATTATGGGCCCCTTGTCGCGCCCAGTCGTGTCGCAGAGCTATACATTCGCCTGCAGCGACGGAAAGTGGATTGCGATCCACCTGTCGTCGCCAACGAAATTCTGGGAGGGGTTCCTGGAAGCGACCGGCCAGACCGACCTGAACCAAGATGTGCGGTTTTCCGAACGGTTAGAGCGGATCAAGCATCAGGACGACCTGATCGATATCTTCACGCCGGTTTTCCTGGGCGACACACGCGAGGCATGGTGCGACCGCTTGGAAGCTGCAGGAGTGCCGCATTCGCCTGCTTACGACGCGGATGAAGCGCTGGAAGACCCGCAAGCCAAGCATTTGCAAATCGCTGTCACGTCACAGCATCCGGAGATGGGGCAGTTTACAACAGTGCGTGCACCCTACAATTTCGATGGCAAGTCTGAACGAGACGTGCAAGCGCCGCCGACACTGGATGAACACGGCGACGAAATCCGGGCAGAATTGGCATTACAAAAAGCAAGCTAATCCAAAGGCATCCAGGGAGGGTGGCAGATGAGTGAAAACGATAACCCGAAAGCAGTTCCGAAAGGAGCAGTGTTGGAAGCAAGTAGCGCGATGCTGCAAAAGCAACTTTATGCGATCTTCACCAAACCAACTGACGGGATGGGGGCGGTATTTGCGAATCTGGAAGACCACCTTGCGTTTCAGGTTCAGCTTGAAAAAGATGGCATCATGTTTGCCGCTGGCCCCATGTGGACGGATGACGAGCAGGAATGGGCGGGCGAGGGGATGGTTGTTGTCCGCGCCGCATCACGTGACGAAGCCATCGCAATTGCAGAAAGTGATCCCATGCATGCACGAGGCGCGCGAAGTTTCCATGTACGCCCATGGCTGATCAACGAGGGCACTGTGACTGTGCGCCTTGACTACTCGACCCAAAAATTTTCGCTGATTTGAACACCGAGGGAGGAAACCGATGAAGACTTTATTTGGGCTTATCGCCGCTGGGGCGATGGTGATGCCAATGGCCGCATCGTCACAAGAGACCATCAATCTGACTGTTGCCTCAAGCCACCCGACCGTTGTGCCTTGGGTCGGTATGATCAAGACCCATTTCATGGCGCGCACCGATGAGATCCTGGCCGAGAACGGGAACTACCAGATTGAGTGGAACGAGGCCTTTGGAGGCACGCTCTACAAGGCAAACGCTACGCTAAGTTCGGTGGAAGAGGGCATTACAGATATTGGTTGGGTATTCTCGTTTTTGGAGGCTGCCAAGCTTCCTCTCAGCCAGGCCTCGTCCAACGCACCGTTCTCGACTTCTAATCCTGCACTTCAGTTGGAGGTTATGGAAGAACTGATCGAAACAAACGATGCGTTCCGTGATGAGTGGGAACAGCACAATCTGAAGGTTTTGGGGCTGACGGGAACCGACCTTTACGATCTGTATACCAAGGAACCCCTCACAGGTGTTGACGACATAGAAGGTATGAAACTGTCTGCGCCGGGTGTGCTGGGCAACTGGTTGCGCGGCACGGGGGCCAATGCTGTCGACGGCGCGCTGACTACGTTTTACACCGATGTGCAGACGGGCGTGTCTGACGGCGCATTGACACTGGCGCTGGGCGCGCTGCCGATTAAGCTTTATGAGGTCGCCCCTTACATCAACCGCTTCGACGCGGGTGGCGCCTTTTCGGGTGCGGTCGCCATCAACCGTGACAGTTGGGAAGGTCTGCCCGAAGAGGTTCAAAACGCAATGGTCGAGGCCGGCAAGTATTATACCACTTCGCATGGTCAGGACTTGGTCGAGCGGCATGAGTTTGCACTCAACAAAATGGTAGAGCTTGGAGCCTCTCAGGATACTCCTGTAACGATCGTTCCAATGCCCGAGGGCGAGCTGGTCAAATGGGTCAACAAGATGCCCGATCTTGCTGGCGACTGGGCGGCACCGTTGGACGCACGTGGCATCCCCGCCACTGAATTCATCGCCGCATATATGGAAGCCTTGCGAAGCCGTGGAGAGACCCCGGCGCGCGATTGGGACAAGTAAGGCTGCGAGGTGCAGTCTTCGCATGAAAGCCAGCGCGCCCAGTCGAAAGCTGGGCGCGTCTTCGACGTCTTTGATCGTTTTTGGTCAAAGCTTGTAGATGGACTTGCCGCCATCGGCACAGTTTTGATCGGAGTTTTGATGCTGATCATCTGCGCCGACATTGTCTTTCGCAATTTGCTGGGCTCATCGCTTCCGCTGATTTCGGAACTGGGTGCCCTGATGCTGGTTATCATCGTGTATCTGCAATTGGCCGCGACCATACGCGCAGATCGCCTGGCAAAAACTGAAATATTCTTGCCGCCACTGCAAAGGCGGTTTCCAATGATCGGACGCCTTGTGAAGGCGCTTTTCAATCTGGTTGGCGCATGGATGATTGCGCTGATCGCCTGGTCAACCGTGCGCATCCTTGAAAAGGACTATGGCTCCGGTGAATTCATTGGTGTTCCCGGGATTGCTACACTGCAAACCTGGCCCTTTCAGGTGCTCATTCTGATTGGAGTTTTCGTCGCTGCGGTTGAATTTGTGGTGCGCGCGATTGCAGTCTTGCGCGGCAACAATACCGAGACCGAAACACCATGAGCCCGCTTGAGATTGGCATATTTGGGATCGGGGGGCTCATTTTTCTGATCTATATTGGGCTTCCGATTGCGATCAGTATGCTTGTGGTCTCGTTCGCCGGAGTCGCCATGATCCGCAACGAAGCCGTGGCCACGCGCATGATTGGGGCCGTCGCCAATGACTCGCTTCAGGAGTACCTTTTCGCGGTTGTTCCGCTTTTTGTTCTTATGGGGCTTTTGGTGGCTTTGTCGGGCGTCGGCAAGGACACCTTCGACGTTTTCGAGCGTATGTTGAAGCGTCTGACGGCAGGTCTGGGTATTGCCACGGTGTTTGCCAATGCGGTCTTTGCGTCGATAACGGGTATATCCATTGCCTCTGCCACGGTGTTCAGCCGCGTCGCGGTGCCTGAAATGACGCGACACGGATACACGAAGAAATTTGCCACAGGCGTGGTTGCAGGATCATCGGTTTTGGGGATGCTCATTCCGCCGTCATTGTTGATGATCGTCTATGCTGTCTTGGCCGAGGAATCAGTGGGTCGCATGTTTCTTGCCGGGGTTGGTCCTGGCCTTCTGTTATCGCTGCTTTTCACGATCACCATCGTTCTTTTGGCAAAAACGCGATCTGATTTCGTGTTCGAAGCAACAGGTGACACCGTTGCATTTGATGACGATCTGACCATGTGGGCTATCGTGCGCAAGGCGATCCCAATCATATCCTTAATGCTCCTTGTCCTTGGTGGACTTTACGGTGGTTTTTTTAACCCGACAGAAGCAGGTGCTGCAGGTGCCTTTGGCGCATTGGTGATCGCGATCCTGCGCAAATCGCTGGACAGGTCCACACTTTGGAAGTTGCTTGTCGAGACGGGTCAAATCACCGTTTCGGTGCTGTTGCTGATCATGGCCGCAACGTTTTTTAGCCGGATGCTGGCCCTTTCAGGGGTTCCGCGTGAATTGGCAGAGTTCTTCTTGTCCAGCCCGATTGGCCCATATGGGTTTCTGGTCATCTACTTGTTGCTGATTATTCTCATGGGATGTTTGATCGATTCAATCTCGATCATGCTGATCATGTTGCCGATTGCACTTCCGGTCGCCAATGCAGCCGAATTTGACTTGATCTGGTTCGGTGTCCTGACTGTTGTCGCGGTCGAGATTGGCTTGCTGACGCCGCCCTTTGGCTTGTCGGTCTACACAATTAAGTCAGCGATGGATGATCCCGATTTGCGGGTCGGGATGATCTTTCGCGGTGCCTTTCCGTTCGTCATCGCGATGATTGTCGCGCTAATCATCATCATAATGGTGCCGTCCATTGCAACATGGCTTGCGCGCATTTAGCCGAAAACGAAGCGCCATCAGTTGCGGGGTCTAATAAGGGTCTTTTGGATCGCGATCTGCCGAAAGGGATTGCTGGGTGCGTGCGACAAGAAGCTCGATCGCATCTGCCAGATGCTCTCGGTCAATATGATGCTCGTTGCGGGTAACGCGAAGACGGTGCGCTTCAATCATAACATCTGCATGGCGGTGTCCTTCGGGTGGCTCGAACCGATAAGAGGCCAATTCGATCAGCAAGCCCATTGGATCCTCGAAATAGATAGAGTCCATGAACCCGCGGTCCTTGGGACCAGAATGTTTGATGCCACGGGCATCCAGACGCTTTTCAATCTGCCAGAACGACGCTTGGCTGACATTGAAGGCCAGATGATGGACCGCACCCTGATCTGTCGAGGTGCGGGTGGCATCCGGTTTGCGCGCCTCATTGGTAAATATCGTGATCAATCGTCCGTCGCCGGGATCAAAGTAGATATGCCCTTCGTCCGGGTTGTCTAAATTGGGCTGATCAAAAATGAACGGCATGCCCAGTACACCTTCCCAGAAATCGATAGACGTCTGGCGATCTGCGCCGACGATGGTGATGTGATGCACGCCTTGGGTCTGAATTTTTCGGATTTCCGTATTGCTCATTTGGTGAGGGTCCCTTTGGTTTGTGCTCATGACATCGTAGGGTGGATTGGAATGGGTGCAAGTTCGACATCTGTCATTCGAGCGCTAATATTTAAGTTAGAAAATAGGGGAACGACAGAATGGCACGTACAGTTATTATCGAGGCTGCGGGAGGCGCTGAACAGCTTACAATCGTTGATCGGCCTGTTGGCGAACCCGGACATGGTGAGGTTCGAATTGAGCATCGCGCCTGCGGTTTGAATTTTATCGATGTCTATCAAAGAATGGGGCTCTACCCGTTAGAATTGCCACATGCACTTGGCATGGAGGCTTCGGGCGTTGTTGTTTCAGTGGGGGAGGGTGTGACCCATCTGGCCCAAGGAGACCGTGTGGCCTATGCAGCCACGCCGCCGGGTGCCTATTCGGAAGAACGCGTCATGCCCGCCGCCCAAGTCTGCCGATTGCCTGATGACATCGCATTTGAGACAGCTGCGGCCATGATGTTGCAGGGCATGACCGTCGAATATCTGTTCCATCGCATCACGCCCATAGGCAAAGGCGACACGGTGCTGTTCCACGCCGCTGCGGGGGGCGTCGGGCTGATTGCATGTCAGTGGGCAAAATCAGAAGGGATCAATCTGATTGGAACGGCTGGTTCTGACGAAAAATGCGAAATGGCGCGGGCACATGGCGCGACCGAGTGCATCAATTACAGCGATGTTGATTTTGTCGAGAAGGTCAAAGATCTGACGGGCGGCAAGGGCGTGAATGTGGTGATGGATGGTGTTGGCAAAGATACATTTGCAGGCTCACTCGATTGTCTCAGACCACTCGGTTTCATGATCTCGTTTGGCAACGCGTCTGGTCCGGTTCCACCAGTTGATCTTCTGACGCTTGCAGGAAAGGGGTCGCTGAAACTCACGCGCGCGACGCTTTTCACGTTTCTGGCCGATCATGCAAGATGTCAGGAAATGGCGCAGCATTTGTTTGACAAGGTCTCGTCTGGGGCATTGGAAATTGCGATTGGACAGCGGTTCCGCCTTGAGGACGTTGCAAAAGCTCACTCTGCGCTTGAGGGCCGCAAGACCACCGGATCGACTATTTTGACACTCTAGCGTCTGTCGGCCACCAATTCTTGCCAGCGCCTTACGAAAAAAGCATACCGCCGTTGATGTCGATATTTGTGCCGGTGATGAATTCAGAGTCGGCGCTTGCCAAAAAGAGGATCAGATTTGCGGTATCTTCCGGTGTGCCCTGACGCCGCGCCGGTGCCGTTGCCTCAAGCCCGCGCCGTGCAGCATCAGGCGTGTGAATGTTGTGAAAATCCGTGTCGATCATTCCCGGACACAAGGCATTCACACGGATGTCAGGACCCAGCTCTTTGGCCAAGGCGCGCGTCATGGTCATGACTGCCCCTTTTGACGTGGCATAGGCAACTGCACCCATCCCGCCTCCGTCTCTGCCTGCCTGGCTTGCCAGATTGACGATTGCGCCGGTTTCCATGTGGGCCAGACACGCCCTGATCATCAGAAAAGTGCTGGTAAGGTTCAGGTCCATCACAGCGTGCCAATGCGCATCCGACATCTCGGCGACTTTGACCCGTGCGATCAGCCCGCCTGCATTGTTGACCAGAATGTGGATGCCACCAAATTCGGTCAATGTCTTGGACACCAGTGCATCGACGTCGTCCTTTTTGGTCAAATCGCCCTGCATTGCGATTGCACGCCCGCCCCGCGCGGTTATTTGCGAAACGGCTTCATCTGCGCCAGCGCTGCTTGAAAAATAGTTGATGGCAACATTCGCCCCCTCGGACGCCAACTTGAGTGCTGCCGCCAGCCCAATGTCACGACCGGCGCCCGTTACGATGGCGGTTTGCCCTTGAAGTTTCATGTCTGTCCTGTCCTTTTTTATGTAGTCGACTGTCGCCCAGCGCGCGCAACTTGTTCTTATCGGTGATTCCCGCTATTTATATACTAGTATACTAGTGAAGCTCTAGTATACCAGAGTAATCCGGACCATGCCGGATCGGGTTTTCGGGCAGACCCTTATAGGTGTCATTGTGCAAAGGTTTTTTTATTCAGATACTTCGCTTAGAAGCATTGGAAACCGAAGTTTGGAGAGGGTGTAATGGCGCAGGCAACGCAACTTGGCGCGCGGCGGACTACCGTTGACGATATCTTTGATAACTTGCGCGATGACATACTTTCTTTGCGCCTAAAGCCCGGAGATAAGATTTCAGAAGCCGAGGTTGCGGCCCAATTTGGCGTGTCTCGTCAACCGGTGCGCGATGCTTTTAGTCGCTTGTCGCATCTTGATCTTTTACTGATCCGCCCCCAGCGGGCCACGGTCGTGAAACGGTTCTCAACGCGCCAGATTGTGAAAGCACGATTTGTCCGCACAGCGATCGAAATGGAAGTATTGCGCCGGGCCGCCGATCTTTGTGACACCCAAGGCGCAGATTTGCTTACGACCGCCCTCGCGGCGCAGGAGCAGGCCATAAAGAACGCGGACGTAGAGGCGTTTGGTGCGCTGGACTATGACTTCCACGAAACTCTGTGTCAGATCGCTCAGGCTGATTTTGCCTTTGATGTGATCATGATGGAAAAATCGAAAGTTGATCGACTATGCGTCCTGAGCCTGTCCAAGGAAAACCGCATGCCAGATCTTTTAGAGGACCATCGTGCAATTGCCCAAGCCGTGACCAATCATGATCCCAAAAAAGCGGTTGAAGTTGGCAGGCTGCACCTTGCGCGGCTGGACGACACAATCGAGAGAATTGCCGTCACCAACGCAAATTTTTTTGAACCTGAAGGCGTTTGATTTTTTTGACCGTAACTTGGAAACCGAGCGCTTTAAACGATCCGTCTTAGATTCACTGGGTTGACACAACTAGTATACTAGTCTTCTTTAGAGCCAATCGAACGAAACTGTATCGCCGTAAACAGCGATGGAGAGGCTAAGCCAAGTTAAGACGCAACACCTCGTTCAGAAGAGAGAAACAAAACCTAAGGGAGGACTTCATGTTCCATACATTCACAAAATCACTCGTCGGGGCTGCCGCGTTGGCGATTCTGGGGACCGCGGCGACCGCCGCTGATTGGCGCGGCTGGAATATCCACGTTGACGGGTATCCAAACACTGTTGCCATGGACAAATTCGCCGAACTACTGGCGGAAAAAACCGGTGGTGAGATTACACTGCAGATGTTTCACGGCGGCACGCTGGGCAGCCAGCCCGACGCAGTAGAGCAAGTGCGTCTTGGCGGCTTGGAGATCGGCAACTTTAACCTTGGCCCCATCGGTCCGATCGCTGCTGAAGCGAATGTCGTGTCTTTGCCATTCATCTTCAAGGACGTGCCTCACATGTTCCGCGTCCTGGATGGCGAAGGCGGTGCCGCGATTGCGGCAGGAATGGCGGCGAAAGGCCTTTATCCTTTGGCGTGGTACGACGCGGGGGCGCGGTCCTTTTATAACGGCGATAAGGCGATCAACACGCCTGCCGATGTGGAAGGCATGAAAGTGCGCGTCATGAACAACGATCTTTTCACCGGCATGATTGCAGAACTTGGTGGCAACCCGTCACCGATGGCTTTTGCAGAAGTGTATCAGGCGCTTAAAACCGGAGTTGTGGACGGAGCCGAGAATAACTGGCCATCTTATGAATCCACTGGCCACTTTGAGGTAGCGGGATACTATTCGCTGTCTCAGCACCTGATCATTCCAGAGTGTATCTGCATCAACACCGACACCTACAATGCCCTGTCGCCCGAGATGCAGGCCGCCGTTACCGAGGCCGCACAGGAATCTGCTTTGTTGCAACGTGAGCTTTGGACAGCACGTGAGGCGACAAGCCGTAAGGCCGTCGAAGACGCAGGCGTCGTGGTCAACGAAGTGGCAGACAAAGCGCCGTTCCAGTCGGCAATGGCACCGGTTTATGAGGCCTACTTTGAAACCAATCCGGCTTTGCGTCCACTGGTCGAGCTTATTCAAGCAACTGACTAATGCGCGATTTGATTTAAGCTAAGATCGCCCGGCTCAGCCATCTGCAGAGCCGGGCGATTTAGGTTCGGAGAATGACA
Source organism: Silicimonas sp. (assembly GCA_013003245.1). GTDB lineage: Bacteria > Pseudomonadota > Alphaproteobacteria > Rhodobacterales > Rhodobacteraceae > JABDJX01. The sequence continues at coordinate 16,264 of JABDJX010000103.1, read as the reverse complement.
ATGCCTCAAGCCACGCCCGTTTCCCAAGCTGTCCAACGTATGAACGCGACGCTTGATAGCATCGCTTTTGCGTGCCGGGTTGTGACCGGGATCGCCCTTGTGGTGATGACGGTGATTTTCGGCTGGCTGGTTTTTGGCCGCTATGTCCTGAACGCGACGCCGACCTGGGTCGAGCAGGCAGCCTTGCTGCTGGTGATGGTGATTGCTTTTCTGGGGGCTGCGGTGGGTGTTCACGAAAACACGCATCTGTCTGTGGTGATCCTGCGTAATGGCGTGAACCGGCGCATTCGTACGGTCTTGGTGTTCGTCACCGATGTGGCAATGGCGGTCTTTGGTGGGTTGATGCTGTGGTACGGCGCGAAGCTGACCATTTTCAAATGGGGATCGCTGATCCCGCTTATTCAACTACCCGAAGGGCTGCGCTCGCTGCCATTGACCATCGGCGGCGGCCTGATCCTGATTTTTTCCATTGGCCATTTGATCCGCTTGCTACTGGGCGTCGATGACCGCAGCGACAGTTTAGAATAGGGGCGGCTTCGTGGGGATTTTAGTTCTACTTGGGATTTTTGCGCTGTGCGTGGCCATTGGCACACCGGTTGCTTTCGCGCTTGGCATCTCGGCCATCGCAGCCTTCTGGTTCGAAGGACTGCCGCTGCTGATCGGGTTTCAGCGCATTGTATCTGGCATCAACGTCTTTGCCCTGATGGCGATCCCGTTCTTTATCTTCGCGGGCGAGTTGATGTTTCACGGCGGCATTGCCATGCGGCTGGTACGCTTTGCGTCGGCAGCGGTTGGCGCAGTGCGCGGCGGGCTTGGTATTGTGAATGTCTTTTCCTCAATGCTGTTTGGCGGCATCTCGGGTTCTGCCATTGCAGACATCTCGGCATTGGGGTCGATCCTTGTGCCGGTGATGAAGGAAAAGGGGTATGACGCGGACTATGCGGTGAACGTCACTGTCACCTCGTCGATTGCGGGCATCATCATCCCCCCTAGTCATAACATGATCATTTTTGCCATCGCAGCCGGCGGCGGCATTTCGATCTCAAAGTTATTTCTGGCCGGTGTCGTGCCGGGCATTTTGATGTGCGTTTGCCTTGCGGTGGCGGCCTATCTTGTGGCCGTCAAACGCGGCTATCAGGGCGAGCAATTCCCCGGTTGGACAGCCCTTGCCATCGCTTTTTTTGGTGCCATTCCCGGTCTTTTAACCGCAGTAATCATTGTGGGTGGTGTGCTGTCGGGTGTGTTCACAGTCACGGAGTCCGGTGCATTCGGGGCCATCTATGCCTTTCTCGTGACGCTCTTTGTTTATCGCTCGATTACATGGGACAAGTTCTTGATTGCGGTCTCTTCCGCAGTGAGAACCACAGCGATGGTCATGATCCTGATCGCCTGCGCAGGGGCGTTCGCCTATATGCTGACGTTCTACCGGGTGCCCAACAAAACCGTCGATCTGCTCACTGGACTGACGGAAAATCCGATCCTGATCCTGCTGATGATCAACGCAGCCTTGCTGATCCTTGGCATGATCATGGACATGGCTGCCTTGATCCTGATCTGCACTCCGATCTTCCTTCCGGTCGCCAATTCTCTGGGCATCGATCCCCTGCAATTCGGAATGATTCTTTTGGTTAATCTGGGACTGGGGCTGTGCACACCGCCAGTGGGGTCCTGCTTGTTTGTGGGGTGCGCGGTTGGGAAACTCCCGATGGAAAAAGCAGTACGGACGATTTGGCCTTTTTACCTTGCGATCTTTGTGGCCCTGATGCTGATCACCTTTGTTCCAGCGGTGTCACTGACGTTGCCACGCCTGGTTGGGGGCTGATGCGGTTGGCAAGGGCCCTGCCAGTATCTGGCATGAGCATAATTTTCGTGTGAACTTTCTCGCTTCGTCCTGAATTTGCCGCTTGTGATAAGAGGTTGACCGAAGTGCCTGCTGCCAGCGGACTGCCTACATATAGCCTTTTGCACAAAAAAATTGGAGGGGCGATGCCCCTCCAATTGGTCGCCGGAGCGTGTAATTATTGAAGATCAGCCGCACGTGCTGCGTTGATTTCTTCTTCCGCAGCAGCCACCGAGGCAGTCAGAGCGTTAAAGATCGCCTCACCACCGTCAACGTTGCCCTTGAACCAGTCATAAACCGGAGCGGCAGCGTCTTTGAATGCCTGCTTTTCTTCGGGTGTCGGGACATAAAGGTCACCTCCACCGGCAGCAAAGTCCTGATACGCCTGGATCGACTTGCGCTTCGGCGAGGCAAAGGTGGCCTGCTGAAGCTGGTAAAAGCCATCGACGACAACGCGCTTCAGGTCATCCGGCATGGACTGGAACTTTTCGTTGTTCATGAACCACAGCGCGCCCATGTAGGCGTGGCCGTCAAGCGTGACATACTGCAAACCGGCATCGGGAAACTTCATGCCCATGATGTCGGTGATGCCGTTCTTTGATCCTTCGACCACGCCGGTCTGGAACGATGTGAAAAGCTCGGGCCATGGGATTGGCGTAGGAGACGCACCAAGCGCTTTCACAAGCTCTTGCGGCAGGTCAGCGACAACGGTGCGGATTTTCAGGCCTTCCATGTCGGCAGGGGCTGCCACGCGACGCTTGGTGTTGGCAAAGTTTCTCCAGCCGCCGGTGTTGCCCACGGTCATCAGGCGGATCATGCCACCTGACATTTCAAGCGTCATGTCTTTCATGGTGCTCATAAACTCGGTGCCGCCTGACAGCGCAGCTTCGGCCACACGGTCGTCTGCCATCAAGTAAGGCAGGTCAAGCACCTGAACGAAGGGGAAGATGCCCGAGGCCCCGCCTGAAGTTGAGATGTAGACGTCGATGTTGCCATCAGCCACACCCTGCAGACACTCAGCGCCGTTCGAGCAAAGCTGCGTGCCGATGAACATTTCAACTCCGATGGCGCCGTTTGAGGCTTGTTCAACGAAGTTCTTGAAAACGACCAGACCGTCATAGTCCTCGTCATTCTCGTTCGAGTTGGCTGTGGCGCGGATGGTGAAATCCTGTGCCGACGCCATGAACGCAGTGCCTGCGAGCATGGTTGCGGCCAGCGCCGCTGTTGTAAGACCTTTGAGCATTTGTCTCTCCCTATTGGTTGCTTTTGGTCAGTTAACGAATCCCGTCAAACGGGGGATCGTCATGGATATGGCCGGGACATAGGTGATCAGGAAGATCACGAAAATCTCGACAGCGAGGAATGGCAGGATTGCTTTGGCGATGGTCTCGACCTTTTCATTGGCCACCGAGGAGGCCACGAATAAGACAAGACCCATCGGCGGTGTCGCAAGCCCGACAGTCAGGTTGACCGACATGATGATGGCGAAATGCACAGGATGTACACCCATTTCAACAAAGATCGGGCCAAGAATGGGGCCAAGGATGATGATCGCCGGGCCGGCATCAAGGAACATGCCAACGATGAAAAGCAGGATGTTGATCAGGAACAGAAGGACCAGCGGGTTTTCACTGAGCGACAAGATGTAATCAGCCAGGATTTGCGGCGCATAGGACAGCGAGACCACGGTTTTGAACGCCATCGCGGCACCCACCAGCAAAAGCACAACCGCGGAGGTCATGGCAGAGCGGCTGAGCACATCGGGCAGGTCTTTCAGGGTCATCGTTTTCAGCACGAAGAAGGCGACAATGACCGCGTAAAACACTGCCACGGCAGCAGCCTCGGTTGGGGTGAAGACGCCCAAAAGGATACCACCCAGGATCAGGATTGGCGTTTGAAGCGGAACAACCGCCCGCTTGGTGACCATGCGAAAATCGGCTTCGACCTTTGGCCGCAGGCCCATCAGCAGGAAGTGTGCAGCAGCCACGCTGACCAGATAGGTGACCAAGGTGATGGTGCTGCTCGAGTCCTCACCGGTGCCGATGCCCGTGGTGCCACGGAAGATCGCGTAAAATAACCAGCCCAAGTTCAGGCGCAACAAAGCAAACGACACCCAGTATTCGCGCGGCGTTAGCGTCATGCCCTTTTTGACAATGCGTTCTGCTTTGGGCAGGTCATACCGGTTGGCCATCACCCGCACGACCAGCATCAGACCAAGGCCCACCATCACGCCGGGCACGATGCCAGCAAGGAACAGGGCAGCCACGCTTTCGCCCATGACATAGGCGTAGATGATCATGATCCCCGAAGGCGGAATGATCGGGCCAATGACCGAGCTGGCGGCGGTGACGGCCGCGGCAAAGCGGCGGGTATACCCCTGCTTTTCCATCGCCGGGATCAGCATCGAGCCAAGGGCCGAAGTATCGGCCACAGCAGAGCCCGAAAGGCCCGCAAACAGCATGGATGACAGAATGTTCACGTGTGCCAGACCACCACGCAAATGACCCATCAAAGCTTGGGAAAACTCCACAAGGCGTTCAGTAATACCACCCTTGTTCATCATCTCGCCAGCCAGCATGAAGAACGGGATCGCCATCAGAGGAAAGCTATCCATGCCGTTGTAAACATTGCGATAAAGCAGGGTGATGTCTTTTTCCTGACCGGCGGCCCAAAGCAGGATACCGGGGGCGGCAAGCAGGCCGAAAAAGACCGGCAGACCGATCATCAGGAAGACAAGGAAGACGGGGAGGAACCAGATCAGCATGTCATATCACTCCGCCATGATTTCTTCTTCGGGGGGCATCAATTCTTTGAGACTGTCGCCGCCTCCCATCATCGTGATGACAGACCGCAGGATCAGCTCGATGTTAACGATAAGCAGCAGGATCACCCCCACCAGAAGCGACAGCATCATCCACGAGCGTGGCACGCGGTACCATTCGGAGAAATCAAGCGCAGTCGGGATGTAGAGCGCTGCGGTGGCAAAGCGGCCGCCAAAGCCCGTGACCTCGTTCCATCCGATGCTGACGGCCATGGCGAGAACGCCCGCAGAAACGAAGAGCAGGAACAGCGAGACGATCCGTCCAATTTTCGCGGGCATGGCTTGGACGACCATGTCGATGGCCACGAAACCCCCTCGGCGAAACGCGATTGGTGCCATCAACCCGGTCAGCCACAGCATCATAAAGCGCGCGGCTTCATCCGGCCATGGCAGGGCAGCGTTCAGGACATAGCGAAAGAAAACCTGGATCAGGATTGCGACCACCATCAGGGCAATTGCAACGATTGAAATCCATCGACCAACCGGCAGAACAAGGTCGTTCCACGATTGGAACGGCTTGAGTAGACCGTGTAGCAGCGGCATGGCGCTTCTCCTCCCTTGTGGTCCCTCGTTATTGTTTTTAGGACCTTTTTCTTTGGCTTGAACTTAGCCTAACTCTTGAAATCGTCCGAAAGCCCCCCCCGAAAACACCAAAGACGACCCGTCTTTTACGGTCGCCGCCCTTACGCGCCCGACAATGATTGCATGATCTCCGCCGTCGTGGATAGCGTGACGTTCACACTCGAACCGGGTCAGGCATCCGTTGATAAGCGGCACGCCGTCATCATTTGTGTGCCAGTCCAGGTCAGAAAAGTTGCCGCCCTCTGACGCGAAGGTCGTGCAGAAGTGCTGTTGATTCTCGGCCAGAACGTGGATCGCAAAGTGTTGGGCCGCCTCAAAGGCTGCAAACCGACGTGATGCGCGGGCCGGGGACCAAAGCACAAGCGGAGGATCGAGCGACACTGACGAAAAGCTGTTCGCCGTGATCCCAAGCGGGCCTTTTTCACTTTGACAGGTCACGATCGTGACACCTGTGGGAAAGGTGCCAAGGGCATCGCGAAACGCGCGGGCATCGCCCGCATCGGGGCGGAATGTCGTGGGTGTCACCACCTTAAGCAACCTCGCGCCCAAGGGCTGCGGTATAAAGCTCGAACCATGTCTGGCGGTCCATTTTGACTTTGAAGGCGTCGGACAGCGTATCAATCCGCGAGATCGTGTTGGTGCCCATAACGGGCATGATGGAGGAGGGGTGCGCCAGCAGCCATGCCACGGCAACGGCGGCTTCATCAGTTCCGGTCTCCATCGCCACGCGCGACATCAATTGCCGCAAGTCGCCCACCGCTTTTGCGTCCATCAAAGTGCCACCCCCAAGCGGTGACCATGCCATGGGTGAGATGCCGTGTTGCTGGTGGAAGGCGATATCGCCGTTGGTCAGAGCCTCATGCGCCGACAAGCTGATCTCGATCTGGTTGGTGGCCAGCGGTGTCTCCATCGCCGACTGCAACAGATCCCAGTCCCACGGCTTGAAGTTTGACACGCCAACCGCGCGGACCTTGCCGGATTTGACCGCCGCATCCAACGCGCCACCAGTCTCATGATGGTTCATCAGCGGATCAGGACGGTGGATCAGCAGAAGGTCGATGTGCTCGATCCCCATATCCGTCAGCGAGTTCTCGATGGACTGTGCGATGTGTTCGGCGGAGGTGTCATAGTGCTTGACGCGCGCATCGGCATAACGCCCTGTGGGGGCGACGATATCGCACTTGGTGACGATCTCAAGTTTGTCTCGCAGCCCCTTGTTTTCTTTCAGACAATCGCCCAAAATCGCCTCTGCCGTGTAGCCTCCGTAAATGTCAGCCTGATCAATCGTGGTGATGCCTTGCGCGAGGCAGGAATCGATCTTGGCGCGCACATGCGCTGGCGAGGTGTCGGCATCGTCCCCGATGCGCCACATCCCATAGACAATGCGGCTCAACTCTACGCCGCAGGGTAACTCAACACGGTTCATTATGTACGCACTCCTACGCCCAATGGGGTGGCTGGTGTGGATGATGGTACACGCCCGTAAGCCTGTGGCAATGAACATGTTTCCAACTGTGGCAGCACGCGTTGGCCGAAGGATTTGCATTCATCAATGTGAGGATAGCCCGAGAAGATGAAGGCGCGGATGCCCATCTTTTTATACGCTTCGATTTCGCTCAGGACCTGATCGGTCGAACCAACAAGCGCCGCCCCACAACCCGAGCGCGCGCGACCAACGCCCGTCCAAAGGTGCGGCTCGACATAGCCAAATTTGTCGGCCAGTTCGCGGGCGCGCGCCTGATGGCTGACCCCAAGCGAGCCGCTGTCGTGGGCGCGCTCGCGGATGATCTGGCCGTATTCGTCATCAAGCTTTGAGACGATGTAATCGGCGTATTCTTTCGCCTCAGCCTCGGTATCGCGCACGATCATGTGCACGCGCAGGCCGTAATCCAGCGTACGGTCGTATTTTTCGGCCACCGCATGCACGTCCTTCATCCGCTGGGCCAGTTGGTCCTTGGTCTCCGGCCACATCAGGTAAACATCGCAATGCTGACCACAAAGCTCCAATGCGGCCGGAGAGTAGCCGCCAAAGTACATCAGCGGGCCGCCGTTTTGTTGATAGGGTTTGGCCGGGCCGGTGGGGATGTTTTCGAAGTTGTAAACTTCGCCTGCATAGTTGATCTCGTCCTGCGTCCAGGCTTGCCGAAGGATTTCGACCACTTCGCGCGAGCGTTGATAGCGGTAGTTTGACTCGGCCTTTTCGCCGGGGAAGTCGGACGAGATGATGTTGATCGTCAGACGGCCCTCAAGCATATGATCAAGCGTTGCCAGCGTACGCGCCAGCATGATCGGCTGCATCTCACCACAGCGCACGGCGGCCAGCATGTTGATCTTGGACGTCAGCGGCGCGCAACCAGCGACGAAAGACAGAGTGTCCTGGCCAACCTGATAGGAGGACGGCGCAAGGATGTTGCGAAAGCCCTGCTTTTCGGCCTCAAGCAGAATGTCCCGGCAATGCGCCCAGCTAGAACGCAGATCGCCGTCCGGCACGCCAAGGAACTGATAGTCGTCAGAGCAAAGGGCGGAAAACCAGCTGACTTCAGCAGCGCTTAGATCGGCAGAAGTGACGGGCACAATTGTCATGAACGAATCTTTCCCAGCGGACGAACTTTGACCTTGCGTAGCATTGTCTTTGATGTGCATCAATAGTGTATCAATTTTTTGGACAACGGAATGGACGCCGATTCCACTGCTCTTCCCATTTATGTGCAGACCGCCGAGATGCTGATCCGCGAGATCGCTTCGGGGCGGCTGATTGATGGCGAACGTCTGCCGCCCGAGCGCGAGATGGCAGCGGATATGGGCATTGCGGTGGGTACATTGCGCAAGGCGCTGAACGATCTGGTCGACAAGGGTTTGCTGGTGCGCATTCAAGGGTCGGGCAACTACGTGCGCCACAATCCCGATGCCGCCAGCGTGTATTCCTTCTTCAGGCTGGAAAAGCTCGAAGGGGGAGGGCTGCCTACGGCAAATGTGCTGAATGTTGAGAAAGTGCAAAAGCCCGATGACTTGCCAGTTTTTGGTCAGTCGAAAACAGCACATAGGATCAGACGGTTACGCCTGCTTTCGGGCGAGCCTGCTGCACTGGAAGAAATCTGGTTAGATGGCAAATGGGCAGGCGCAATTTCGGCGAAAGACCTCTCCGAAAGCCTCTATTACTATTATCGCAAGACTTTGGGCCTGCTCATTTCGCGCGCCGAAGATCGCATCGGCGTCGCACAATTGCCCGATTGGGCAGGCGCTGACATCGGCTGCAAGGCGGGCGCGAGTGTCGGCTTTGTCGAGCGGTGGAGCCGAACAGCCGAAGGCGAAATTGCCGAATTCTCGCGCACATGGTTCAACCCAAATCGCGCGCGGTATGTGGCGCGTATCAAGTGACGGATAAGACAATGGACATAGTGAATTACGGTGTGATCGGCTGCGGCATGATGGGGCAAGAGCACCTTCGCAACATCGCCCTTTTGCCCGGCGCACGCGTGGCGGCGATTTTTGAGCCAAACGAGTTGCAGGCAGCGGCGGCAAAGGCGATTGCGCCGAACGCGAAACTTGTCGGGTCCGTGCCCGAGCTTTTGGCGATGGAAGAGATCGATTGCCTGCTTATCGTCTCGCCCAACCACATGCACATCCCGCAATTCGAAGAGATAGCGTCGATCCGTCCCCTGCCGCTTTTGATCGAGAAACCGCTCTATACTGATCCGGCGCAGGCGGCCAAAGTTGCTGATCTGGCGGCAAAATACCCCGCACCCGTCTGGGTGGCGATGGAGTATCGCTACATGCCTCCTGTTCAGACCTTTGTAGAGCAGGTGCAGGCAGCCACGGGCGGCGTAAAGATGCTGTCGATCCGCGAACATCGCTTTCCGTTCTTGCCCAAGGTCGGCGATTGGAACCGATTCAACCGGTACACGGGTGGCACTTTGGTGGAGAAATGTTGCCACTTCTTCGATCTGATGCGGCTGATCCTGCAGTCTGATCCGGTGCGCGTGATGGCCAGTGCGGGCCAAGAGGTGAACCACCTTGATGAACGTTATGGCGAAGAGACGCCCGACATCTGGGACAGTGCCTTTGTCATCACCGAGTTTGCGAGTGGCGCGCGGGCCATGTTGGAGCTGTGCATGTACGCCGAGGGAGCGCGGTATCAGGAAGAGATTTGCGCCGTCGGGCCCACCGGTAAAATTGAATCCTTCGTGCCCGGTCCGGGTCGGTTCTGGCCAACGCACCTAGGCGCACCACCGGTGCCGCGGGTAGTCATCTCTCCGCGCAGTCCAAAGGGCCCGCAAGAGGTTGAAATCCCCGTCGACCCAACCATTCTTGAAGCCGGCGATCACAACGGGTCGACCTTTTACCAGCACGCGCGCTTTCTTGAAATCGTGCGCAATGGCGGCACGCCCGATGTGGCGCTTGTCGATGGGGCATGGGCGGTCAAAATGGGTCTGGCTGCGCAGAAGTCGGCGCTCACTGGCAAATCTGTCGATTTAGTGTGAACCGCCGATAACCATCCAATACGCCGCGCATTTTTTATGATTGCGCTCGACAACCACGGATCGCATTCCCTAAGGTACTTGTTCACAAGGGAGAAATGCTTTGCCGCAAAATGGCCCGTTAACGGATGCTGACATTCAGGCGTTAAACCGTGGAGAGCACACCGCACCTTTTGACGTGTTGGGTCCGCAAAAAAGCGGTTCCAAGCGGTGGATTTCGACCGTGCAGCCGGGCGCCGCAGAGGTTTCGGCGGTTTTGGCGGGCAAGGAAACGCCGTTGCCGCGCATCTCGGGCGATGTGTTCTCTGGCCCCGTTCCAGGCAAAGCCTATACGCTGAAAATGACCTACGGCGACGGACATGTGCTGGAAGGGCATGACGCTTACGCCTTCGGGCCGGTGCTGACCGATTTTGATCAATACCTGATTGGCGAAGGCACGCATCGCCAGCTTTGGCGTGCGCTGGGCGCGCATGTTCAGAAACATGAAAAAGTGGATGGCACGCATTTTGCCGTTTGGGCCCCGAACGCACGGCGGGTTTCGGTCGTGGGCGATTTCAACATGTGGGATGGCCGCAGGCACCCGATGCGGTGTGTCGGGAATACCGGCGCCTGGGAGATTTTCCTGCCTGATGTGGGCGAGGGCGCGCACTATAAATACGAGATCATTGGCGCTGACGGGTCTGTCGCACTTAAGGCTGATCCCGTTGGCTTTGGCTCGCAGCATCCGCCGGAGAAAGCGTCGATTGTTCGTGATATCGTCGGATATGGCTGGAAAGACGGCAAGTGGATGGACGACCGCGCTGAGCGCTCAAACCGCGCGGCACCGATCTCGATCTACGAAGTGCACCTTGGCTCGTGGCGCAGGCGCTGGGATGATGGCGGGAGGCCACTGTCTTACAAAGAGTTGGCGCGCGATCTGGTCAGTTACGTCAAAGACATGGGTTTCACTCATATCGAACTTTTGCCAATCTCGGAATTCCCCTTCGATGGTTCTTGGGGCTATCAACCCGTCGGCCTTTACGCGCCCACCATCCGTTTTGGCCCGCCACACGAGTTTCGCGATCTGATCGAAGCGGCACACGCCGCCGATCTGGGCGTGCTGCTCGATTGGGTGCCGGGGCATTTCCCGACTGATCCGCATGGGCTTGCCCGGTTTGATGGCACGGCGCTTTATGAACACGAAGACATGCGCGAGGGTTTCCATCAGGACTGGAACACGCTGATCTATAACTATGGCCGGACCGAGGTGCGCAATTACCTTGTCTCGAACGCGCTTTACTGGATGGAAGAATATCACCTTGACGGGCTGCGCGTCGATGCCGTGGCCTCGATGCTTTACCGCGACTATTCTCGACCCGAAGGCCAATGGGTTCCCAATAAGGACGGTGGGCGCGAGAACTATGAAGCGATCGATTTCCTCAAGGAAATGAACGTCTCTGTCTACGCTGCCAGCCCCGATATCATGACCGTGGCGGAAGAAAGCACATCTTTTCCCGGTGTATCGCAACCCGTTCACGCCGGCGGCCTTGGCTTTGGGTATAAATGGAATATGGGCTGGATGAACGACACGCTCAGCTACATCCAGCGCGATCCCGTTTACCGGAAGTACCACCAGAATGATCTGACCTTCGGCATTCATTATGCGTTTTCGGAAAATTTCATCCTGCCGATCAGCCATGACGAAGTGGTGCACGGCAAAGGCTCGATGTTGTCGAAAATGCCGGGCGAGGGGGATGAGAAATTTGCCCACCTGCGCGCCTATTACGGGTTTATGTGGACGCATCCGGGCAAGAAGCTTTTGTTCATGGGGTGCGAATTTGCCCAGCCCGAAGAGTGGGCGCACGACGGCGAGCTGAACTGGCACGCCGCCTCGCAGCCGCAGCACGCAGGTATGCAGGCATTGATCCGCGATCTGAACACGCTTTACCGCACCACACCCGCGCTGCACATCAATGATTGTCAACCGCAGGGCTTTCGCTGGATCAACAGCGACGCCGAGCAATCCACGCTTGGGTACCTGCGACTGGGTGAAGACGAAGATGCGCCTGTGCTTGTGATGTGCAACTTCACACCGGTAGAGCGGAACGGTTTTCGCGTCGGCGTCCCCGAAACGGGGCATTGGGAAGAAGTGCTGAATACCGACAGTGCGCTCTATGGCGGAGGGAACCGTGGCAATCTGGGAGGGTTGGATGCGGAAAACGTGGCGTCCGACGGGTTTCAAGCATCAATCAAGCTGACACTGCCGCCGCTTTCAGTGGTGGTTTTGCGCTTAAAGGACTGAGACGATAATGAAGGGGAGGGAAGACATGCAGACAAAGAGACTGACACAGCGCTCGATGGTTTTTGTTCTGGCAGGGGGCCGGGGGAGCCGCCTGAAAGAGCTGACTGACCGACGTGTGAAACCAGCTGTCTACTTTGGTGGTAAGACGCGGATCATCGACTTTGCTCTCTCCAATGCGCTGAATTCGGGCATTCGGCGTATGGCGATTGCTACGCAGTATAAGGCGCACAGTCTGATCCGGCACCTGCAGCGCGGCTGGACCTTCTTCCGCGCAGAACGCAATGAATTTCTCGATATCCTGCCGGCCTCACAGCGCACAGGCACCGAGGCCTGGTATGCTGGCACCGCCGACGCCGTGACCCAGAACATCGATATCGTCGATAGCTATAACATTGATTATGTTGTGATTTTGGCTGGCGATCACATCTACAAGATGGATTACGAGATCATGCTGCGCCAGCATGTGGAAACCGATGCAGACGTCACCGTTGGCTGTCTGACCGTGCCGCGCGAAGAGGCGACGGCCTTTGGTGTGATGGCCACGGATGCCAATGGCACGATCACATCCTTTCTGGAAAAGCCCGCCGACCCGCCCGCCACGCCCGAGGATCCGACCAAGGCGCTGGCGTCGATGGGCATTTACGTTTTCAAATGGGATTTTCTGCGTGCGTTGCTTTTGGCGGATGCGCTAGATGACAACTCCAGCCATGACTTTGGCGGCGACCTGATCCCCGAGATTGTCAAGAACGGCAAAGCTGTTGCGCATCGGTTTGACGAAAGCTGTGTGCGCGCAGATGGGGCTCCCGCCTATTGGAAGGATGTTGGAACCGTGGATGCCTTTTGGGAGGCAAACATCGATCTGACCGATTTCACCCCTGATCTGGATCTATGGGATCGCAGCTGGCCGATCTGGACCTATTCCGAAAGCGTGCCGCCAGCGAAGTTCATCCACAACGAACGCTCGCGCCGTGGCATGGCCATGTCGTCGATGGTGTCGGGCGGGTGTATCATCTCGGGCACCGAGGTGCGCAATTCGGTGCTGTTTACCAATGTGCACACCAATTCCTACGCCGTTTTGGACAACGCCGTGGTTCTGCCTGATGTGATCGTCCACCGGTCAGCGCGGTTGCGCAATGTGGTGATTGACAAAGGTGTGGTGATCCCCGAAGGACTGATTGTTGGCGAAGACCTTGAGGAAGACGGAAAGTGGTTCCGCGTATCCGAGCGGGGTAAGGTGCTGATAACGCAGGATATGCTGGATAAAAAAGACGCGGCTTCATGACCAGAATCCTCTCTGTCGCCTCTGAGTGCGCGCCGCTGGTGAAAACCGGTGGGCTGGCTGATGTGGTGGGCGCTTTGCCCGGCGCACTGGCGGCACTTGGCGACGAGGTGAAGACGCTTATTCCGGGCTATCCATCCGTGATCGCGCAAGCCAAAAGCACAAAGACAGTTGGCAGCTTTGAAACGCTTTTCGGCGGCCCCGCAAAGCTACTTTCGGCCAAGGTTGCGGGGCTGGATCTGCTGATCCTTGATGTCCCGCACCTTTTTGACCGCCCCGGAGGCCCCTATATCGATGCCAACGGGCGCGACTGGGTCGATAATGCCGAGCGCTTTGCGGCGCTCAGTTATGCCGCGGCCCATGTGGCTAGGGAAGGGGCAGGAGGCTGGACTCCGCAGATCGTGCATGGTCATGACTGGCAGGCCGGATTTGTGCCCGAGTACCTCCACACACTTGGTTGCGCTGTGCCGTTCGTTTTCACTGTTCATAACATCGCCTTTCACGGCAATGTGGATGCCGCGCGGCTCAGCACTTTGCGGTTGGACCACACCCGCTTTAATTCCGATCACTTCGAGTTCTGGGGCCAGATTTCGGCGCTGAAGGCCGGTCTGATGGGGGCGGCGAAAATCAACACCGTCAGCCAGACCTATGCCGAAGAGCTGAAAACCGAAGCCTTTGGTATGGGCATGGATGGTGTTTTGCGCGCGCGTTCCGTCGATCTGACGGGCATCGTCAACGGCATTGACACAGCCGTCTGGGGCCCGACCGCTGATCCTGCAATCAAACCTTACAAAACGCCGCGCGGAAAGGCGGCGAACAAAAAGGCGCTGCTCAAAGAGTTTGGATTGAAGCCAAGCGACGGGCCGCTTTGCGTGCTTGTCTCGCGACTGACCCATCAAAAGGGCATCGATCTGCTGCTTGACGCGTTGCCCGCCCTGTTGGAGCGTGGCGGGCAACTCGCATTGCTGGGGTCTGGTGATCCGGCGCTGGAGGTTGCCCTGTTGGAGCTTGCTGCTTCTGAGCCGCGTGTCGCAGTCAAAATCGGATACAATGAGGACCTGTCGCATCGCATGATGGCCGGAGGCGATGCGATCTTGGTGCCGTCGCGGTTCGAGCCATGCGGTCTGACCCAGCTTTACGGGCTGCGCTATGGCACGATCCCCCTAGTCGCGCTAACAGGCGGGCTGGCGGATACGGTGATCAACGCCTCGCCCGCTGCCCTTGCGCGTGGGGTCGCGACGGGTGTGCAGTTTTTCCCGATCGACGCCAACGCGCTAGCCAACGCATTTGCCCGCCTGTGCGACTTCTACGTGCAGCCAAAACTCTGGGCAAAACTGCAAGGCAACGCGATGAAGCAACCCGTGGGGTGGGAGACCTCCGCGCAGGCCTATCACGCTCTTTACGCTGATCTGGCGACAGGCTGAGCGCATGACAGGTCATCCGATACGGGCGGGGCATGCGTACCCCTTGGGCGCGAATTTCGATGGCGATGGCGTCAACTTTGCTGTCTTTTCTGAGCACGCTACTCGGGTAACGCTTTGCCTGTTTGACGAGGGTGGCGTTGAGACCGAGATCATCACGTTGCCCGAACGCGAAGGCCACATCTGGCACGGCTACATCCCCGGTATGCGCCCCGGTCAGCAATATGGCTACCGGATGCACGGCCCTTACAAGCCCGAGGAAGGGCACCGGTTTAACCCCTACAAGCTCCTGATCGACCCATATGCCAAACGCCTGACCGGCCATCCGGTCTGGAATGATGCGCTGCACAGCTACAAGGTCGGCCACAAGGACGCCGACCTTAGCTTTGATAAACGCGACAGCGCGCCCTACATGCCGCGTTCGGTTGTGGTCGATCCGGCGTTCAGCTGGGGGTCGCGACGGTCTCCGAACACGCCGCTGGACGAGACGATCATTTATGAGGCGCACGTCAAAGGTCTGACCGCCGGGCGCAACGATATCCACCAGCCCGGCACCTATCTGGCGATGGCGTCTGATCCGATTTTGGAGCATCTGAACCGATTGGGTGTCACGGCGATCGAATTGCTGCCGATCCATGCTTTTATTGACGACCGCTTTTTGGTCGACAAGGGCTTGCGCAACTACTGGGGCTACATGTCCTACGGGTTTTTTGCACCAGAGCCACGTTATATGCAAGGCACTGATATTGCAGAGTTTCAGCATATGGTCGCCCGGTTTCACAGTGCGGGGATCGAGGTGATCCTCGACGTGGTTTATAACCACACAGCCGAAGGCGGAGAGACGGGGCCAACGCTGGCGTTTCGCGGCCTTGATAACGCCAGCTACTACCGGCTTGCCGACAACCCGCGCTATTACGTCAACGATACCGGCTGCGGCAACACGCTCGATATGGAAAACCCCTTTGCCCTGCGGCTGGTCATGGACAGCCTGCGCTACTGGGCCGAGGTGATGCACGTCGACGGCTTTCGCTTTGATCTGTGCTCAACGCTTGGGCGCGCACGCGGCGGATTTGACCGCGATGGCCCGTTCTTTCGCGCCATCCGACAGGACCCGGTTCTGAACCGCCTCAAGCTGATTGCCGAGCCGTGGGATATCGGCCCGGGCGGCTATCAACTCGGTGCCTACCCTGCGCCCTTTGCCGAGTGGAACGACAAGTACCGCGACGACGCCCGCCAGTTCTGGCGCGGCGATGCGTCAAAGGTCGCTGCCATGGCCGCGCGGCTTTCCGGCTCGGCGCAATACTTTGATCATGACGGGCGCGCTGCAACCTCGTCGGTCAATTTCCTGACCGCGCATGACGGCTTCACGCTGCAAGACACGGTCAGCTACTCGAAAAAGCACAATCAGGCTAACGGCGAGGGCAACCGCGACGGTCATTCGCACAACGCCTCGGACAATTGCGGCGTCGAAGGCCCGACCGATGACGCTGAAATTCAAGCCAAGCGCGAACGCCGCAAGCGCAATCTGATCGCCACGCTGATGCTGTCGCAAGGCACGCCGA
>JABDJX010000102.1 GCA_013003245.1 Silicimonas sp. | reverse complement strand
GTATAGCCGTAAGCAGCCCATAGACTTCAGCTTAAGTTCAAGAATACTTATCGGCTACAAAGGAAATACACGTTCTCTTAGGCTACTATTGTAGATTAAATCGTTTCCTTACTGACCTGTGAGGATGTGTCTCAAGCAAACATTACGTGCATTAATTGGTTGGCTCGATGGGGCGATTGGATGGCCGAAGGATACAGATATGCCAGCTCAGACGGTCTATGACAGAAGGTCTTCCATGTGCCCCAGAGCAGACATTGGTGTTTTCTGCAGCGAATGACTGGTCTGAGCCCAGAGCAGACATGTTCCGGTGCCGACACTCGCAGATGCAGCAATGTATTTGACCAAATCTATAAGCTGCGCCGCAGCGAGAAAAGCGGACGTTGATCGCGACCGCAGCGAAGTTCGTGGGGGCTATGACCGAATTGCGGGACAAAACTGCCGTTTGCTCACTCAGGAACAACGGTCACTTTAAGCAACTGCAGAAGTCATCCGGCTTGTCCTAAAAGGCGGGTGATTGGAGTTTCCACGACGCGATCTTGAAGAGGACACCGACGTGAAGCGAGGGTCCCGTGAGATGCGATCAAATTCAATGACAACCGATTTGAATACTTTTTCGCTCGGCCTCGACGTTTCATTGCTGGCTTGCGCCGCCAGATGTTTCAAAGCGTTCAGTCGTCCGTTGCGTGCTTTTTGAACTAGATTTTCCAAGATTAACTCCAAATTCTAACTTGTGAACATCTTCATTAACCACAATACGGCATCAAATAAATAGTCCTGCATTGGTATGGTTTTGCGCGCGATTTAGTAGCCAGTCTATGCTTTTGGGTAGCAATCCCGACCATGGTAAGTCACTGAAGCTTAAGCGCAGATTTTCCAGACTCGACGAAACCAAGCATTTCTTCTTTTGGCAAATCACTGCTGGCGTGTTCAATGTTGCGCAATTCTTGCAGAGCAACTTCGCGGCCAAACATTGCTGCTGTCCCGGCCAGTTTGTGCGCAAGAGCTGTGGTTTCTTTGTGTGACGTTTGTGAATTTATCAGCCGCTCTAGTTCGGCAAACCCTTCGTGCAGTTGCTCTGTCGCCTTCTGCGCCAGCTCTTCTGCCTCTTCGACGCCAAACGTTGTGCGAAGCTCGTCCATCTGCGTCGACGTTGGTATGTGCTTTGGGGCTTTGTTGAGAGCCATGCCAAGCACTTCGCTTAGCCTGCCTGCAGATATCGGCTTTGTCACAACATCAAGCATCCCGGCATCTTGAAATTTTTGGACGTCATCTGGCATGGCATGTGCGGTAAGAGCGATGATTGGTGTTTCGTGATTGGGACCGCGGTCCGCTCGTATTTTCTGTGCCGCCGTCACACCGTCAATTCGCGGCATACTGATGTCCATCAGGATCAGATCAAACGCAACGTTTCCCGCAAAAAGCACGCCCTCATGGCCGTCCTCGGCCTCTGTTACTTCACAGCCATGACGCTCAAGCATTTCGCCGACAATCATTCTGTTGATCTCGTTATCCTCAACAACCAGTACATTCGCAGCGTACTGGTGGGGGCCTCCCTCAAAACCGACTTCGATTGGCGTAGAATGCGTCCGCGCACTTACTCTCGGCAAAGGAAGGTTGAACCAAAAGACCGAACCGCTGCCTTGATCGCTTTCAACGCCAATCTCACCGCCCAGCATGGTTACAAGCCTTTTCACGATGCCGAGGCCCAATCCCGTTCCTTCGACCTCGCGCTGATACGAAGCGTCAAGCGTTACAAAGTCCTCAAAAATGCGGGCAATGTCGTCTTCGCTAATTCCAATGCCACTATCTATCACGCGAAACTCGACTAGTTCGCTAACCTCGGATGCTTCAACTTCCAAGGTTACCGTGCCGTTTTCTGTGAACTTGATCGCGTTTCCGAGCAGATTGAACAGGATCTGGCGGACCCGCCCTTCATCTCCCATAACTCGTTGAACTTGCGAGCCAAGACGCACGATGTTCAGTGAATTCCCGCGGGCCGTGGCCTGACCAATAAGACCATCGACCACTTCCTCGGTCAGAGATTGAAGGTTGAACTTCTCGTGCGCGACTGCGATCATGCCAGCATCGGCGCGTGAGATATCCAAAACATTGTTGACGTGCTCAAGCAGCAGCTTGCCAGACATTTCCATGACGCCAACGTATTTTTCCTGCTTTTGATCAAGTGTGGTGGTGGACAAAAGCTGAAGGGTGCCAAGCACACCGTTCAGTGGCGTCCGCATCTCGTGGCTCATGACAGCCAGAAGGTCGGCTTTGGCTTTCTCGCCAGCCAGTGCTTTGTCACGTGCCTCGACCAGCTCTTGCTCGTTTGCGACCCGTTGCGAAATATCCCGCAGGAATGAAACGAAGATCTCGCCTTCTTCGGCTTCAGCGCTGTTGATTGACAGTTCGACGGGAAAGACGCTGCCGTCTTTGCGCTTGGCTTCCAGCGCTAACAGCCCAGAGCCAACCACATGTTTTACACCCGTTTCGCGATAACGGCTCATGCCGGCGTTGTGCATGTCACGCAAATGATCCGGGATAATCAACGTTGACATGTCTTCGCCCAAAGCTTCGTCGCGAGTGTATCCAAAGATGCCCTCGGCGGCGCCGTTGTAGTCAAGGACATCACCGTTCTTGTCGACCACAAGGATGCCATCAATCGACGTCGAGATGATGGCTTGCAAACGACTTTGTGTCAGCGCGATTTCCGAAGTTTGACGCTGAGATGCACGGATGTTGGCGAGAAGGACGCCGACGACACCCAGCAAAAGCGCGAGAAGCCCGAAGGCAATCCAGCCAAGGTCTGTCAAAGCACTCGCAACAGTTTTTCGTTGAGCCTCTGAGCGCTGCGCAAAGACACGTACGCCAGCAAGCGACAAATCTCGCAAATCGGCCCGGCGTTCTTCAAGACCACTAAGAAGTTGGGGAACCGATTGTCTTAACGCGACATCATCAGCATCAATCGTCGGGATCGAGCTTTCCAAAAAGGCGTCGATTTTTGTCATCGCTTCAGCGACTTCTGGAATGTCCCGCACACCGACGAAGGCAGAAGACGACTTGATTGTCTGGACACGCGAATAAAAAACGTCGAACCGTTTGCGAACGTTACTGATTTGGCTGCCATCCACCGCTGCTGCTTGCACCGCGCTCATCAAGCTTAGGAATTCGACTTCAGATTGTGCCAACGACCACTGCGTGCTGTCGGCGTTGGCCACCGCCAAGGCATCGATCTTCTCGCGTGCATCTGTACTTATCACCCAAAACGCGGTCGCACTTAATAGGACGACCGCAAGATAGATGGCCGCACCTTGAAGAAAACTGCGCCGCGTTTTGGGAGAATTTTGCATATGCTCAATCTGGCTTTCGTGATCGTCACCAAATCACTCGATTGCTTCGATCCGGTCAAGTTGCCAGATGCTGCGCGAGTAAATCACTTCTGTCTGGTACTTCGGGTCAGAATCGTAAGGGTAGATGATCCAAAGTGGACCTTTTTCCCGCAAAGACATGCTTTCGCCGTTGCTTAGATAGGCGATGATCGGACCGCCTGGGACGGCGTCTTCGACCGGCACTTCAACGGCATAGTCGTTGATCGCGGTTGCCTTTAGTGTCCCTTCAGTCACACCGACTTCTTCCAGAAATACGTTCAAAGGCACGCCGGTGAAGGTTTGGACACCCTCTGTCCAGATTGTTGTGGTCGAAACCTCTTGTGCGCCCAAAGCAACAAGCGCTTCCATGTCGAATTCGGTGGCTTGGCCAGCGTGTGTAAAGGTCAAAAGGGCGTCACCTGCGGCGCAAACTGCAGGCACTATGGCCAAAGTTGCGGCGGCAATCAGGGTACGAAAACGCGTCATCACTCATTCCTTACTAACAGCCGGATTTTCCGACCTGTACGAAGAAACATGCCATCATACGGAATTTAAGTCTCTGTCACTGAAGGATAAAACGTATATCCTAAAGTATAGTCGCCTGACCTTTTGCGGCAGGAAGGATACGAAGGGTCAAAAGACACGTGGTAAAAGAAACGTTAACTTGCACTCCAAGACATGCCGAGTAATTCTTTGGAGTACTAGAAATGCAAAACGTAGTGGCCTTGCGCACTTCTGACAGTGCCGACACCCCAAAAGCGACGTATCAACGCCCCATGCGCATTCTGATTGCAGATGACCACGACCTTGTAAGGGACACCATTGCGATGTTCCTTGAAGCCGAGGGTATGGCCGAGATTGTCAGCGTCGAAGACCTTGATGCAGCCATCAAAGCGACGGATGAAACAGGCAGTTTCGATCTTGTCCTGCTCGACTTCAATATGCCGGGTATGGATGGTCTTCAGGGGCTTGAGCGTATGAAAGAGGCGAACGACAACCAGCCAGTTGCCATTTTGTCTGGCACCGCTTCGCCGCAGATTGCGAAAGACGCCATTGCAGCAGGTGCAGCAGGGTTTGTACCAAAGACGATGGGGGCCAAGTCGATGGTTTCCGCCATTCGGTTCATGGCAGCAGGCGAAACCTTTATGCCTTATGAATTCATGCAGCAAGTCGATGCCAAGACGGTTGCAAACCTGACCGAGCGAGAAACCGAGGTTCTGCGTGGATTGTGCGAAGGCAAATCGAACAAGGAAATCGCGCGTGTTCTTGATCTGCAAGAAGTCACGATCAAGCTTCACGTCAAAACTTTGTGCCGCAAGCTGGACGCCAAGAACCGCACCCAAGCGGCGATGATTGCACGCGACCGAAAACTGGTCTGAGCGTAAGCTCGCAATGAACAGCACCCGCGCATATGCGGATCAACTCCAAAGATCCGAAGAAAGCGACGGCCTGCGACTGCTTTTGGTCGCATTGGCCGGCGTTGTGCTGTTTCACGGCGGGTTACTGCCGTTTACCCACGGCAACACCTACGACGCGTTCATTCACATGTTCTTCGCCGACAGTTATCACCGCAGCTGGTTCGATACATGGGAGCCGCGTTGGTACACTGGTTTTGCAACCACGTCATACCCGCCCGGCAGTCACATGACGATCGCAGCGCTGATGTATGTGATGCCGCTACGCGCCGCTTTTGTTGTGGTGCAGATTGTCGCGCTGCTTCTTCTGACAACTGGCGTGTATCGCTTTTCACGCCTTTGGGTTATGGCGCGGCCTGCCGGATATGCTGCCATTGCTTTGGTTTTGTCGTCGTCAATTTCCGAAACGGTACATCTTTTTGGCCAATTGCCGACGATCTTTTCGCTAGGCGTTTTTCTGAACGGGCTGCCTTATGTGTATCGGTGGATCGTGTCTGGGCACCTTACCAATCTGGCAGCGGCCGTTATTTTCGCTGCCGCAACAACAGCGGCCCATCATGTCACAACGATCTTCGGCGGCGCATTGTTTGTTCTGCCACTTGGGTTGCAGGCACTCCGCGCAGCGATCGACATTCGCGCACCCAGCGGAATGGGCGCAACTCTGCGGGCATTAACTGGGCCGATTGCCCGAGGCCTTTTGCTGGCGATCCTGATGATCGCGGCCATCGTTTTGACCGTCTTTCCGTACTGGTCTTGGTCCATCAACGATCCGATCACCCAAGTACCAATCCCGCATGGCAGTCGCGATAGCTTCATCGACCGGCCTGACCTTGGCTTTGTCTTCTTCCTACTGCCTTGGGGCACGGCACTGCTGGTGCTGCCCTATGTTATCCTGAAAACGGCGACGACGCGGCTGTGGCCCTTGGGCTTGTCGGTTTTGCTTTGCTTTGTCCTTGGAACCGGCGGGACGACCCCAATTTCAAAGGCGATACTGGGCGGTGCTTTTGATATCCTGACCCTTGACCGGTTCACCTTCTGGGCAACGATCCTGATCCTTCCCTTCACCGGCTTCCTGATCGACGGGCTGCTGCACGGACGCACCGGCGAAGCGTTACGCCTGGCCTTTGGCCGCGGCGCGCACCGAGTTCTGATCGGAGGATATTTTCTGACAACAGTCGCGATTGCGGTCTTTGCCGCGATCTTGCCGACGATCCAGCCGACGCAGCCTCGGTTCATCGATCCAACGCCAATCGTACAATTTCTGGAAGAAGACGAACATGACCGTTGGCGATACCTAACACTCGGTTTCGGCGATCAGTTCGCCTATCTTTCAGCGCAAACAACAGCCCTTTCGATTGACGGAAACTACCATTCAGCCCGGCGGTTGCCCGATCTGACACGGTTTTCTGTCGAACGTCTTGAGAATGCAAAGTACCTAGGCGTGCCGGGGCTTGGCTCACTTCAACAGTTTCTCGTCAACGCAGATCAGTACCAACTAAAATACGTCTTCTCGAACGACGATTTTTACGACCCTTTGCTGCACTTCACAGGCTGGACGCGTCTGAACCGTTTGCCAAATGGTGTCACTGTTTGGGAGAAACCAGACGTAACACCCTTGGCCTCCATACCGCCCCGCCGTCAGGTTTCCGAACTTCACACCGTCATGTGGGGAACTTTGCCGCCGCTGGCCTTGGTCCTGGCAGCGCTGGTGATGAGTGTCAGCGCCTTCCGGCGAAACTCGGGCCGTATGCCCGCAGACTATCGGCCTGTTGTAGAAAGACCTTCGAAAGAAGGTGCGGCAAGACGGTTGCGTCTAGTCACCCTGTCGCTGGCTTTGGTTCTTTTGACTGTCGGAACAACGATCGGGACATGGACTGTCCAACAGGCATGGATTCCCAAAACGGCTCCTGAAACGATTGAAGCTTACTTTAACGATTTGGATTTCAGGCGGTTTGGGGACGCCTATGAACTGCTTGATCCGAATACGCGCCCTGAACTGGAAGAAACCATATTCAACTGGCGGTGGCAGGGCGGTTTGCTGGCGTCTTACGGAAAGCTGGCGGATATGGACATCCAACCCAGATCGCGGAACGAAGATATCGCGACATGGGATGTGCGCCTGCATTGGCTGACAGCGCTCGACTTGAAATCCGAGACGGTTCAAATCACCACTGTTAAGCGCGGCCGTCATTGGTACGTCGCCCCGACAATCTTGCGCCCGGCGCAAACGCCAGCACGGTTACAGCGCGGGAATGATGTTACGTGGAACGTCGTGGGGCGCCGGCAAGCTCGGTTTGAAACAGACCTGCACCGCGACAGACTGGACCGTCCGCGCGTCGCTTTGCATGGTGTTCGCCTTGTGTTGCGCAAAGGCCGTTACAGCCTTGTCGGTGCCC
>JABDJX010000066.1 GCA_013003245.1 Silicimonas sp. | reverse complement strand
GGCAGAAGGCGCACAACCGTGGGGCCGTTGGATGCGGCTGATCGATGTGCGCGCCTCCAGCGGGGACACAGTGATGTCGGGCGTGGACGAAAGCCCGCTTCTGGTGCTGGACCGCATCGGCGAGGGGCGTGTGGCTCTTTTGGCCTCGGACCATGCATGGCTTTGGTCGCGTGGCTTTGAAGGCGGTGGCCCGCAACTGGAGCTTTTGCGTCGTCTTGCGCATTGGATGATGAAAGAGCCGGACCTTGAGGAAGAGGCGCTGACCGTCACCACCGAGGGTCAGACAATGACGATCACGCGCCGGACCTTGGGTGAAAGCGTCGATGATGTGGAAATTGAATCGCCAGATGGCGCGATGTCGCTTGTGCCGCTCGAAGAGGTTGGACCCGGACGGTTCAGCGCCGTCTGGGAAGGCCCGGAAATTGGTCTTTATCGCTTGTCAGATGGTGTGGAAGATACCGTGATCGCCCTTGGCCCGTCGGCCCCGCGCGAGTTCGAGGCAACCATTGCGACCGGAGATGTCTTGGCCGAGGTGGTCAATGCGACCGAAGGCGGTGTGCTGCGCCTGTCCGATGGGCTGCCGGATATTCGTCGGGTGCGCGAAGGTCGCAATGCGGCTGGCCGTGGCTGGATCGGGATCACGCCGCGCAACGCATATCTGACGGCAGACATTCGCGTCTCGCCGCTTTTGCCGGCTTGGTTGATGCTGTTGTTGGCGTCGATGTTGGCTGTTGGGGCGTGGCTTTATGAAGGGCGTCGCTAGTCCTCCTCCGCAAACCATTCCGCAAACCCAGAGAGATGTGGCCGCACGTGCTTTGCCGGGCATGCAAAGGCTGGATGGACCCGATTGGATCACGGTGGATGCCGCTTACACTGCTCAACTGGCAACCAAAGCCCGTTTGATCGAAGAGCGCCCGCGCGATGTCATCGCCTGCCTGCCACAGGCGCAAGAGGCGGTTGCTGAAACTTTGGAAGAGGTTTTTGGCCGGCTTGGGGAAAGGCCAGACTTTGTGGTTGGCACCAATGCTGTACAACGGCCTGATGGGGTGATGGTTGATCTGGATCGTTCTGCGCCGCTTGAGACGTTGTCGCGACTGATCCAGGAGGACCTCTGTATTTTGCAGGAAGAAGGAGAGACCCATGTGCTGACAGCCGCGCTGTTGTGCTTTCCCGCAAGCTGGATGCTGAGCGAGAAGCTGGGGCGTGGGTTGCCAGCAATCCACCGTCCGGTGGCGGAGTACACCGGCGATATCGCAAAGCGTGTTCAAAGGCTGTTCGATGGCATCAAGGTTGGGCAGCCGATGTGGCGCGCCAATTATCTGCCGTATCAGGACCGCGACTTATACCAACCTCGCTCAGAAGATGATCGCAGGGGTACACCCAAAGAATCAGCGCCTTTTGAGCGATCAGAACGTCAAACGCTTTGGCGACTGCCAATGTCGCGCGCTGTTGTTTTCTCCATTCATACAACGGTCTGTGCGGTAGTCCCTCCCGATCAGTGAGCCTCTTACGGGGTCTGTTCGACATCCTAATTGCAGCCTCGGTCCCAGCGGGATTCAACCACACCTTCAAAGCCATTCTTTGATGCTTGGGTTGAGGTACTTGTTCTGGAGAGGCCTCTGATCATGAAACTTTGGCGTCCCGTGGTGGCTCGACCCGCAGGCTTCCAAGCTGATGACTCATCGTTCCAATTTCTTGCATAACGCCAATAGCTGAGATCGTCTGGGTGCAAGATTAAAAGCAACCGTTCCGTCACTTCAAAACATTGCGCCAGGAATGCTTGGGCTGAAATCCAACCATCGTCTTGGCCTTCTTGTTGGAAAAGAATGTCTCGTCCGCGCCCATCTCGCCGCGCACTTCGACATCCTGATAGAACTGCCCGATAACCTGATCCGACGTGATGCCGACCGACATGTCGTCGTTCGATACGTTGAATACCTCGTAGCCCAAGCCGTTGGTGTTGAGGCAGCAATCCACCATATGCCCTAAATCGCGAGCGTCGATATAGGCAAAAATGTTGCGGCGGCGCAAAGCTGGGTTTTCCATGAAAGCCGGGAACATCTCGGCATACTCATGTGGCTCGATCACGTTGTTGATCCGCAACCCGTAGATGTCTGCACCTGTCCGGGCTTGAAAGGAGCGGGCGGTCATCTCATTGCAAACCTTTGACATAGCATAGCTGTCATGAGGCACGGTTGGGTGAGATTCATCAATTGGCACAAAGTCCGGTTTCACTTCTCCGTCCGCAAAGCAGATGGCATATGTCGTCTCGGAGCTTGCGAAAATCACCTTGCGCAATCCCAGCTTCACGGCAGCCTCAATCACGTTGTAGGTGGTCAGTGTATTCTGCCGAAAGCACTCTCCGTCAGTGCCGATCATAACGCGGGGGATGGCCGCAAAATGCACAACTGCGTCATAGGTTGGAATGCCGGTGCCAGCGTCCAACTCTGCGCCTTCGACGAACTGTGACATGGCGCCGATTACCTGTCCCGCATCACAAAGATCAACCAACAACTCGGGGCAGTCTAACCCGGATGGTGATTGATCTACATTCACGACGTGGTGGCCTTGCGCCTGCAAGTGCTTGATGGCCCATTTGCCCGCCTTGCCACTACCGCCTGTAAAGAAAACTCTCATTCGCGCCCTCCGATTTCCAGCACCTTGGTGACATTTTGATTTAAGCCTGACGCAATATGCATCAGGTGCGTCAATGATACCCGTAAGATTACGGATTGGCGTTTTTCGGCACAAGTGCGATGAACCTAAATGTCTACCGCAAACCCCAAAGCCACTCACACGTGGCGAGACCTGCTGTTGTGGATCGCGGCCCTCGCTTTGGCGCTCTTGGCAATGGCACTGTACGAACGCCAGAGCCTTGTTCGCGAACTGACGGCCAAAAGCACAACGCTTCACCGTCTGGCGTCGCAGCGGGCCGATCAGCATGACGCGCATTTGACGTCGCTTTCGGCGATATTTGTGGCGGGCGGGATTGATCGGCAAGACCTGCTGTTGGATGTCGCAGCAACGGTCATGCGGTTTTATCCGCGCATCGCCTCCGTCAATGTGATCCCCTTCGACCCTGCCGCGCCAAGCATTCAAACCTCCTCGGGTCTATCGGATGATGATGCAGCATTGGTGCGGCGCGCTGCGCAAAGCTCCACCGGAGCGTTGTCAACGCTGCAGATGCGTGCGCAAAAAAGCCATTACCTTGTGGTAAAGCGCACCCCAAACACGGCTGACGCGCAGCACGCTTTGGCACTGGAGGTCGATGCAAATGCCTTGATCTCCACGGACGATCCTTTCTGGCGAAAGCCATCTGTTGTGCTGCGCTTGTCGACACCACAGGGCGACACCTTGACGGGAAGCATTGTCGGGGATGCGGCGCGGTTCTCGAAATTGCTTGGCAGCGCGTCGCAGCCCCTAATTTTTGAAACCGCTTTGACAATAAGCTTGGCGGATGTCTTGCCGCCCGGGCGCGTTGGATTGGCCTTCGCGCTGGTAAGCGCCATTTACGCATTCGGCTTTCTTGCCCTGAGACAGCGCAACCGCACCAGAGAAGCAGAGCGCCGCGCGACCCTGAGCGCTCGGGAAACGCGGCTGGCGCATGCGTCCCGCGTCAACGCCATGGGCGAGATGGCCAGCGGTATGGCGCATGAACTGGCCCAACCATTGACCGCGATCCTGAGTCAGGCGCAGGCCGGCCGCCACCTTGCGAAGCGCGGCGAAGTGGCGCGCCTTGGCGCCGTTTTGGAAGACACCGTTGGGCAAGCCCAACGCGCCGCCGATATTCTGGATCGCTTGCGTCGGTGGAGCAAACCCAACCGGACGCCAACCAAAGCTTGCTCCCTGAACGAGGCCGCCGAAAGCGTAGCCCGGCTTCTGGCATTGGAAGCGAAGACCAGCGGTGCCACGATCACGCTGGACCTGTCGGACGCTCCCGCTTTTGTCGAGGCCAGTCCCGTGGAGCTGGAGCAGGTGGTGTTCAACTTGGTGCGCAACGCGCTCGATGCATCAGAGGCAGCACAGGTCGTGGTGCGCGCACAGATGTCCGGCGGTAAGGCCGTTTTGGAGGTCAGCGACAGTGGCCCCGGCATCCCAGACGATCTGAAAGCGCGTATCTTTGAGCCCTTCGTCACCGGCAAGGCGAACGGCACCGGGCTGGGCCTTGCCCTTTGCCAACGGTTGGTCGAGGAAATGGACGGTGACATCGCCCTGCTCCCCAACACGCCTGATACGACATTCCGCTTGTCCTTTCCGCCTGCAAAACAACAGGATGGCGTATGAGCAACCATGTCTATCTTGTGGACGATGATGAGGCCGTGCGCGACGCCCTGTCGCTGTTGCTTGAAACGGTTGGGCTAAATGCCCGCAGCTTTGCGTCGCCCGAGACCTTTTTGGAGCAGGTGTCCGGCCTGACGCCGGGCTGTCTGATCCTCGACATACGAATGCCCGCCATCTCGGGTCTGAAGTTGCAGGAAAAACTGAGCGCCCAAGGTATCGCTTGGCCCACGGTCGTGATCAGCGGCCATGGCGATATTGAGGCCTGCCGGCGTGCGTTTCGTAATGGCGCGATTGATTTTCTGAACAAGCCCGTCGATGAGCAAGATTTGATCGACGCCATCCAGAAAGGCCTGACCGAACTTGAGGCCGCACGGCAGGTCCGTGCAGAACGGGCCGAAGCGATTACCCTGATCGGGCATCTGTCAACGCGCGAACAAGAGGTGCTTGAGATGATCGCCAAGGGTCTGACGACCAAGCAAATTGCCGACGCCTTTGGGTTGTCGCCCCGTACCGTTGAAAGCCATCGCGCGGCGATTGCTTCCAAAGTGGGCACCTCATCCACCGCTGAACTCACGCGCTATTGGATCGAGGCGCAGGAGGCTCCGTAGAACTACGGAAGGCGGTGCGGGGCCTACCAATATGACGGTTTTGCCAGTCGGTTTAGACAACAGTCATCAACCAATCAAAGGACGAGACTGATGATCCGAACACTTGCACTCACCACCGCCCTGCTGACACCCATCGCTGGCGTCGCACAGGATTTGCCAACAGCGCCCTACCTGCCGCTCGAAATGGCCGCCACGGCTGCCCAAGCCGCAGTTGCCGCCTGTGCGGCAGAAGGCCATAACGTCAGCGTCGCTGTCGTCGCCCGCAGCGGTGAGACCAAGGTTCTGCTGCGCGCCGACAATGCTGGCCCGCACACTGTTGGTTCCAGCATCGGCAAAGCGTTCACCTCTGCAAGCATGGGGCGTGACACCACCGGTCTGGCCGGCTTCATCGGCGGCAATCCTGAAAATGGCGGGCTGCGCGACATGGACAACCGTTTGGTCATTCAGGCAGGCGGGCTGCCAATCCGCATTGGCGGCGCATTGGTAGGCGGCATGGGTGCAGGTGGTGCGCCATCGGGTGCCATAGACGAGGGCTGCGTGCGGGTTGGTCTTGACGCCATCGGTGCTGAGTAAACACAATCAAGGTCTACCTCTTTGTGGGGTAGGCCACTTCTTTCAATGAAAGAGTCTGACATGCTACGTTCCATTATTTTCGCCGCCGCATTGGCGTTTTCCGGAGCCGCTCTTGCGCAAACGGCGCCTTCCGCGTCTGACATCGCCTCCTACAGTGGCCTGCATCTTGCCGCCCATGAAGGACGCGTGGACGATATCAACCGGCTTGTCGCCGAAGGCGCGGATGTCAACGCGCGGGATCGTGCGGGCCGCACGCCTGCCCATGTGGCCGCCTTTGCATCGAATGACGCGGCGCTGACGGCCCTTGCTCAAGGCGGTGCGGACATGAATGCGCTGGAGAACCGAGTCTATGACGTGCTGACCATCGCCGCCGTGGCAAATGATCCAGAGATGGTGTCGCTGGCGATGGAACTGGGCAACAAGCCTGACCTGATAACCAGCGTTTATGACGGAACAGCTCTGATTGCGGCGGCGCATCTTGGGCATCACGAGGTCGTCGCCCGACTGGTCGAAGGCGGTGCACCGCTCGATCACGTGAACAACCTTGTCTGGACCGCGCTGATGGAGGCTGTTGTCTTGGGCGACGGTGGTCCGGATCATATCAAGACGGTTCAAATCCTGGTCGACGCGGGCGCGGACCAAACCATCCCGGATCGCGATGGCGCGACCCCGCTGGAGCACGCAAGGTCCCGCGGATACCGGAAGATTGTCAACATTTTGGAATAGCAGGGTCCCTTTCCGTCTCTGAAGCAGTTTCTTTGGCTTGGAAGTCGTCCGCTGGCTGGGAAACCGGTATTTCGCGTTTGCAGCGAACTGCTGGTTCCGCCGACCGAAGAGCGGTTATTCAGGAACATCCTTGTGGGAGAGCATGGCGGATCGGAAGAAACGTGCCTTCAGAGCAAGACACACAAGCCAGTCAGATTCGAGTTTTCCGGGGGTGCACGTGCATCCGAGTCAATCAGATTGACTATATAGGCATGATCCCAAATCCAATTCAGATAGTGGTAGATCCAAGGTTTCGGCCAACTTTGCTGAGACAGGACATCAAATATCAAAAAGCTGGCGACTGGCGCCAATAGAGTTATCGACCGGCAAAAATCACCGGAAAAGTGCGAAATGGTGGTGGTCGCAGTCTCTAGCGAACCGGTCTCTGGTGCCGAAATCCCCGTTTACAGGGAATTTACAGGGAAATTGGCTCGTTATTCGCCCCTAAGTCACTGTTTGAAGCATTTCTCACTCGGATTGTTCGCCTGATATCAAAGTCTTGTGTGCTGTTTCCCTGTTATATGCGTAACAGGGAAATTAATTATCCATATCAGAGTAATTTCTATGGGAATCTGGGAACATCTTGCTGCTTATAGGGAATCCTATTTGCGCCCGCTCGTTAGCGGAACCTCGGCATGCCCAACTCTTCGAATTCGTCGTTTTCCGCGCCGTCGCTTTCCGGTCTCTCGGCCCAGAGCAGTGTAACTGCGTGGCCATCGTAACCGACCCTGGTTTGCTCCCACAGATCAAGTCCAAAGGTGTCGGTCCAGGACGTCGGATGCGTTTCGGCGAGGTTGGAGATGCCAATATTTCCGGTTGAGATTGCCTGAAATGCGGGCGTTGTTGAGGCGATAACGGTGCCGGACTTGCGATTGATCCACGGAAAACCATTTGCTCTGTGATGGTAGCGAATTCGCCCTTTGTGGGACCAGACCGCCGCCAGCGCTTCGGGGCGAAGGTCAACCAGTCGCCGCACCGACGCCTCAAGGCTGATGCCGAATACATCGCCCGCGGTCTCGGCATCTTTGAGATCCGGACCTTCGGATAGATAAAACTCGAACTTGGGTGCCGGGGCTAAGAACTCGATCGCAAACTGATTGGCTTGCGTTTCCTGTTTGAGTTCTTGCCGGCTTTCGAGTGTTTCTTGCATGTCCTGTGATCGACACCGGAAACCTTCTGTATCCGTCAGTGCATGCTTCTCCAACAGGAAATGTCCAAGTTCATGGGCGACCGTAAAGCGTACGCGTTTCATGCCATGACGCGTGTTTGCAAGGATTGCACCGCGGCTGCGGACCCGGTCGGTCAAGAGCATACCTTCAAAGCCATCGAAAATGTCGAGCTCAATTTGGTCAATGTCCAGGGCCTTGGCCACGGCAAAAATGTCTGCGCGAGGGCCGGTATCACCCAGCTGCTGTCGTAATATTCGGGCAAGGACTTTTGGCGAATGGATATCGGCAAGTTCAATCCGGTTAAGCTTCACGTGCTCAGTCTTTCCTGGACGGCTTGGCATTCATCGTTCGGATCATCCCTTCGACGACACTGCGATCGCGGTCGCTCAATTGGTCTAGCTCACGATGGATGCGATCAACTTGCATTCCTTTTGCACTGGGCTCTCTCGCATCGCCGGTTAACACATCCAGGCTCACCCCAAAATGCTTCGCCAGTTTACTTACCAGCTCAAAGGATGGGTTGGCGCTTCTGCCTTTCTCGAGTTCCCAGATATGAGCTTTCGAGACGCCAACTGCGTCGGCGACCGCTTGCAATGACTGGGCACTTTTTTGCCTGAGACTGAACAGGCGTTCGCTGATCTGCATCTGAATTCCTCCCGTATGACATGTCTTACGCGACCATACATGCTAGTTTGACATTCCGCCAGACGTCAGATAAATCTTACGATTGAGGCAGGTGTGGAGATTCGTACCTGTTGAGCTGCTGAAAAGGGGAGCCACAAATGGCCCAAAAGAACGTCAAACAGATCGCGCTGCGCGAACTGAAACCCTGGCCTAAGAATGCCCGGACCCATTCGAAGAAACAGATCCGGCAGATCGCCAACAGTATCGAGACTTTCGGGTTTACCAACCCCGTGCTGATTGATGAGCATCGGACGATCCTTGCAGGCCACGGGCGCGTTGAGGCAGCCCTGTTGCTCGGAATGACCGAGGTGCCGTGTTTACGGCTGGATCACATGAATGAGGATGAGAAGCGCGCTTACGTGCTGGCCGACAACAAGCTTGCCTTGAATGCCGGTTGGGACGAGGACTTACTTGCCGGCGAGCTTGGGGCTCTGTTGTCGGCGGATCTCGATTTTGACGTCTCGCTGACAGGGTTCAGCATTCCGGAGATCGATGGTGTTTTGGCGGCTGTTGCACCGGAAGAGCCGGGCAATCCGGAAGACGACGTGCTGCCGGGCGAGGTACCACCCCGCGCGCGGCTTGGCGATGTCTGGCAGCTTGGGGCGCACCGACTGATCTGCGGTGATGCCTTGGACCCTAAGATCGTAGACTGCCTGATGGATGGCGCGAAGGCGCGGATGATCTTCAGTGATCCGCCTTATAACGTGCCGATCGACGGCCATGTCGGCAACTCAGGCAAGACACAGCACAGAGAATTTGCCATGGCATCGGGAGAGATGAGCGCTTCTGAGTTCACCGACTTCCTGAAGTCGGCCATGACCAATCTGGCCAATCACAGTCTGGACGGGGCCATTCATTACCTCTGCATGGACTGGCGGCATATGAATGAAGTGCTGGCAGCCGGGCAGCGGTCTATGAAGAGCTCAAGAACCTGATTGTCTGGGTCAAAGACAATGGGGGGATGGGGACATTCTATCGTTCGCGCCATGAGTTGATCTTCGTCTTCAAGAAGGGAACAGCACCTCACACCAATACCTTCGAACTGGGCCAGCATGGGCGTTACCGCACAAATGTTTGGCAGTACAAGGGGGTCAACACCATGCGCGCAGGTCGCATGGACGAGCTTGCGATGCATCCGACGGTCAAACCCGTTCAGATGATTGCAGATGCGATCCGAGATGTGTCGGGGCGCGGTGAGATTGTGTTGGATCTGTTCGGGGGGTCTGGTTCGACGTTGATTGCTGCTGAGAAGACTTGCCGACGCGGATATCTCTGCGAGTTGGACCCGCTCTATTGTGATCAGATTCTCAAAAGATGGGAGGACTATGCCAAAGACGAAGCTGAACTGCTGGTCTGTGGATGGGGGCCAGGTCAGTCCCAAGCGTTGGAGGCGGCAGAATGAACGACGGAAAGAACAAGCTTACCG